>VSOB01000002.1 GCA_009774625.1 Lachnospiraceae bacterium
ACATCTTTCCTCTCCTGTAAAGGAGAAATAATTAACCTTTTCCGTCCTTTCCATATCGCATCGGTTCCGACATATGTACATTAAAAAATGAAATGGCCGGCCCCATGCCAAAGGCAGACACAAGTGTGCCCACCCCCACCACTGCGCCCAGCCCAAACCCGATGGCTGCTGCAATCAGATCACAGGTCACTCTGACAAGGAAAAATTTCCATTGTTTTCTCTGCGATATACATAGAGCTATGGCATCATAGGTGGATACTCCCAGATCTCCCACATAGTACAGTGAAGATGCCATGCACAAAAGCAGCACGCCTGCAATCAGCAGCACCGCCCTTGCCGGAACAGTATCCGCAAACGGTGGTCTGTTCCATATCCAGGTGGAAAAATCCACCATATACCCCAGCAGAAAAATATTGATAAAAGTACCCAGCCCGATCTTTTTCCGGTCTGCCAGAAACACGCCTGCCAGCATCAGCAGATTCAGCAGCATATAAAACGTACCAAAAGAGATGGATGTATGTCCGCAGACTCCATGCGCAAATACCTGAAAGGGATCCATACCAAAAGCGGACGCATTGAACATTCCCACTGCAAATCCGCTCAGCAGCACACCTGCTGCTGTCATCACAATGCGCTTTTTCATTTTTCTGTTTCCTCCCTGTGAAAGCATCGGATACATGCCGCCGTTTTTTCCAGATCTTCCTGACTGTGTGCAGCGGATACGAACATGGCTTCAAACCGGGAAGGCGCCACATAAATACCATGTTCCAACATATGCCCGAAATATGCCGTATAGGCCTCCGCATCCGACAAAGCGGCGCTTTCATAATCCCGCACCGGCCGGTCCGTAAAAAATGCACCAAGAAGCGAACCGATCTGATTTACCCGGATTCCCTCACACTCCCGGAAAGCCTCCGCCAGAAATGCCGCCTTCTCCCCGATCTCTCTGTAAATTTCCGGATGCTCCATCAATACGGACAATGTGGCAATCCCTGCCGTCGTTGCGACCGGATTGCCGGACAGCGTACCGGCCTGATACACACTGCCCACAGGAGCCACACAGTCCATAATCTCCTGCCTCCCCCCATAGACGGCAAGCGGCATCCCGCCGCCCACGATCTTACCCAATGTGGTCAGATCCGGTCTGACTCCATAATATTCCTGCGCACCGCCCAGTCCCAGACGAAATCCGGTGATCACTTCATCAAACAGCAGCAGACTTCCGTACTGTTCCGTGATCTTACGCAAAAACTCCAAAAATCCTTCCTCCGGCAACACCACACCCATATTGGCCGCCGCCGGTTCCACGATCAGGCAGGCAATCTGATCCCCAAAGTCCCGGAAAATATCCGTTACCGACTGTCTGTCATTATAGGATGCCACCAACGTATGTTCTGTATAAGAAACCGGTACACCTGCGCTGTCCGGCACGCCGCCTGTCATCGCCCCGCTTCCGGCCTTTACGAGCAGGCCGTCCGAATGTCCATGATAGCATCCTTTGAATTTTACGATCTTATCCCTGCCCGTATAACCTCTGGCTGCCCGGACGGCACTCATCACAGCCTCCGTGCCGGAATTTACCAGTCTGAGTTTTTCCATAGATGGCATACAACTGCGGATCAGCCCGGCAAGCCGTACCTCCTTTTGTGTCGGCGCTCCAAAGGTCAGCCCGTCCGCCACAGCCTTTTGTACCTTTTCCACCACCTCCGGATGGGCATGCCCCAATATACCCGGCCCCCAGGAACAGACATAATCAATCCATTCATTTCCGTCCTCATCCAACAGTCTGTCACCCTTTGCACTTCTGATAAACAGCGGTGTGCGTCCCACACTGCGAAATGCCCGGACCGGGCTGTTCACTCCGCCCGGCATCAGGGTACACGCCTTCCTGTACAGTGCCTCTGATCGTTTTATATTCACATTTCCTACCTCCATATACCGTCAAAATATGCCATAACAGAGTAAGAGTATCACATGTCCGGCCGGAATACAAGCAGCAATCCTCTGCCTCGGTACGCCGGAAGATTCCCCGGTGTACTTTGTTATCGTGCGCCATAATCTTACTTTTTTATATGCAGATCCTGACTTACATATATGGATGCCTGTATTGCTCTTATCACATATATCTTACGAAAAACGGCATAAAAAAACAGCCGTTTGATAACGGCTGTTATATAAAAGAAGCATGTCCACGGGCATTTCCGCTCAGTGCTTCCGGCGTTGACAAAAGACAATGCCGCTGTTATTTAATTTGCATGGGATCCCGCTTATCTTTCCCAGTCAAAAAATGATCCTGCAATATCTCTTTTTGCATCGCACACGATGACGGCAAATCCCCATCCATGTGCGATGCTGTAAAAATAAATCCTATGAAATCCCTGCACTTTTCCCTTCAAAAAATGCATCTATATTTCTCTTGATTTCCGCAGGCTTTTCACTTTTCAGCATATAGCCGGCCGGCTTGAGAGGAATAATCTTGCTGATGCTTGATTTGTCAACCCTGCCGGTCAGAAAGATCACCGGGACATCTGCAAACTCAGTCTCAGAACGGATCATCTCCAGTACCTGCGCCCCATCGCAGACCGGCATATTGTAATCCAGCAAAACAAGATCCGGCTCTTCCAGCGTCATACAGCGGATTGCGGCTACACCGGACTTGGCTAAAGTGACCTGATAGTCTTTTTCCAACAGTCTTTTTAAAGCCTGCAGGACAACATCAGAATCATCCACCACCAGCAGTTTCTTTTTTCTGCTGTTGTTTGCCTCCTCATTTTTCAGCAGGTACTTCTGTACTTCTTCCATTGCATTTTCGGCTCTGATGGAAGGTTCATTCGTCCCTTTTACCTTTCTGGGGGTCATGGCGCAATACGCAAAATATCCTGCTCCTGTATCAAATAACAGACTGTGTTGGGGAAGCTGCCTTTCAAAAGTACGCTCAAACTGCTCAAAAGTCAGCAGGTTTTCACCGCGTATACTGCGTTTTTCATTGTCTGGAAAATACTCCTTGATACGTTCTACAAACTGCCTTGCCGTGTATCTGGCCGCATTCATCAACATGACATCCAGTTTTTCCGATTCATTGCCAATGATTTTCCCCACTGTATTCAACAGCAGCTTTTCTTCAAATACCAGAATGATTTCCTGCTGTTCCCCGCTTTCCGTCACATATAAAAGACGGTAATAAATACCGTTCCCAAATTTCTCTCCGCCATAGCATTCGCTGACAATCCGTGATTCCAGGCAAAACATGTCTTTTAAAAGCCGTATAATCACCTGTCTCAGCACAATACGCTCTTCCTCCGGCAGAAGATTCACCCATTTGTTGGTTCCGCTTTCCTTCACAATGGCCTGATCCTCTGTCAGTGTATGTCCGATCAGCCATCCTGCGCAGACACCCAGAAAATGGTCAATGGCATCTTTGTCATAACGGGTCTGCTCCAGTTCCTTTTCAAGAGACGGGAGCATACGCAGGCGGAAATCCTCATGAAGATGCCTGTGCATATCCAGATCCTTATAATAAATGGTGGCCATATAGGCCTCCTCTTCCGCAAAATGTTTCAGCGCATGGTCCTTAAAATACTTGATGACCTCCTGACATACCCACGGACTCTTGTCCTCCTGTTCACTGAACGCAAACAGCCTGTTCATAATGGTAAAAAGTTTCTTATGCTCCCTGTCAATAAAGTCTACGCCTATATTAAATCTGTTCTCCCATACCAGTTGATTTCCCATACTGTCCCTCCTCCTTTTAGTATAGTTTAAATACTGCATATCCTCTATATCTCATATGATAGCTTCCTGTTTTTATTCTTATCGTATTATATGGTTTATACGAATGGATTGCACCTGTCCCATTTTGATGCAAACCGCAAATTCCCCAAAATATGTATATCAAAAAAATAAGCAGGACGATAAGCCGGGTTATGTCGTGAATGATCATCTATCCAGGACTATTGTCGCCAATAGCCTCCAGCGACCCACCTGAAAGCAGGCCGGGCCGGCCTGTCGCTTTCGTTTCGGTCTTGCTTCGGATGGGGTTTACATATGCCCCTGCCGTTACCGGCAGGGCGGTAGTCTCTTACACTACCCTTCCAACCTTACCAGATTTCCTGGCGGTACATTTCTGTTGCACTCTCCTTGGAGTCGCCTCCACCGGACGTTATCCGGCATCCTGCCCTGTGAAGCCCGGACTTTCCTCACCTGCCGCCTTTCGGCAATTGCAGCCGCGATCATTTGTCCTACTTATTTTTTTATCATAAATAATTCTCTGCGATCATTATACATGAAATACACTGCCGCCCACAAATTCCCGGACGATAGAGTTTTTCGGCAGTTCCTCACTGCTGACTCCCAGAAAATATTCCAGGAATTTTAAAAGCCTTTTGGCCTCATAATATTCCGGTTCTCCCGGCTGTATGCTGAACAGAAGCGGCTCTGCAAACTGCTTCAGCACAGCCAGTTCATAGATCAGCACCGAATTGAACGTGGCATCCGCACTTTCCTGGAAAGGGAAAATATTTTCTTCCTCACCTCTGCGCACGGACTGCCACATGGCCAGTGTCCGCTGAGCGGACGTGCCTCTCGTTCTGGCATCCCGCACCAGTCTGCGCAGCAGCCGTCCGTCCGTTGTGGGAATCCGATTGTGCTCATCCACATTCAGACTGGTCAGCGCACTGATATAAATCTTATACTTGCTCTTACCCGGAAGGGAAAAGGACATTTTGTCATTGAGGCCGTGGATGCCTTCAATCACAAGAATATCGTCCTTGCCCAGTGTTTTAAAATTCCCTTTGTATTCCCGCTTACCGGTCTTGAAATTAAAGGTGGGGAGTTCCACTGTCTTACCCGCCAGCAGCGCACTCATATCTTCATTGAACTTCGCCACATCAATGGCTTCCAGGCATTCAAAATTATAATTGCCGTTTTCGTCTTTGGGCGTCAGCTCCCTGTCAATAAAGTAATCGTCCACAGCAATGGGGTGGGGCTTCATACCATAAGAACGAAGCTGCACCGACAGTCTGTGGGCAAAAGTGGTCTTGCCGGAAGAGGACGGTCCCGCAATCATGACAAACTTAATGCCGCCCCGGCTGGCAATATCCTGGGCAATTTCCGCAATGCGGCGCTCCTGCAGAGCTTCCTGCACCAGAATCAGTTCTGAAATGCCGCCGGCGCAGATCTGATCATTCAGATCTCCTACAGTATCAATGTCCATCATCTCTCCCCAGACGGTAGACTGCTGCAATGTCCGGAACAGCTTATCTCTCGGCACAAAATAGTCCAGTGTTTTAGGCGCATGCCGGTCAGGCAGAAGCAGCATCAGTCCGCCTTCATAGGAAATCACTTTAAAATACTTCACATAACCGGCGGACGGCAGCATATACCCATAATAATAATCATAATACTCTCCCATCCGGTATACATTGACAGTGGAGCTTCTTCTGTACCGGAACAGCTTTCTCTTATCTTCCATGCCGTACCGTTCAAACAGCTCCAGCGCTTCTTCGATCGGATAGGTTTTCTTCTCAATGGGCACATTTTCCATCACAAGCTGCTGCATCCGGACATTCAGACGCTCCATCAGCGTTTCATCCACCCTGAGCTTTCCCCGCAGGCTGCAATAGTATCCCTGGCCGATGGCAAACTCCACCTTAATCCGCTCGATCTTCTCCTTCTCCTCCACATCGTACAGCGCTTTGATCAACAGCATAATGGCAGTCCGCACATATGCCTTATGTCCTGCAGAATTTTTCAGGGTAATGAACTCCAGCACACAGTCCTTTTCCGCCTGCTTCATCAATTCGGTAATCTTACCGTTCACAATCACCAGCGCTATCGTATCCTCATACTGCTTCTGATAGGCTTCCGCTATCTTTTCATAGGTAATGCCTGACTCATACTGCTTTGTTTCCCCATTGATGGTAACTTTTATCATACCCAACCTCCCAATAATTACAGGATCCAGAACGGATTCTTCTCTTCGGCCCGCCAGATGGTCAGTTCCTTCCATTCCCGTTCCAGATATGCTTCCATATAAGGCAGGAAAATCTGCTCCAGACCGTAATGTCCTGCGTCAATCACACACAGCCCCATCGCCATCGCGTCAATCCCCTCATGGTGATCGATGTCCCCGGTAATCAGCACATCCGCTCTCATCTCCACTGATTTTCCGATCACACTCTTGCCGGAACCGGGACAGATGGCAGCAAGAGATACCTTTTGGTCTCTTCCTCCGAATATCTTTACGGATTCCAGATGAAAGACTTCTTTGATCCGTTCACCCAGGGCCTTAAGAGAAACAGCCTCCGGTAAAGTTCCCAGTCTGCCGATGCCCTCCTGTCTTTCCCCGTCCTCAAAAGTCACATCCAGGACCCGGCGCTGTTTCAGACCGATCCGGTCTGCCGCTGCATCTGCCATACTCAGTACGTCAAAATTGGTATGCATGGCATAACAGCAAATATCCGCCCCTAAAAGTTTTACAAGCCGCCTGCCGATAAAATCCCCGTCATTGATCTGCTTTCTGGCGGAAAAAATCAGCGGATGGTGCGTCAGCAGCAAATCCGCTCCCCGGCGCACCGCTTCCTCCACCACTAAGTCTGTGGCATCCAGTGCCAGCAGTACATTTCTGATCTCCTTATCCGCCCTGCCTGCCAGCAGACCCACATTATCCCAGCTCTCCGCAAAAGAACAGGGCCACATCGTTTCCAGTCCTCTGACCAATTCCTTACATTGCATATGTACACTCCTGCCGTTTTTATGTTATCTGTTTTTGTCCGCAAAGATGCCCGGCGCTCTCACCTTTGGTCAAAACAGGACAACGCAAATTCCCTGATTCGCGCCGACTGTAAAAGCTCCGTCAGACGCCTGCCGTTGGCAGCAGATTCATTTCCGGCCTGCGCCAAAATCCGGCTGCTGATCGCCGTCTCCCGTTCCTGCTCCCATAACAGATACTGATACAATATCCTGTGCTGTTTCTGCAGAAGATCCGGGCCATACCTGTCATATGCCTGCTGACGCACGTCCTTTGCTATTTCCTCCACATTACGGACATTGCCTGCCGGCTCCGGGACCACTCTGATCATGGGGTAGTATTTTCCGTCCTCATACACCATATCTTCCTGCAGAATCCGAAGCCCCAACCTGCGCAGAAACGCTCTGACCTGCCCGATATCCGACTGAGGCTGCAGGATCATCTCTCTCATCGTCCGTATCTTCTCCCGGCCCTTTGTCAGTATCCTGATAACCAGCCTGCCGCCCATACCCGCCAGAATCAGACAGTCTGCCTCTCCGCACTCCAGCGCCTCCACACCGTCCGAACGTCTTGTCTCTATGTATTCTTCCAAAGCAAAAGCTCTGATATGCTCCCTGGCCCGTTCCAGTGGCCCGGCATTGACATCCATAGCGATCACTTTGGTACAGATTCGGTTCTGCACCAGATAGATCGGCACATATCCGTGATCACAGCCCACATCACATACCACGCTTCCGGGAGAGACCAGATCCGCCACTGCCTTCAGTCTGTTTGATAATTCCACTGTTCCCTCTAATCCAGATAGTCCTTCAGTTTGCGGCTTCTGCTGGGATGACGCAGCTTTCTCAGCGCTTTTGCCTCAATCTGCCTGATTCGTTCACGGGTTACATTAAATTCCTTACCCACTTCCTCCAATGTACGGGCCCTTCCGTCATCCAGGCCGAAACGGAGCCTGAGCACCTTCTGTTCCCGTTCTGTCAGAGTTCCCAGCACCTCCACCAACTGCTCTTTTAAAAGGGTAAAGGCCGCTGCATCCGACGGTACAGGTACATTGTCATCCTGAATAAAGTCTCCCAGATGACTGTCCTCCTCCTCGCCGATGGGTGTTTCCAAAGAAACCGGCTCCTGTGAAATCTTCAGGATTTCCCGCACCCTGTCCTCCGGCATATTCATCTCTTCGGCAATCTCTTCCGGTGTGGGTTCCCTTCCCAGCTCCTGCAGGAGCTGTCTGCTCACACGAATCAATTTGTTGATCGTTTCTACCATATGCACCGGAATCCGGATGGTTCTTGCCTGGTCGGCAATCGCCCTTGTAATGGCCTGACGGATCCACCAGGTGGCATATGTGGAGAACTTATACCCTTTCCGATAATCAAATTTCTCCACAGCCTTGATCAGACCCATATTGCCTTCCTGAATCAGATCCAGAAACAGCATCCCTCTGCCCACATAACGCTTGGCAATGCTGACCACAAGACGCAGATTGGCTTCCGCCAGACGTTTTTTAGCCTCCGCATCCCCCAGCTCCATCCGTTTGGCCAGTTCGATTTCTTCCTCCGCATTCAGAAGCGGCACTTTGCCGATCTCTTTCAGATACATCCTGACAGGATCCTCTATACTCACACCGTCCGGTACAGACAAATCAATGTTTTCCACATTGACTTCGTCCTCTTCCGCCAGAATGATCTCTTCCTCATCCACATCATCATCTTCGGTGATGCGCAGTACATCCACATGGTTCTGTTCCAACATCTCTATGATTTGTTCAAACTGCTCTTCTTCCAGAGTCAGATCATGAAAAAAATCATTGATCTCCTGATATTCCAGAACATTTTTCTTCTTTTTGGCAATGTTCAAGAGTTCTTTCATCTTCTCGTCAAACTTTGCCCTTGTGTTTTCGTCCATTCAGTGGTCCATCCTTCCATAACTTGTTATTTATTTTTACCTTAATCCAGGGAAATATGCGTATTTTTCAGTTCTTCCAGGGCCTTTTTCCCTTCGATGACCCTGCGCAGCGCATCCATATCGTTTCCCGCCTGCCCACTGTCATATTCATAGCTGTATGTTTTCACACTTACCAGGATATCGTGAAACGCCTTTTCCCGCTCCTTTTTTGTCTGTTCCAGTACCGGAAGTTTCGTATGAAACAGAGCCGCCGCCTCCCGCTGCTGCTCCTCATCCTCAAACTGACTGATCACGGACGCAGGCTCAAGGCTGCCTCTTTCCAATGCCTCAAACATCCGCTCTGCCACCTGCCTGTACAGCTCTATGGTAAAATCCTGTGGACTGATATAGCGCTTCACCTTTTGATACAGGCCGGTTTCCTCACTCAGCCAGGTGATCAGAAGCCGCTGCGCCCTTCTGGCGCCGTCCTCCGGGGTATTCTTTTTCTGAATGCCTGATTTGGGCCGTATGATTTCCTTCGCCAGCCCCTCCTTTGCCGCATAACTGCCCACCAGCCTGCGCAGATTTTCAAAGCCAATCCGGTATTTCTCCGCTGTGGCTTCTATGTAATTTTCCCGTTCCACCGCCTCGGAAAAATTGCAGAGCTTTCTGGCCGCTTCCTGCTGAAATCTTGTCCTGCCGTCCGGGTCTGCCAGATCATATTCCCGCTCCAGAATCCGCAGTTCAAAGAAAAAGCTGTTCTCTGCCTGCTCCATCCGCTTCCCGAACTCTTCCGCGCCCAGATTCTTAATCAGTTCATCCGGATCTTTGTACGGTTCCAGATGGATCACTTTGCCGGTCAGCCCCGACTCCCGCAGGATGCCGATTGCCCGCAGCGCCGCTTTCACGCCCGCGCCGTCATTGTCATAGGACAACAGTACCTGGTCGGTATATCTGCGGATCAGCGCTGCCTGGCCTTGGGTAAAAGCTGTTCCAAGAGAGGCAACCGCCTGCGAAAACCCGGCCTGATGCATGGCAATCACATCCATATAGCCTTCGCACAGGATCATATTGGATGCTCTGGAAGTACGGGCAAAATTCAGTCCGTACAGATTCCGGCTCTTATCAAATATAGGTGTTTCCGGCGAATTCAGATATTTGGGAGTCCCGTCCCCCATCACCCTTCCGCCGAATCCTATGACCCGATGGTTGCCGTCCTGTATGGGAAACATCACCCGGTTCCAGAACTTATCCTGTGTCCCGTATTTTTCGCTGATGGTACAAAGCCCGGCCTCCCGGAGCAATTCATCCTGATACCCTCTGTGCTTTAAATAGCCTGTCAGATCATCACTGTACTTGCTGGCATAGCCAAGTCCGAATTTTTTGATGGTTTCTTCCCTGAGCTGACGCCCCAAAAGATAACGCAGGCCCTGCTCCCCTTCTTTTTTCCGAAGCAGGTAATAAAAATATCTGGCCGCTTCTTTGTTCACTGCCAGCAGCCTGGCCCTGCGGCTCTCCTTCTGTTTCATCTCCTCCGACCACTCGGCCTGGGGCAACTGCACACCGGCACGCTCAGCCAGCGTCTGAACGGCTTCCTGAAAGGAAGCATGTTCATATTCCATCAAAAAGGTAAATACATTCCCTCCCGCCCCGCATCCAAAGCAATAATACATCTGTTTGCTCTGGGAAACAGAAAAAGAGGGGGATTTTTCATTGTGAAACGGGCACAGGCCAAAATGGCTGCTGCCCTTTCTCTGCAGCCGGACATAGCCTGAAATCACATCCACAATATCATTTTTCATACGGATCTCTTCCACAAGCTCTTCCGGATAATACATGAATTTCCTTTCTTCTCACCGGGCGCAGCCAGTCTCAGGCCCGCCCCGGCTGACAGTGACCCGGCTCAGCCCCGCCAGCATTTGGGAATATAGATTTCCTCATATTTGGCAATCGCAAACCGGTCCGTCATAGCTCCGATATAATCACAAAGCACCTTTTCCTTTGGCTCTCCCCGATCCATCAGCACATGATAATCTCTGGGAAGCAGCTCCTGATGCTTTCCATAATAGTCATACAATGTCTCTATTAAAGTTTCCGCCTTCTTCTCGTCTCCTTTGGCGGCAGGATTGGTATACAAATGTTCAAATAAAAAACGCCGAAGGCGCTGCATGGCCCGTCCCACAGGCTCCGACATACGAATCTCATTCACACCTGTGCTGTTCGTTACCAGATCATGAATAAAATGATCCAGCCGCCTGCCCAGCGTTTCTCCGATCACTTCCGTGATCTCTTTCGGGATATCCTCTTCTTTCAGAATACCTGCCCGTATGGCATCATCCATATCATGATGAATATAGGCGATCTTATCTGAAATGCGAACGATCTTCCCTTCCAGTGTAGAGGGCATCCCCATCGTCTGATGATTCCGGATGCCGTCACATACTTCAAAGGTCAGATTCAGTCCCTGCCCTTCCTTTTCCAGCAGTTCCACGATACGGACACTCTGTTCGCTGTGGCAGAATCCATAGGGACATACTTTATTCAGCGCCCTTTCCCCTGCATGTCCGAACGGCGTATGCCCCAGATCGTGGCCAAGCGCAATGGCCTCCACCAGATCCTCATTGAGCCGCAATGCCTTTGCAATCGTCCTGGCATTCTGAGACACCTCAAGAGTATGGGTCAGCCTTGTCCGGTAATGATCTCCCGCAGGCGTAAGAAAAACCTGCGTCTTATCCTTCAGACGCCGGAAAGATTTGCTATGTAGTATCCTGTCCCTGTCTCTCTGAAACACCGGACGGATATCGCAGGGTTCTTCCGGCCGCCTTCGTCCCTTTGAATCCATACTGAATGCGGCGTATGGGCTTAAATATTCCTTTTCACGAAGCTCCAGACTTTCCCGAATCGTCATACTGCATTCCCCTCCGTTTTATTATTCGATACCTGTCCCCGGATTTCCTTTTTTTATTTCAGGAAAATTCTGCGGCCTGCGTACCGTTTCAGCGGCATATATCCGCTGTACGGGTCTGTGCATCAAAAAGGCCGTGTACACTACCGTACACGGCCCAAACTTCCTATCCCTTCATCAGAAAAAGCTGTTCATAAAGCTCCCGGATGAATACACATTGTTGTAACTGCCTCTGTTGGTATACAGCGAACTCTTATTGGCTTCCGACTGTGCGGTATAATTAATCATGGACGCTCTGGAGGACACGCTGCCGGCAAAAGAGGAATTGCCATTGAACATCGTCTTAACGGTAGTCATATCAGCCGCCTTAAATGCCTTCTCATCAATGCTCAGCTTATCATCCGAGCCGATGGAAATGCCGATCTTGTTCAGCATCTTCTCATATGCCTGTGTACCGCTGACCATATTGGAAACCTGATTCTGCACCTTGCCGGAAACCGATTTTGAACCGGAATCCACAAGATTGTTATAGTTGTCTGCGAACTTTTTCACTGCCTTGTAAATCGCATCGGTATCATATCCCTTAGTGGTGGTTTCCGTACCGTCGTCGTTCTTGGTGGTAATATCTACCTCTTTGAATACGGAATCCGAACCCCTGGACATCAATGCCTCTGCAGATTCTGTCAGCGATTTGGCATCCGACTGTGTCTTGTTCAGCTTCTTTGCATTCTCAGACTGAACAGCCTTGGCTGCTTTTTTGCTGCTTTCTGTATCCTTCGTACCTTTTGTAGCGGCTGTCTGTTTTGCATAATATGCCTTTACGACTTTGTAGTATGTCCCGCTCTTGATGTTGTTGTATTCGGAAAGCAGGGAATAGATCCCATTGCCTGATGAAGAATTGTTGTTATTGAATAAAAATGAATAGCTCATGCCCTCACTCCTTTGATACTGGCGGCATCCGTGCCTCTGGTTTTTAAACTCCTTAATTACTGTTATTATATAATAGGTATCGGCACAGTTTCAAGATATTTTAATAAAAAAATGGGAAAAACCGGTAATTTTTGTTACTGTTCATACCCATTCTCAGTCTCTGACAAAGCTCCGACCGTAATACAGTCGTATCGCTTTGCATGAATCACCCGTTCCATCGCTTCCACAGGCGTACAGTTCACATGTTCCAGTATCTGCTGAAACACACCGGCAGACTGGCCGCTGGCAAGCTGTACGCCGCGGCGGTTTCTGTCTGCATGGAAAATATCATGCCGGCTGTTTACATTCCAGAAGATAATATTGGGGATCACATACCCCGCCCGCGCAAACCGATCCGCCATATTGTCATAAAAGCTCCATTCCCGATTGCCGCAGAAATCAATTTCCATATCGGAAATCACCACAATCGCTCCCGGCATCTCTTCCTGAGCGGCATGCGCCCGAACCGCCACATTCAGCACCAGTTCAAAAGCCGCCTCCAGATTCGTATTCATTCCCCAGGGCGCACGCATGGTATTCTGTACTTTCTGATACAGCGTCTCGCCCCGCAGCTCCACGATAAACGGTTTTTCACTGAATGTCATAAACATGTTCCGGTACGGCCCTGTGTTTCTCTCAGCAAAATAAATCGCCAGACCCACAGACGTGGCCAGCGGCCTGCCTCCTGCGCAGGTCATGGAACCGGAAGTGTCTGCCATAACCAGTACATTGGCGCCTTCTTTCACAAAATCCGGAAGCGCTCTCCACTGTGCCTCCAGCGTCCGGTTCTCCTGCCAGTTCTTCATATATTCGCCCACGATATCATAAGGGTAGAGCACATCTGCGTGGATCTTTGCCGTTCCGTTTTCCACATCATCCAGATAACGGCTGAAGCCTTCCTCATCATGTTTCATAAACGCCCTGCGATAGATCTTCATGGCTCTTCCCGGAACCGCGCTGTAAGAAATCTCATCCCACCGGTTGGCCGACATCAGCGCTTCCACAATGCCGATCTGTTTTCTCATGCTGCGGACGATTCTTTTAAAGGAATATACGGAATATCCCAGCTTCTGCGCTGTCATAATGCCAAGACTGCGTGTTTCTTTTGAACTGGCATCGGCTGTTTTGATCCATTTTGCCAGAAGTGAAATGGCATTGCCCTGTTTCAGATTCTCCAGATCCTCTTCAAACTGCTTTTTCATGGCATCCCACATATCATTTTCCAGCCGGGTACCAATCAGCACATACAGATCATCATAGCGGCCAAACACACCGATCAGGTCCAGGTTTGGTCTGACCGCTTCCGGATGATGCTCTGCCGCATACCGCAGCAATGTACGGAAAGTCTTTCTCTCTCCCAGGCCTCCCCGTATGTCTCTGGCATAAAACAAAATTTTTACGGTGAAGAGCGGGTCCTGACCGTATGCCTCGGCAAACAATGTGTGGATCCGATCATCATCCGCTTCCCGCAGAGATCCAATCGTGCTGAAAAGATCCAGCCGTGCATCTCTGGTCGTGTTCAGGGCCACCGCCCTGTTTTCGGTACAGACAAATCTGCCTGTAGTTCTCAGTGCATCTGCAAAACTCATACTCCCCTCCCCTTTTCATGGACCATGATGTATCCGCTCCGGCAATCTGCGGAGCAAGGCAGGAAACAGTCATGGATTCCAATTCATTTTTATCTTTTGTTACTCTGCAGGCAATGCTGTTGTACCTCTCCCCATAGGCATTGCCTTTCTGAAAATATGACGCTTTTTATTCAGATTTATAGTCTGGGTTTTGTTTGCTGTCTGCGTCACAACG
The DNA here is from genome assembly GCA_009774625.1 of Lachnospiraceae bacterium. GTDB lineage: Bacteria > Bacillota > Clostridia > Lachnospirales > Lachnospiraceae > VSOB01. The sequence goes on from VSOB01000002.1 coordinate 14,310, forward strand.
AGCCGTTTCCGTCAGATCCGGCCGCTGCCTGCCGCAAACAGGAACTTCTCATGCTGGCTGATCTGTCCGGTCCGGACTATGACGATGCGAAGGGCTCGAACCTCCGATCTGTACCCGTGATCCAGCTCTGCTGTTCGTACCACCGGCATGATACGATATTGGCAGGTACCGTGCTTCCTCTGCACCACATCGCCATGATTGAGTGAGGGGCGGAATCGAACCGCCGGCCACGCCATTAAAAGTGGTTTTACGATTGCTGTCAGAATCACAGACATGATTCCTGTTCCGTGCTCTGCCACTGAGCTACCTCACTCATAACCGGCGGGCAGGATTTGAACCTGCAACAGGGCGGTCCCCTTGTACATTCTTTGCTGTCAGCTCCACAAACATGAAGCATTTTACATTTACCGCTGCGTCTGTCATTCCGCCACCGCCGGATCTGTCAGGTCTGCAGGAAGATTCTCCCTGTCAGACTATTTTTATTATACGCCCCTGAAAATATGAATACAATAGAACGAAAGTATAAAAAAAGGAATATTATAACGGGTTTTTGCACTTTTGCTTGCATCATGCAGACGCTTATTGTATCATCAGTTCACAAATCAGAATATAGAATGGGAGGAGGCTGTTATGATACTGGAAACCAAAAGACTCTGTCTGCGGGAAATGAAGCAGGCTGATTTCGGCTCACTATGTCAGATATTGCAGGATGAAGAAACCATGTACGCCTATGAAGGGGCTTTCAGTGATGCAGAAGTGCAGGAATGGCTGGACCGGCAGATTGCCCGTTATCAGAAATGGGGATTTGGCCTGTGGGCGGTCATTCTGAAAGAAACGGAGGAAATGATCGGTCAATGCGGACTTACCATGCAGCCGTGGAAAGACCAGGAGGTGCTGGAAATAGGCTACCTTTTCCAGCGGCGCTGCTGGCATCAGGGGTATGCCACAGAAGCTGCCAGAGCATGCAAAAGGTATGCATTTGAAATTTTAGATGCAGACGAGGTCTGTTCCATCATCAGAGATACCAATACAGCCTCCCGGAACGTGGCCGTCAGAAACGGCATGACAGCTACAGATCGCTTTACAAAACATTACCGGGGCGTGGACATGCCTCATGATCGCTATGTGGCGGTGCGCTAAACCGGATTTTTTAATTTATATATAATATATAAGAGATTCAGGGAATTTCCTGAATGACAAAAAACAGGCCCATGCATCATAAATGATACATGGGCCTGTCTGCTTCACTGCAGGAAAAGGGACTTGAACCCTCATGAGCGCAATGCTCACACGGACCTGAACCGTGCGCGTCTGCCAATTCCGCCATTCCTGCCCACCGTGCGGGAGATGGGACTTGAACCCACACGCCTATACGGGCACAAGATCCTTAGTCTTGCCTGTCTGCCAATTCCAGCACTCCCGCATGTCGTGCCGCAAGTAGTATACTACCATGTTCCCTCCCAGAAGTCAATACCTTAATATAAAAAATTTGTCAAAATTTTAATCCTGGTATACGAGCGCATAAGCCGCCGTACAATCTGTCTCAAACTGCACCTTGTTGCCCCGCTCTCCCAGATCTTCCAGAGCCGCCGGCTGTCCTTTGTAAACACGCAGCATTTTAAACTTCCGGCCTTCTTTCTGATACTGAGCCGGGATGTCAAATAAAAGCTGTACAGGATGATCCAACTGCTCCAGAGGACTGCCCGCATGGGCAAAGGAAATATTGTACATGCCAATATACTGATACTCACCTCTTACGCTGTCAAAGGCTTCTCTGCACTGCCTGCCCTGTACGACCTGACTGGTAGTGATGCTGACAGCATCTATTTTATATCCGTGGGCAAAGATACAGGCACTGTTAGACCAATTCACCTGCGGTACATCCTCGTCCTCATTGTCACCCCGCTTCACAAAATGAGCCACCACTGTATGATCATAATATCCCGGAGAAAACGCATAGTACGAACTTTTCGTCACGATTACCCCATTGTCGGTAAAATATGCAAAAGAATACCCGCTGTTGGGACTGGCCGACACTACGATGCTGTCAGAATCCGACGCATACATGCTGTTGGTAAAAGTGACGCCGTTGCAGAGCGAGGATATGCTTCCCATCGTATAGTCCTCCGAATAGGCCGCAACCGCCCTGGAAGCCGCTGTAATCTCTTCCGCTCCCACTGTCAGCCCACGGCAGGGAAAAAGAACCGCCATCCCCAGACACAGAACCGCCGCTTTCCAAAACCGCCGTTTTTTCATGCTCATTGCCCCTTTCCCCTACCATACCCCTGATGCCTGCAGGAATCTACAGCAGATATGGCAGCGCTTTGATATATTTCTCTTTCAGCCTGTCCGTCAGGGTTTCTGTCTGCGCCAGATGGTCTTTCATATCCGCCAGCTTTACCCAGTATACTTCCGGCTGCCGGGCAGCGCTTTCCCTGATCCGTCTGATATATGTAATATATTCCATCCCGACAGGTCTGGTCAGTATGTGCAGCCCCCTGCGTAAACGATCGTCTCCCACATCTCCCTGGTACTCCGTATCCTCCAGCAGATCATGCATCAGTGCCAGCGCAGTACATATTTCCCGGAGTGCGTCCGGAATCAGGGGATTGTCTCTGATATAACCGGCCACCCTGACCGCATGGTCATAGGTTTCCGGCTGATAATAATGCTTCGCCGTCTGATATGCATATTCCACAAGATCCATTGTCCCATCCTCTTCTGATATGGAAAGCCCGTCCCGTAACGCCGCAGCCTTCAGGCATATATTCACAACAGATTCTTAAATGCCTGACATACCCACACCTCAGTGCATTTTCTTAATTGTACCATATCCGGCAAAAATTTTCTATCGATTTTCCTTATATTCCGCCATGCAAATATCTGCCTGTACAATAGACACATACAATATACATATATGTAACTTCTTTCTTCTGGCTACAATCAAATCTGTTAAAAAGCAACGCACAAGCCTCTCTGCGCCGCACTTTACGGCAAAATCCGATTCAGAAATGCAAATGCGTTTCTCCCCAGCAGCTTTCTGAGCTGCTCCTGTTCCACGCCTGCTTCCAGAAAGGCTGCAGTCAACAATACCAGCTCCCCATGATCTGCCAGTGCATCGTATCCCCGGCCTTCCCCGGTTTCCAGCTCTCTTCTTGCCAGTTCATAATTATGACACAGATCCAGTCCCAGGCAGACATGCTCTGCCCCGGCCTGTTCCAAAAGATACATCCCATGCTGTCTGAGCCATTCCAGATGCCTGCCGCTGCGCCAGGCCCCAGTCAGCAGACTGCATGCATTGAGTCCGATGATCCCTCCCCGGTCCGACAGCAGATCAATCTGTCCGTCCGTCAGATTCCGATAGTGAAAATATACCTCTCTTGCATTGGAATGCGTGGCCAGCATGGGGATTTCTGCTTCTGTCAGCACCGTTTCCATCCCTTCATCGTTCAAATGGCTGATGTCCAGAAACATCCCCAGCTCTCCCATCTTTTCGATGACACAGCGGCCCGCTTCTGTCACTTCCCCGCTCACCGCTTTGTTTTCCGAAGCCCTGCAGCAGCCACAGGCAAGCAGATTCCGTCTGCTCCAGACCAGAGACGCCCCCATAACCCCCAGTTCCCAAAACAAATCCAGCAGACCCGCATCCGTTCCGAGAAAATCCAGTCCCTCCAGATACAGCAGGATCCCTATGGAATCTCTGGCGCCGGCTCTCTCCAGATCTGCCTGACTGCGGATCAGATGCACCTTTCCCTCCAGACTCTGCAACTCCTGTTTCAGAGCATGGATCTGCAGCAGCGCATTTCTCAGACCGCTCTCCGGCAGACAGTCATCCTCCAGATAGACTGCCGCTCCGATCAGCGCTATCCCCGCTTTCTGCCAGACGGGCAGGTACTTTTGTGCGATCACATCCCATTCCCCGGCCCGATGTCTGAAAAGCAGCTCCCCAGGCAGATCCAGATGCAGATCCGCCACAGGCGTTTCCTCCTGCAACCTGCAGGCTGTCTCCCAGTTTTCCAGTGAAATTCTCAAATCGTTCTCTCCGAACCCTCTTTTTCTTCTCTATTTTATTGTCAGAGAGTGCGTTCTATGCCATTGTACCGCTTTCTTTCTTTTTTGCCCTGTGCCCGGACACAGTCTCCTTCCCTGCAGTGAACAATGCCCGGAAAACATGCCAGAGCGCCTTTCTCGTCCCCCGGTCGGTTTCCTGCAGCGCAGATGCCATCTGTCTGACTGCTTTCTTCCAATTGCCGGAAAAATCCAGCAGCGTTTCCGCCTCCGAGGCCTCAATGACAGTAAACAATGCTTCCACAAAGCCTTCCCTCTCTTCCCGGGTCAGAGACAGGATCCAGCGGTTTACGATTTCCACCGCTGCCCTTCTGCCTTTGTAGATATCCCGTACCGTCACAAACTTTCCGTCCCGGATCAGCCAGGAATAAGGATTGTGCTGCAGCAGGCCAAAGGTATTGCTCTCCACCACCTCGTATGCCCCTGTATCCTCCAGCAGCATACCGACCACAGAGGAATGCGGCACAATCTTCCGGATCCGGTCTTTTACCGCTCCATACAGGTCATCCCGCCGCAGCCAGGGCAAAAATCCGGGACCGTCCAGATCATAGATCCGCCGGATCCGGCGGCGCACCGCTTCCCCACAGTGCATGGCTGCATATACGGCCAGATTGCCGCCTTTGGAATGGCCGCCTACCAGCAGACTGCCCTTGCAGCGGCTGCCGATTTCATCCAGATAAGCCGCGCTCAGCTCCTGACTGCGCACCGGCATCCTGCAGGCCATATAAAAATCTTCTTTCCAGCCTACCAGAGTTTCATCCGTTCCCCGAAACGCAAGAAAGACCGACCCGTCCTCCAGTGTACAGGCCACAGCAAAAAACTGCAGCCGCTCTGAGGGGTCGGTCCGGTCCACACAATCGTGAAGTTTCATTGTCTGAAAACGCCGGCTTTTTCGCATCGCTTCAAACAATGCAGCATTGTCCCTGGCAAAACGCTCGTCCGCAAATATTTCTTCTTTTCTTTTACAGTGGCTGATTTCGCCGATCGTAATGCCGGGACATCCCTCTCCCGCCTCCGGCGCTGATGCACCCGCAGGTATCGGCGCCGGCGCAGGGACTGCTCCGTCCAATTTCAAATAAGACAACTGGGCAATCGCCAGACTGTCCTCATCACAGAATGGACGTTCTAAAAATGAATAGTCCCCATATTCCCTGATATAATCGACAATATTCCCCATGAAAACTCCTACCATTTTGCCTGAATATGACCGATCTGTTTCAGCAGTACAGATATGCTGCCGTCCGCCTCTGTCATAAACTCCACCCGGCCGCTGTCCTTGTACTGATCCATAGGAATCTTCAGTTCAATCCCTGTATCCGTCAGAAGATGCTGGGTCTGATACTTTCTGACAGTAGTATCATTTTTCGGCATCACTTCTTCCTTTACCATATCAAACTGTTCCATTTTCTCCTGAAACTGCTCCCGAAGCCGGGGCCTGTCCTCAAATATGCGCTCAGCAAGCGCTTCCACCACAAAACCTCCGTTTTCCTCAATCTCCTCGGAAATAATGCTTTTGGCCCGCATATGTGCTTCATACTGCTCATATTCTTCGTAATTTTCCTTCTGAATATGCATAACCGCCCTGGCAACCATATCCAATTTGGTCTTATGGGACAGACGGCTGCTGCATTTTAAAAACAGCCAGGAAAAATAATTGGTTTTTTCTCCGTTGATCTCATATTTTTTCTCAATCAGGCGCACGGTCAGCTCATTCAGGTCAATCACTGCCGCTTCCTGCAGACGCTGGGAACGGGCAGGCAGTGTGGCTTTATAACGGATAATTTCGTTACAATTGCCGTCCTCCAGCGGCAGTGTGCGATGGGTATAGGAATCTCTGAAATTCATCTTCAGAAGCGCCAGATACTCTTTTTCTTTCTCCCTGAACCTCACTACGATCAGATCCGCAGGCGGTATCTCAATATTGCTGTTCATAATGCCGTAAAGAAGCTCGGCGGCCTGTTTGCTGAACGCCACAAAGTCCCTGTCCTCATATGTCGTAAGCAGCCGGTAAATTTCCGACTGCTCCTGATAAAACGTACAGTCCTTGCTGTCGTCGCCTGCCGCAACTCTGAAAATATGATCCCGCAGAAACTCGGCAAAATCAGACCCGAACTCAGCCTCCCGGTCCGACAGGACAGGCAGCCCCACCGAAGAATCCAATATATGTACGATCACATGCCTGATGCGGATATCCTCTTTCTGCATGCCACTTCCTCCCGCTCTCTGTTACTTTTTGTGCAGCGCCAGCGGCCGGAACAGCGTCTTTCTCCCGATAAAGCCCACGATCCTGACCAGTATGATCCCCGGCAGGATGCCGATACTGTCTACGGCCACATCCCTGACAGAAGGCCCCCGTCCCGCCACAAAAGACTGATGGTACTCATCCAGCCCGGCAAAACCGACGCAAAAAGTACCTGCCAGCAGCACCAGCCACAGCCCCCGGATACCGTAAACATACAAGGGAAATGCCACTGTCACCGCCAGCACAAAATATTCTGTCACATGGGCGGTTTTTCTCACATAATAATGAATCTGTTCCGTATATGCCTCGATCTGCGCATCGCTCCATTCCTTATCCAGCACCCGGTCTGCGACAACCACCGCCTGATGACTCACCATCCTGCTCAGACGGGCAGAAGAAACCCCATCCTGAGCGGAAAACGTGAAAATCAGGTACATAACCAGGAGCGCGGGGAGAAACGACAGCGGCTTTAACAGATACCGCAATAATTTTTTGATAAATAAACCTATATATTTCATAATACTTGATTCTATCCTGTTTCTCTTTTTCCTGCAATTCTTTTTCTCTTAAATTTTAATTAAAATATTGCATTTTCTGCCGAAATATTGTGTAATAGTAATATAAGGAGATGAAATATATATGGGTGCATTATTAAAAGGTATTCAAAGTGTCCTGATCGCTCTCGGCATCATCGCCGTCATCGGGACGGGTGTGATTGTATATTATAATACCGTAACACCGGCGGATGAGGAAACGGCTGCCGTTGAAACCCAGTCCGGCACGGATACGGAGACTGAGGCCACGGCAGAAAGTACAGAAGACGCCATCCCTGAAACGGAAACAGAAGGTGAGGATATCACAGAACCCACCAACATTCCGCTTTCTGGGAACGGAACTGCGTCCTCTGTTTTCTCTGCGGAAAACGGTCACGAACACACCTATACAAGCACAGTGCTGCGTCCCGCCACCTGTACGGAACAGGGTGAGGCAAGATATGAATGCTACTGCGGTGATTTTTATGTAGATGCCATTCCCGCACTGGAACATACCAAGGGCGAATGGATCACTGTCAGATCCGCCACCACCACGCAAACCGGTCTGCGGCAGAAGTCCTGCACGCTCTGCGGCAGAACACTGGAAGAAGAAACGATCCCCATGCTGACCCCTGCGGCTGACACAAACAGCAGCAGTAATAAGAAAAAAGATTCTGACAGCGATCACAGGCATACTTATACCTATGAGATCACTTCAGAGGCTTCCTGCACGGAAAAAGGGGAAAAGACCTATACCTGCACGATCTGCGGCAGTACGTTTAAAACCTCTATTCCCGCCACCAACCATCCCAGCCGAAAGACTGTGCGCAAGGAAGGAAGCTGTGCCAATGACGGTACTATAGAAGTCGTATGCAATCTCTGTGACGCAGTGATTTCTTCGGAAACACTTCATTATGAGCACCGCTGGGGTTCCTGGACGACAACCACACAACCCACAGCCACGGCGGCAGGTGTCAGGACAAGGACTTGTAAAGATTGCGGCGAACAGCAGACAAGGAGCATTGCAAAGCTGTCCGGCAGCAGTTCTGGCAATAACGGTTCTGGCAATAACGGCTCTGGCAACAACAGTTCTGGCAATAACGGTTCTGGCAATAACGGCTCTGGCAATAACGGCGGTACTGCGACGAATCCAAGTACGCCCCATTCGCATACCTATACGTCATCTGTAACGAAACAGGCTACCTGCGAAGAGGCCGGTGTTACCACTTATACCTGTACGGCCGGAGACAATACCTACACAGAAGCAAAACCGGAAGCACTGGGGCATAAAGCCAGCGGGAACTGGATCACCACCAAACCGGCAACCACCACCGAAGAGGGCGAACGGGTACAGTACTGTTCCCGCTGCGGCAAGGTTGCATTGACAGAAAAGATCGTAAAACAACCGGAAGTACACACCCACATCTGGGATTCCAATAACGGTGTCATTATCCGAAAGGCTACCTGTACCACCACCGGAACGAGAAAATATACCTGTACATCCTGTGGCTATTTCAAAACTAATGTAATTGATGCATTAGGGCATGATTACAGAGAAAATGCGGATAAGACTCAGAGAATATGTACCCGTTGCGGCGATACCATAGATTTGCCCTCGGATCCCACCACTCCGGATCCCGGTCCGTCAACCCCCGATCCTGGTCCGACGACACCTGATCCCGGTACTGGAGGCGGTACTGGAGGCGGTACTACAACTCGTTAACCTGCATACAACAGCAATCAAAAATAAAATAACAATCAAAAAAATCGCACAGGAAAATCGTAAAAGGTTTCCTGTGCGATATATTTTTTCTGTTTATACAGCTTATGCAACCTTGCCTTTGGCAATCTCTGCCAGCTTTGCAAAGCCTTCTGCATCATTTACCGCCATCTCTGCCAGCATCTTTCTGTTGATGTCGATTTCTGCCAGCTTTAAGCCATACATAAATTTGCTGTAGCTTAAACCATTGATCCTTGCTGCCGCATTGATACGTGCAATCCAGAGCTGTCTGAACTGACGCTTTCTTTCTTTCCTGCCCGCATAGGAGGATGTAAGCGCTCTCATCACAGACTGTTTTGCCACTCTGTACTGTTTGGACCTTGCTCCTCTATAGCCTCTGGCCAGCTTTAAAACTCTTTTATGTCTTTTCTTTGCGTTTAAACCGCCTTTTACTCTTGCCATGTCTCATACCCTCCTTGCCATTTATAAATACGGTAAAATCTTCTTCATATTCTTAACATTGGTTGCATCCGTAACTGTGGATTTTCTGAGATTTCTCTTCCTTTTGGCGGACTTCTTTGTTAAGATATGGCTCTTATACGCTTTTGCTCTTTTTAATTTCCCTGTTCCGGTTGCTTTAAAACGTTTTGCTGCTGCTCTGCTTGTTTTCATTTTTGGCATCGCTACATTCCTCCTGTCAATCAATCTGTAGTTAACTCTATTTTAACTGCACGAATTAACGCTTTTCAGTTAAAAACATCGTCATACTTCTGCCTTCCACTTTGGGTGCTTTTTCCACCACGGCAATATCCGCAAGGTTCTCGGCAATATCATCCAGAATATGCTTGCTGTTTGCCATATGCGCCATCTCTCTTCCGCGGAAACGCAGGGTAATCTTTACCTTATCACCCTTAGACAGAAACTTTCTGGCTGCATTCACTTTTGTATTCAGATCATTTTTATCGATATTGGGAGAAAGGCGAATCTCCTTTACATCGATAATCCTCTGCTTCTTTTTCGCCTCTTTTTCTTTTCTGGTCTGTTCATATCGGAACTTCCCATAATCCACGATTTTACATACCGGCGGCTTTGCGGTCGGTGCAATCTTTACCAGATCCAAACCTGCCTCATCTGCGAGTCTCATAGCCTCTCTGGATGACATAATGCCAAGCTGTTCACCGCCCTGGCCAATGACACGTACTTCTCTGTCCCTAATCTGTTCGTTAATCATTAAATCACTAATAATTTTTACCCCCTATGCAAAAAAAGTGGATAGCATAACTATCCACTGCAAAATCTGTACACGAAACATGGTCTGCCCAGTCATGTAACAAAACATAAAAACGCCTGAAGCCCGATTGCCGCAGGGTGAGAGTGGATACTCTGCTTGGTTGTTCTGTATCATACTTGATAAATGTAACATATCCCTGGTGTTCTGTCAAATAGATTTTGAAAATCACATATTCGGATTTGGCGGCTCTTTCCATCTGAAAGCGCCTCATACCGTTTGATCCTCCCCGGCTGTCTCACTCTCACAGGAAATAATCCCTTTTTCCATTTCCGAATTATAAATCTGTCTGCATAAATTTTCATCCAGACGATCGCCCAGTTGAGTCAGATATCTGACCCCATTGTAGTCTAAATCAGGGATGCCAAATGTCCTCATTCCTTCTGAGATCCATTGGTCAAAGATCTCTTCATATTTTCCAATGCCATTTCTCAGAATCAGGTCTTTGCATTTCTGCAGGCATCTGTTGGATGTCTCTACCTGTATAGCCTGCATTAAGAAAGGAACGGCTGCTCTGGCACATTCTTCCTTCCGGGAAATTTTCCTGATGGAATACTCTTCGGAACGGCAGATATGATCGTCAAAAATACAGCCGGCCAAGGCAAACAGGTAGTCCGTATCATCCGGATCCAGTGCAGAAGCAAACTCCAGGTGATAGAAAGCCTGCATATTTTCATTCATCTGATGCAAAAATCGAAACACATGATAATGATTCACATCATTCATCGGGTATTCCTCCAGCAATGTTTTCATTGCTTCAACCTGTGCCGCAGTATCACCCATTTCCCGATATGCGGCAACAAGATTTCGCAATAACATTTCCCGATGTTCCGAAACCTGTTCCAATAGCTGGGGGATAATTTCAATCAGAATGTCATAACGATGTAAATGAATGTATGCATTCAGACAGGATGCCAACTGATCGTTATCAATTTTTTTGCACTTGGAATAACGTTTTCCGTCCACTACCGTAACCTGCAGCACCTCGTCAGCATATTGAATCGCTTTATCCTGTGTTTTATAGTTGTTCGCATACGCCTGCGCCAGATAGCTTTTAAAATCCAGGCTTTCCGGATACCGTTGTTCGGCAAGCTCCAGAATCAGATTTGTCAACTGCGGCTGTCCTTGCCCAATGAACAAAAGGTACATACTGCGGAAGTTTCCTTCCGTCATATACCCTTCCGTAAGCGCCTGCTGTAATATATTCTGGATTTCATTATAATTCGGATTGGGCTGGGCGAATGCCTGACGGAGCTTAACGACGGCACTGTCTCCCGAATATTGTAAAGAGCGCATGGCATCTTCAATTTTTTGTATAATACTCTCATGGGTTGCAGAGATATGATTAAGAGGCTGACCGCTTTTTTGCAGTTCCTTTTTCAGATTTTCATTTTCTGCGCTCAAAGCTGCATACTCTGTTTTCAACTGGGCCAGCTCGCTGGCAATATCGGCTTCTGCATTGTCCAGATAATCAATCAGATTGTCATGGGCAAAGGAAAACGTTTCATGAACCTGATTGTCTGCCTTTGTCGGTGTCTTCAATCGGGCCGCAATCGCTTTCCGTACCATTTCCTGAATCGAGAACATATCGGCGGCAGGATTGTCCCCATCATATCGAATCACGTTGAATCCGCGGATATCAAAATTCAAATCCGTTTTGTTATCACAAAGAAGTATGGTTTTTCCTTTTACGAAGCAATGACGGATACCGAGTTCATAGGCAACATTCCAGTTATTATTGGACAGATCCGCAATGACCAGTTCGGCTTCTGCCAAATGATGTACAATATTGGCCGTGATGCTCCCTGGTTGCGCCTGGATATCTTCACGTGTGACAGTAAAGCCTTTTTCCATTGCCGGAATCAGCATATACAACTGGTAAACGGAATTGAACCGATCTTTCAGAGATTGTTCGCTTCCTCCATAAGGCATAATGGCATAGCATGTTTTCTCCATTCGTAAATCACTCCTTTTCCTCATTGGTTAAAATAATCTTTCAGTTTTAAAAAAACTGAAATTATAATTTACTCTATAGGATTTCATCTGTATTTTCCAGTTTTCTCCTGAATTTGTATCTGTTTATACAGGAATTTGCATTGCCAGCATCCCGGATACGAAAAAGGCGTCCCTGCAGGTTTTTGCAGAGACGCCTTTTTCGTTATGAATGCTTTCTGAAGGTATTGCAGGTTGTCTGTCCGCACTCGCAGGCGCCGTTGCCGGAAATATCCACATGTTCGGCATGGCATTTGTAGTTCTTATTGTACATGCAGTCACAGGCTTCGCAGTCGATGCTGATGGTTTTGCAGGGATGCTCCAATGCACTGATATAGGAATCTCCTGCCCGCTTTCCGGCAAAACTCTCACAGCATGTATCGCTTCTGGTGTCAGCATGCTTTCCTCCCACCGTAATATCACCTTTACAGCAGCTTTTACATTTGTTATATACGCAGTTGTTCACACCGCAGTCCAATTGTGCCATAGTTCTCCTCCTTCACCTGTTTTCCTTTTGGTATCCTGCTTAGTATTCCGCATTGTGTCCCGGATTATGCGCAGATAACATTGCAGGAGGGCAGGCTTTGCGAATTTTCTGCTGTAAAAAATCAAAAGCCCCCGAAACCGCACTCTGTGCAGTCCCGAAGGCTTATTTAGGGGAGGATAAGTATTTTGTATCTTTTGTAAAAGTTTAATCAAAGGAGGGGGTCCATTTGATTAATCATAGTATGGCCCTGTATTTTATTTCCTATACAAAAAATTTAAAAATATTTAAAAAAAAATAAAAATTGCTTTTCTTTTCCTGTATGGACAGGCACTTTGATTTGTTATATAATAGGGTGCAGGTTTTGGAAAACCACACACTCCAAAGGAAATGGCTGCGATCATTTCCACGGACAACAGATACAAAGCAAATCATCTTCAATAAAAATAAAAGGGGAAAAAATCATGGCATTATTACAACAGTGGAGAGACAAAGCATACGACGAAAAAGCAAACAAAGGGGATCTGCAGAGATTATGGGCCGCATATTTTCAGAAAGAAAAGGAAATCTATGCACAGCTCCTGCAAAATCCTGATGAAGTAGTAACCGGCACGGTAAAAGAACTGGCAGAGAAATATCATGTGGATCTTATGACAATGACCGGATTTCTGGACGGTATCAACGACAGTCTGAAAGAAGCCAATCCCATTGAAGAGATGGAAGAGGATACCAACGTCAATCTGGGATTTGACAAGACGCTTCTCTATAAAAATATGGTGGGCGCCGGTGCGGACTGGCTGTATGAACTGGAGGAATGGAACGCAATCTTTGACGAGGCAACCAGAAAAGCATTGTACAAAGAACAGAAATCCTCCACTACCATTGTAAAAGATACAAAAATTTATCCGAATGATCCCTGTCCCTGCGGCAGCGGCAAAAAATATAAAAAGTGCTGCGGCAGGAAGTAAACGATAAAACCGGTATATGACGCTGAATCAAAAAGAGAATCCTGCAGGATTCTCTTTTTGATTCATGACAATGGAACGTACACAAAACTTGCTTTCTATTGTCATCACCGTATCAGATCTCTTGTCAATCATTATGGAATCAGAGAGAGAGCCTCTTCATCCCCTACCAGGATCACATCGCTGTGAAGCTGCAGAATGGAAGCCGGAACCTGCGGCGTACAGGGACCGAAGAACGCATCCTTCACGATCTGTGCTTTGGCCTTTCCGCTGACCACCACCAGCACCTTTTTTGCCTGCATAATAGTCCCAATCCCCATCGTATAAGCCTGTTTTGGCACCTCATCCATCGAAGCAAAGAACCGGGAATTGGCATCGATTGTACTCTGCGTCAGATCGACACAGTGGGTTTCCTTTTCGAAGATGTCCGACGGCTCATTAAAACCGATGTGTCCGTTATGTCCCAGCCCCAGAAGCTGTAAATCAATGCCCCCTGCCTGCCTGATCACTGCATTATAAGCTGCGCAGGCTTTCTCGCTGTCCGGCTCAAGGCCATTGGGAACGTAAGTCTTTTCAGGATCAATATTCACATGACTGAAAAGATGCGTGTTCATAAAGTAACGATAGCTCTGATCATTTTCCGGCGAAAGGCCCTTATACTCATCCAGATTGATGCTGGTAACCGTTGAAAAATCCAGTTCCCCCTTGTCATATCTGCGGACAAGCTCTTCATATGTCCCGACAGGAGTGGAACCTGTAGCCAGTCCCAATACACAATCCGGCTTCATAATCACCTGTGCGGCAATGATATTGGCCGCCATACGGCTCATATGGTCATAGTCTCTGGTTTTGATAATTTGCATGGTTTCTTCCTCCTCTACATTATTTCCCTACTCATACTCTAACATACTGGAAAAAAAGTACAAGAGTTTTTTCATGCAAATCTTCTGTAACAGACAAGACAGTCAATACTATAGATAAGAAGTGCCTCCACTTTGTAAATATTGCATATAGGCACTGACAAAAGCATTGTATTTTTCTCTGGACAGAAAAATCACCGTGCCATCCGTCAGAGATATGCTGTCCGTCGTATATTCCAGCACATAGGCAAGGTTGACCAGATACCCTCTGTGACAACGGTAAAAATTCCCGCCCAACTGCTTTTCCAGTTCATTCATCGTCCCGTAAATTTCATAACTTTTCCGGCACGTATGGATTTCCGCCTTTCTCATCCGGCTTTCCACATAAAGAATCTGATCTTTCCGCAGCATAATATTCCGGTTTCTGCTTCTGATCAGAAAAATCTCCTTTTTTTCTTTCTTCTCTGTTTTCCGAACTGCCTTTTCCAGCACTTCCGCAAACTTTTTCTCCGACAGAGGCTTCAGCAAGTAATGAAATGCACCTACGTCAAAGGCGTCAAACACATATTCCTTACATTCTGTCACAAAAACCAGAATGGTATCTTCTCCTGTTTTCTGCAGCATCCTGGCTGTCTCGATTCCGTTTTTCCCTTTCATCTGAATATCCAGAAAAACCAGATCAAACTGCCGCTTACAAGCCAGCAATTCCTCCCCCGACTCGTAGAGCGCCACTGCTGCATCTGCTCTCTGTTGCTTTATCAGTCCTCTGATCTGTTCCCTGATCACTTTATCGTCATCACAGATTGCAATCTCCAAGATTTCACCTCATATATTCCGTGTACTTCCATCCGAATCTTATAAAAACCTTCCCGGCACACGCTTTATTTATTATATCGGTTTCTCTCATGGATATTTGGCAAAAATGTCATGAAGAATACAGGAAATGTCATCAAAAACAGTTCCCTATTTCACACCCAGCTCTTCCAGCGCAGAAACTGCCGCTTCCTTTGTGGTAAACAAAATTCCATGAAATCCTTCCGCCTCAGCCGCCCTGACATTGATGTCCAGATCGTCCAGAAACACACATTCTCCGGCTGTCAGGCCATATTTTTCCAGAAGTCTCCTGTAGATTTCCGGCTGAGGTTTGATCAGCTTCTCCTCACAGGACAGAATGCCGCCGTCTGTAAAGGGCATAAAATCCAGCGCATGGCTGCATTCTTTCCCGGCTTTAAAGGAAAAATTAGACAGATAATAAACATGATATCCCTTGCTCTTCAATTCCTGGATCCAGGGAATCGCATACTCTGCCTTTTTCACAAGGCCGCCCACATTCACCATCATCTGCCGTATCTCCTGTTCCACGCCGGGATCGTTTTGAACCAGCAGTTGTGTCACCTCTTCATCCGACAGCAGCCCTCTGTCAAACTCATTCCATGCACTGCTCTTTACCGTAGCCTGCACTACCCGCTGATAAACCGTTTCCGTAAATCCGAAACTGCGGATGTGTTCCTCCCATGTATAATAGGTCAGTACATTTCCGATATCAAATACGATGTTCTTTATCATTTGTTCTATCCTCCTGTCAGTCTGTCCGCCTGTTTCCTTTCTGTTGCATTATAAAAGATACAACAGTTTTCCCTTCTGTGTCAAACCCGCCTTGCAACTCCCCCGTCCATCTGTTAAAATGACAGGACAGAAAACTCTGCCGACCATTCTTACCGGAGGTTTGTTATGTACACTACGATTTTATGGGATTTGGACGATACCCTCCTTGACTTCAATGCATCAGAAGCCTATGCATTTCATACCAGCATGGAACATGCCGGCCTTCCATCCAATGACGCGCTGCTGGCCCTCTATTCTAAAATCAATCTTTCCTTCTGGAAGATGCTGGAACGGGGCGAGATCACAAAAGAGGTTTTGCTGGGACAGCGTTTTACCAGCTTTTTTGAAGCTGCCGGCATTACCGGTGTGGATGTCCCGTTGTTCCGGGATACTTATCAGAGGCTTCTTGGAAGCACTGCCTATGACACAGAAGATTCGCTTACGCTCTGCCGGCTGCTCCACAAGACTCACCGGCAGTATATCGTGACAAACGGTGTGGCCTCCACCCAGCGCAACAGACTGCGCCTGAGCCATCTGGACGAGGTAATGGACGGACTTTTCATCTCAGAAGAACTGGGCTGTGAAAAACCTTCTGCCCGTTTTTTTACCCGCAGCTTTCAACAGATTCCCGATTTTAAAAAAGAGGAAGCCGTCATCGTAGGCGACTCCCTCACAAGCGATATGGCAGGCGGCAATCAGGCAGGTATCGCCTGCTGCTGGTACAATCCAAAACAATATCCGGCCCCCGATAACCTCCGGATCCATCATACGATCCGGACGCTATGGGAGCTGCCTCCCCTGGTGGGCAGACCGGACATCCTCCGGTCTGCCACATCCTGAAGCCGTGGCGCTGCCCTCCCTCCGGGAAGGCAGCGCCATTCAGCGCCGGAACCAGGCTTTCATGCAATCCAGCACACAGACCAGCTCTTCCTCCCGTATCACATAGGGCACCATCGCATACAGATATTTCAGAAACGGCCGGCTGAACACGCCCCGCGCCCTGGCAAACTGCTGATACCCTTCAAGGGTTTTGGCATCTTTTACCTCCACACAGACACATCCCCCCATCATCCGCACCTCCCTTATGCGCGGATCGGAAAAGCCAGCCATTTCCTGTCTGGTAATTTCCTCAATCCCGGCGATCTTGTCCATATACCTTTCTGTTTCAAACAGCTCTATAGATGCAAGGGCTGCGCTGCAGGCCAGCGCATTGCCCATAAAAGTGGGTCCATGCATCAGGGCATGGTCCGGATTGTCGCTGTAAAACCCCTCATAAACCTTTCGGTTTGCCACTGTAACCGCATGTCCGATATAACCGCCTGTCAGAGCTTTGCCCAGCACCAGGATATCCGGCTGTACCAGATCGGCTACAAACCGGTTCCCTGTTCTGCCAAAGCCGGTTGCCACCTCATCGAAGATCAGCAGTACGTCATACTGGTCGCATAACTGCCTTGCACGCTTCAGAAAAGACACATCATACATTCTCATACCGCCCGCTCCCTGCAGAAGAGGTTCCACGATCAGACAGTTTAATTTTGTATGAAAACGGGCAAAGGCTTCCTCCAACGCAGGGATTTCTGTGGGAATATGTATGACATCCTTTTTTTCCCCGCAGGCTTCCAGAATAAAATGATAATCTTCATCATCCCCTGCCTCCATCGTTTTAAAGGTATCTCCATGATAGGCATGGGTCAGAGACAAAATTCCGGTCCGCTGCAGCTCTCCCCTATTGATATAGTACTGGAGCGCCATTTTCAGCGCAACTTCCACCCCTACACTGCCGGAATCGGAAAAAAAGCAGTAGTCCAGATCTCCCGGCAGCCATTCTGCCAGCTTATCCGCCAGCCGTTTTACCGGCTCATGAGTCAGTCCGCCCAGCATCACATGGGAAAACTGCCGTGCCTGCTTTACAATCGCTTCTGTCAGGACCGGGTGCCGATACCCATGTATCACACTCCACCAGGACGATATGGAATCTATCATCCTTCCCTCCTTCGTATCAAGCCAGACGCCCTCTGCACCCACGATTTCATAAGGTTCCCGCATGGTTTTCATCTGTTCATAAGGATACCAGATCATCGCATTTCCTCCGTTCAGTCTTTGATTCCCGTATCAGTATCGCTATCGCTGTTATTTCCATTGCTTTATCATTATGATTCATATTATCTGGCGCCGGCTTTGCCGGCGGAAGGCCGGTACAGCCCCAGCAGTGTTTCTGTCTCCATCGGCAGATCAGAGCATCCCTCCTCAATGCAGGCAAGCACCGGCAGTCCGGTCACATACTCACACATCCTTTTATTGTCCTCTTCCATCACATCATTGGGATGAAAGTGATTCAGCAGGATGCCCGCTGCCCCGATCCCCCGGCTTTTCATATATGCCGCTGTCAAAGCTACGGCATTGATGGTACCCAGACCGGCATCCGCCACAATCAGACAGACCGGAGCCAATGCCTGAATCACATCCTCCATCCAGATTTCTTCCCCGCCCATTGCGACAGGACAGCAGATCCCCCCGCTCCCCTCCACTGTAATGTGGGAATAGCGTTCTGCCAGATGTTCAAATCCCCGCCTCACCACTTCCATCCGCACCGGATTGCCCTCCAGTCTGGATGCCAGATGGGGTGAAACCGCAGACTCATACACATACGGACACATGGTTTCCAAAGGCTGCTCCAGGCCCGCCGTCTGTTTTACATACAACGCATCTCCCGGTATCAGACTTCCGTCTTTTTCTCTGCTGTTGCCGCTCATGGCCGCCTTATAATAGGCCGCGCTCACACCTGCTTCTCTCAGTTTTTTCAGAATCAGTCCGGATACATAGGTTTTGCCCACGTCGGTACCTGTACCTGTGATAAACAGACTTCTGCTCATCGAACGCCTCTCTTTCTGCAGCCACATCTAACCCATACGCTCCAACACCGGTTTCAAACGTCTGGCCAGCTCTGCCGCCAGAAAGCACAGACAGAGATCCCCTGGCACCGCCAGCAGAAAACAATATAAAAACAGGGCTTCCAGACCAATGGGAGTATGAATGACATAATTGCAGATCACATAATAATAGGCCATGCCTGCTCCATACACGATGGCCAGCCCCAGCAGATTGGCCGCCAGTATCTTACCGAAGCTGAGCCGTTCCAGCCGCTCCACAAGCCGACCGGTCACATAGCTGGCTATGATAAACCCAATGATATAGCCAAAACTGGGCTTCCAGATATAATAGATACCGCCGCCCTCCGCGAACACAGGCAGACCGATCAGCCCCAGCAGCGCATACAGCGTCACACTGCACGCACCCAGACGTCCCCCCAGCAAAAGCCCTGCCATCATCGTAAATAAAAACTGCAGCGTAAAAGGCACCACCGGTATCGGTATCTTAATAAACGCTCCTGCTGTAATCAGCACTGTAAACAACGCACACAGCACCATTTCCTTTGTTGCAATCTTCTGTTTCATCCCCTGTTTTGTTTTCTGCTCCATCCTGTTTCGTCCCTTTCCAAAAGTTTTCTGTATGTATATTATTTGTCAACTATTTTATTATATTTTGTTGACAATATATTGTCAACTACTTTATATAATTAGTTTACATTTTTTGAGGCGCTGTGCGCCGTGCGCCAGCGGGAATAAAAAATCGGCCCTGTCTTTCGACAGAGCCGTCCATAAAACATATTATTTTTATTTTTGCAGCACACTTTTTCTGTATATAATATCTTCCCGCCCCGGTCCGTTGCTGACCATCGTAATGGGATAACCGATCTGAGATTCGATAAACTCCACATACTCCCGGCAGTTTTCGGGAAGGTTCTCATACTCCCTGATTCCCCTGATATCCGATTTCCAGCCCGGCAGCATCTTAAATACCGGCTTTGCCTGTTCCAGCTTTGCGGTAACCGGAAATTCCGTTGTGATCTTTCCGTCCAGTTCATATCCCACACAGACCGGGATCTCATCCAGATATCCCAGTACATCCAGTACCGTAAAGGCCACATCTGTGGTGCCCTGCAGACGGCAGCCGTATTTGGAAGCCACACAGTCAAACCACCCCATCCGTCTGGGACGTCCTGTGGTAGCGCCAAATTCCCCTCCGTCGCCGCCCCGCCTGCGGAGTTCATCCGCCTGACTGCCAAAAATCTCGGATACAAAAGCCCCGGCTCCCACAGCGGAAGAATATGCCTTGCATACAGTGATGATCTGCCTGATTTCATACGGCGGGATCCCTGCGCCGATCGCGCCATAGGCTGCCAGTGTGGAAGAAGAAGTTACCATAGGATAGATCCCGTGATCCGGATCCTTCAGTGTGCCAAGCTGCCCTTCCAGCAGAATGGTTTTTCCATCCCGGATGGCCTGAGCCAGATAAGCAGACACATCACATACATAGGGAGCAATCATTTCTTTATATTTATGCAGTGCGGCAAGCAGCTCCTCCGGATCAATGGCAGGCTTTTGATAGAGGTGAGTAAACAGTACATTTTTTATTTCACAGACCCCCGCCACCTTTTCCCGCAGCAGCTCTTCCTCAAACAGCTCACTGACCTGAAAACCGATTTTGGCATATTTATCAGAATAAAACGGTGCAATACCTGATTTGGTGGAGCCAAACGACTTGCCGCCCAGACGTTCCTCTTCGTATTGATCCTGCAGGATATGATACGGCATCACGATCTGTGCCCGGTCTGACACCAGTATCCTGGGCGCAGGCACCCCCCGGTCCGTAATGGATTTGATCTCTTCTGTTAAAATCGGAATGTTCAGCGCCACTCCGTTTCCTATAATATTGGCAGTATGGGTATAAAAAACGCCTGACGGCAATGTATGCAGCGCAAATTTTCCATAATTGTTTACAATGGTATGTCCCGCATTGGCGCCGCCCTGAAACCGGACAATGATATCCGACTCCCTGGCCAGCATGTCGGTAATCTTACCCTTGCCCTCATCTCCCCAGTTTGCTCCTACGACCGCTTTTACCATGTTATACAGCTCCTCTCAAAACTGATTTTTTCCATTTTCCGGCATTCGCCCTGTATATTATACACAAACCTGTCCCATAAGTAAAACCCATCTTGCAATTATTTGCAAACAATTGCATTTTCAGGCTCCGGAACATATAATAAATACAATAAGTTGAAAAACAAAACCAGGGAGGCAGAAAATGCAGGGAAAAATCAGACACACCAGAAACGGATTGTTCGCCACACTTTTTATCATGGCGCTTGTATTTGCCGCCGCCGCCCTTTGGCAGCTCTGCCATCTGCCAGATCCCGGCCTTTATCAGGACAAGGGGATCTACACCTTTGTCCCTTATCAGGTGCTGCCCATCCAGGTCAAAAATAACACCACCGGCAGAAACAAACGAATGAATCCTACCAAAACCGTATACAAAGTCTACTACCGAACCAAAGAATACAGCGGCTATGAATGGAGCCAGGAAGCGCCTTCCAAAAGCGCCGGCGTCGACATCGTGGCAGAAAAAAAGCCCTGCCAACGCCGTGTACTTTTCAGAACAGACACCGGCACCTATCTTACCGTAGATGCCGGCCAGACTGCGGAAAGCTACTTCCTGGGCCTGCGCCGCCGCTGCCTGCTCATAACGGGCGGCTGTCTTTTATATTGTGCCGTCTCTCTCATCCTGCGCATTGTTTTCAAAAAAGCAAAAAAACGCAAACGCACTCCGGCCCGCTTCTGACTATTTCAGCAGCAGCCCTACCGGACAGTGATCAGACCCCGGTACCTGAGAATAGATCAAAGCGTCCTGCAGCATTTCCTCCAGCGCCCCGGAAACCAGAAAATAGTCAATCCGCCATCCGGCATTTTTTTCTCTTGCGTGGAACCGGTACGACCACCAGGAATAAGCGCCCTCCCGGTCCGGATAGAAAAAGCGGAAAGTATCCAGAAACCCGCTGCCCAGCAGGCGGGAGAATTTTTCCCTTTCTTCATCCGTAAAGCCTGCATTTTTATGATTGGATGCAGGATTTTTCAAGTCGATTTCCTGATGGGCCACATTCATATCCCCGCAGCAGATCACCGGTTTTTTCTCCTCCAGTTTCTGCAGAAAGTCCAGGAATGCATCTTCCCATTCCATCCGGTAAGCAAGTCTGGCCAGCTCTCTCTGTGAATTGGGCGTATAGACCGTCACCACATAAAAGGTTTCATATTCTGCCGTCAGCACACGGCCTTCTTTGTCATGCTCCGGTACACCGATACCTCTTATCACCTGCAGCGGTTCCTTCCTGGTCAGCAGCGCCGTACCGGAATATCCTTTTTTCTCTGCATAATTAAAATACTGATGATAACCGGGCAGTGAAAGGGTGATCTGCCCCTCCTGCAGCTTTGTCTCCTGCACGCACATAATATCCGGCTCCTGAGCCTTTACGAACTCAGAAAACCCTTTGCCCTCACAGGCACGCAGTCCATTTACATTCCATGAAATCAGTTTCTGTCCCATCGCATCTTCCCCCTGTTTACAGTCCCAGCAGACTGGCCGCAATCTGAAAATACACCATCAGTGAAATGGCATCCACAATCGTCGTTATAAAAGGGCTGGCCATAACAGCCGGATCAAACCCTGCTTTCTTGGCAAACATAGGCAGACTACACCCTACCAGTTTGGCAATAAACACCGCTACCACCAGCGTCAGGCATACCACCAGAGCCACCTGTATGCCCACCCGGTCCAAAAACAGCAGCTTAATAAAATTGGCGGCTGCCAGTGTGATGCCGCAAAGCAAAGACACCCGGCTCTCTTTCCAGATCACACGCCCCAGATCCCGGAACGCAATTTCATTCAGGGACAGGCCCCGGATAATGGTAACACTGGCCTGCCCGCCCGCATTTCCTCCGGTATCCATCAGCATGGGGATAAATGCGGTCAAAACCACACAACTGCTCAGCGCATCTTCAAAGGACGTGATAATCCTGCCGGTAAAAGTGGCGGAAATCATCAAAAGCAACAGCCAGGGAATCCTCTTTTTCCATGTTTCAATCACACCGGTTCTCATGTAAGGCTTGTCGGACGGCACAATAGCCGCCATTTTTTCAATATCCTCCGTGGCCTCTTCCAACAGAATATCCACCACATCATCTACGGTAACGATACCCACAAGCCGGTTCTCATTGTCCGTAACCGGCATGGAGGTAAAATCATATTTCTGGAACTGTCTGGCCACTTCCTCCTGATCCATCAGTGTATGGAGAGAAATTACGTTTTCATGCATAATGTCTCCGATCACTGCATCCGGCTGACTGAGCAGCAGATAGCGCAGGGCCACCGTCCCCACCAGAGTCCGTTTTCTGTCCAGTACATAACAGATGTTGATGGTTTCGCTGTCCACTCCCACCCGGCGGATCCTCTCTATCGCTTCCTGTACAGTAATGTCCTCCTTCAGATCCACATATTCCACCGTCATAATGCTGCCCGCGCTGTCCTCCGGATAGCGCAGAAGATGATTGATGTCCCGCCTGGTTTCCGGACTGGCATTGGCCAACAGCTTTTTGACAATATTGGCCGGCATTTCCTCCAGCAGGTCGGTTGCATCGTCGGCCATCAGATTATCAATAATACCTGCTGCTTCCTTATCGGACAATGCGGTAATGATAAACTGCTGGTTTTCCACTTCCAGATAGGAAAATACATCGGCAGCGCTGGATTTGGGCAGAATACGAAACACCTTGAGCAGATCAGCCTCATCCAGACTTTCAATAAACGCGGCAATATCCGCATCATTTACTTCCGCCAGATTCTGCCTGAGCCTGGTATACTGCTTGGTTTTCAGCAGTTCTTTTAATTCTTCCATGACTTCTTTCAGTTCATCCATGCCGCTACCCGCCTTTGTCTTACGGCCCGGCTGTATACCAGGCCTCTCCCTGTTTTATGATCTTTGCCCTGGCACTGGCCAGCTCGGTAATCTCCCGCTGTAATACCTCTTCCAGCCCGTCCGGCACCAGAATGTGAAATGTCACCTGATCTGTATACACTGTTTCTTCCGTCACGATCTGCCGCAGAGCGAACAGATGCTGCATCTTGCCTGTCAGGGCATAATCCGCCGTAATTACATAACGCCCACCCCGCCGCATCGTAACGATCTCACAACCGTCCAGCGCCTGCTGCACAGCCTGCGTATAAGCCCTGACAAGACCGCCTGTTCCCAGCAGTGTACCGCCAAAATACCGGGTTACCACCGCAGCCACATTGGTCAGCCCTTCACCCTTCAGCACTTCCAGCATGGGCCTTCCTGCCGTGCCGCTGGGTTCCCCGTCGTCACTGTATCGTTCCGTTTCCTCATCCCTGAGCAGATAGGCAAAACAATTATGTCTTGCATCATAATATTTTCTGCGGATACCGTCGATAAAGGCAATCGCCTCTTCCTGAGACCCCACCGGCTGCAGGGAAGCTATAAACCGGGATTTTTTCTCCACGATCTCTCCGTATCCTGCTCTCACGATCATGCGGCACTCAGACGCCTGTCCCTGTTTTTCCATCCTTTTGCCTCTCCTTACTACAGTATCCGCCTCTGCCGCCTGCTGATACGGCCTGACTTTTTCTTAGCATAACAGGTTTTTCCGGATTATGCAAATTATGCAAAATTTTTATTTATGTCAGCTTATCAGACTGATCCATACAGACAAAGCCGGACGGCGCCTGCATCCATACCGCATAAAAAGGACTCCAAATGTTAACAATTTCTAATGAATCAGGAAAAACCTTTATTTACTTCACATAGTTTGTTATAATGAACGTTGGTCATCCTATTATGCATAAGCAGTCCACATTTCATTTTCAGGAGGCAATATTCATGAATTATGGAAAAAAAGGAATACGTAAAAAGAAAAAAGCACTTCACTCCACTTCCGTAAAGCTGGGGCGCAAACTTACGCTTCTTATAACAAAAGCAATACTGACCGGGATACTTGCCATAGCCGTCATCGGTATCAGCGCGGGCATCGGAGTATTTCGGGGTATTTTAAGCTCTGCACCGGATATTTCACACATCGACGTTTCTCCCACCGGGTTCTCCACCTTTGTCTATGATTCTGAGGGACATGAACTGGAAAAGCTGGTGGCCGCAGACTCCAACCGAATCCCGGTTACGATGGAACAGATTCCGGAAGATCTGGCGCATGCCTTTGTGGCCATTGAGGATGCCCGGTTTTATGAGCACAACGGCATCGACATCAAGGGGATCATCCGTGCCGGTTTTATCGCCATCAAAGAGCGGGATCTGTCTCAGGGCGCCAGTACCATCACACAACAGCTTCTGAAAAACAATGTGTTCGAAGGCTGGACCGATGAAACCACCATCGAGAGCATCAAACGTAAAATTCAGGAACAGTATCTTGCATTGGAGCTGGAAAAAATCATGGACAAGGACAAGATACTGGAAAATTATATGAATACCATTAACCTGGGCCAGAATACTCTGGGTGTCCAGGCTGCTTCCCTGCGCTATTTCGGCAAACCGGTTTACGAACTCAAACTGTCGGAATGTGCAGTCATTGCAGGCATTACCCAGAATCCGTCCAAATACAATCCGATCTCCCATCCTGAAGAAAATGTGAAGCGCCAGAAAACGGTTCTGGCTTATATGCTGGAGCAGGGTTATATCACACAGGAGGAATATGACGAAGCCATTGAGGACGATGTCTATTCCCGAATTCAGACAGTGAATGAAAAATCCGAAGATGATTCCGTGTATACATACTTTGTGGATGCACTCACTCAGGATGTGCTGGATGATCTTGTCAATGTGGCCGGCTACAATGAAACACAGGCTTACAATCTGCTCTACAGCGGCGGCCTGAGTATCTATTCCACCCAGGACAGCGCTATCCAGGCGATCTGCGACGAAGCATTTACCAATCCGGACAATTTTCCCGCAGACACCAAATGGTATCTGAATTATGAGCTTTCCATCAAAAAAGCCAACGGAGAGGTGGAAAACCACAGTTCTGAAATGCTGAAATCCTATTTCCAGCAGGAAAAAAGCTCTTTTAACCTGCTCTATGCCTCTCAGGAAGAGGCTTATGAGGCCATTGAAATTTACAAAGCGGCGGTGATGCAGCCCGGAGACGAAGAGATCGGTGAACATGTTTTCCTGACCCCTCAGCCGGAAGTTTCCATCACGGTGGAGGATCAGAATACCGGTTATGTGGTGGCTATGGTAGGCGGCAGAGGCGCCAAAGAAGCCAGCCGTACACTGAACCGGGCCACCGATACCGCACGTCAGCCCGGCTCCACCTTTAAGGTGGTTTCCACTTACGCACCGGCACTGGACAGCGCCGGGCTTACACTGGGCGACGTACAGAACGACGCACCCTATGCCTATGCAGACGGACGTCCCGTTTCCAACTGGTACAGCTCCGGCTACCGGGGACTGTGCTCCCTCCGGGAAGGCATCAAAGATTCCCTGAACATCGTTGCGGTAAAAACGCTGACACAGATCACTCCCCAGCTTGGTTATGACTATCTGATCAACTTCGGATTTACCACTCTGAAAGACAGGTATGAAGTAAACGGCAAAGTATTTTCCGATATCCAGCAGTCTCTGGCTCTGGGCGGTATCACAATGGGTGTCACCAATGAGGAACTGAACGCTGCCTATGCCACCATCGCCAATGGCGGAACCTACTATAAGCCCACCCTTTATACTAAGGTCGTGGACCATGACGGCAAGGTGATCCTGGACAATACCAAGCCGGAAAGTCATCGTGTAATCAAAGAAACCACTGCTTTTCTTCTGACCGATGCGATGGAGGATGTGGTTACGTCCGGTACCGGCGGCGCCGTCAACTTCGGGAATATGGCCATCGCCGGAAAGACGGGAACCACTTCCGATTACAACGATGTCTGGTTTGCAGGCTACACGCCTTACTATACCGCCACCACCTGGGCCGGCTATGACAACAATACAAAGCTGACCGGTTCCGAAAAAAATCTGGCAAAGGTACTTTGGCGTGCCGTGATGTCCAAGATCCATGAAGAACTGCCGAATCAGTCCTTTAACCGGCCTTCCGGCATCGTCAGCGCCACCATATGCAGTCAGTCGGGCAGACTGCCCATATCGGGCCTGTGTGACGGCGCTCTGAAAAGCGAATATTTTGCCGAAGGCACCGTACCGTCGGAAAGCTGTGATGTCCACTACTCCGGTATGGTCTGCGCCTACAGCATGCTGCCGGCCGCCGATGACTGTCCTTTCAGTATGCCCGGCACACTGACACTGCTGCCGGAACGACTGGAAAGCGGGGGTACGTCCCGCAAATCCCAGGCCGCTGACCCGGCAACCGATCCGCTGCAGACCGGAGAGGATCCGCTGCTGAATGCAAACATCGAAAAATGTCAGCACAATGCAGAATTTATGGTCCAGCCCGGCGCCGACCTGCTGATTGAGCAGCAGCGTCAGGAACTGATCCTGAACGCACAGCAAAATGGCATCACTCTGCCGGAGTCAATTACCAATCCGCTGGGACTTCCTCTGTTCCCCGGCACCACGACTCCGATTCCGGGTATTCCCGGACTGGAAAATCCGGTTGCCGATCCACAGCAAATACCGCAGGTTCCTGTGGTACCGGAAACAGGCGTCCCTGTTCCGGAAGTGCCTGTCCAGTAGCCGCATTATCCTTTCATGATACAAAAAGCCATAGTCAGATTCATTCCGGATCCTGGCTATGGCTTTTTATGTGATTTCAATCCCTGCTGTCTGCTGCAGCTATGCTCTGCTGATGTTTTCGATCTGCTCTTTCAGCGCCTCAGCCCCTCTCTGGGCATCCAGTATGGCTTTGCACTGTTCTGCATATTCGCTGTATTCCTCATCCTTATGGCTTTCAAAATAGGCTTTTCCGATTTCCCGGTATTTCTGGTCCATCACCTCTTCACAGGTATGGAGCAGATTTTTCAGGCGGGTCACTTCCGCCAGCTCCTTCGCCTTCCGGCTGATTCCCTGTCCTGTCTCCGTTACCGTCTTTTCCAGTTTGTCAAATAAATTCATGGCTCTTCCTCCTGTTTTGGCCCATGCCGTGCCGCCTCTTAGGCCGTTTACTCCATCTCTCTGATAATTTCATATAAAGAATGGTCCTTGATATAATTAAAAAGATCCCGCATCTCCTGGGGAGACACGATCATACCGTCCCGTATCCAGACAATAAAAATAAATCCAAGAAATTCCGAATAATACCTTGCCAGTGTTTCATGAGACAGCAGTTTATATCTGGAAACCTTGTTGTCCGAATATTCTCTGATGAAATCCAGCAGAATCTCATACAGACTGTCTTTCACAATGCTTTCAAAGGAATTTTGACCCTGCAGGCGATAGACCCTGCCATAGAACTCTTTATCCTCCAGCATCCGCACAAATATCAGCACCACCGCATCGTCCAGCATATCATTCTGTATCAGCGGCTTCACTGGTACGATCACCTCAGATTTGAAAATATATTCCAAAAGCTGATATTTATCCTGAAAATGATTGTAAAAAGTAGGCCGGATCACCCCTGCCCCTTCTGCGATTTCCTGTATCGTAATCTTTTCGATCGGTATTTTTTTGGCCAGTTCCTTAAAGCTCTCGATCAGTCGTTTTTCTACATTTTCTTTTCTGCGCATGATTACCTCCGGAATGTGATTTCTCCGGTAGCCGCATTCATAGCATCCACAACAGCCAGTGATTCCACATGAATGCCCTGCTCCCGCAGCCGCCTGCCACCCTCCTGAAATCCTTTTTCGATAACGATTCCCACACCTTCGATACCGGCTCCGGCACTTTTCACCAGTTCAATCAAACCGGATACCGCACAGCCGTTTGCCAGAAAATCATCTATAATCAGCACATGATCGTCTTTGGATAAAAACTTTGCCGATACGATAATATCATATATCCGGTTATGCGTAAACGAACGCACACCAGTCGTATAAACCCCGCCGTCCAGATTGATACTCCGGGACTTCTTTGCAAATACCACCGGTACCTGAAAATACTGAGCCGCAATACAGGCAATGCCGATGCCGGAAGCCTCTATCGTCAGTATCTTCGTAATCCTGTCGCTGGGAAACAGACGGCGAAACTCCTTTCCGATCTCATTGTACAGCGCTATATCCAACTGATGATTCAGAAAACTGTCCACCTTCAGTACATTTCCCGCCTTTACCCTTCCGTCCCTGCGTATTCTCTCTTCCAGCAGCTTCATCGCATCTCTCCTGTCCCTTCATCTTTTGCAGTTCAGTATATGTATCTAAAGTCCTATTAACAGGGTAACAAAAAAAAGCTGCTTTCACAAGGTTTTTATGCATATTACATGTGTTATTTATTTTTCCTCTTCCAAAAGCATACCGTCTGTGATGCGTACTGTCCGGCCTGCCGCCTTTGCCACATTGGGATCATGGGTAATCATTACGATGGTATGGCCCATTTCATGCAGTTGCCCGAACAGCTTCAAAACCTCCCGGCCGCTGGCCTGATCCAGGGCTCCGGTGGGTTCGTCGGCCAGCAGCAGTGCCGGTTCCCCTACCAGTGCCCTGGCAATGGAAACCCGCTGTTTTTGTCCTCCGGATAACTCTGAAGGCCTGTGCCTGAGCCGATGGGATATCCCCAGCAAGCGGATGGTTTCCATACAGCGCTCTTCTGCTTCTCTCTGTCTCATCCCCCGGATCAACAGCGGCATTACAATATTCTGCAGTACATTGTAAGTGGGAATCAGCTGATAGTTCTGAAAAATAAATCCTATCTCCCGGTTACGCACCCTTGCCAGCTTCTCCTGTGGTGTCTTATGAATGGGGACATCATTCAGATAATATTCTCCCGAATCCATACAGTCCATGCACCCTACTATGTTCATCAGTGTCGTCTTGCCGGAACCGGAAGGACCGAGGATCGCCACATATTCTCCCTGTTTTACTGTAAAACAGATCTGTTTCAAAACCGGCACCGTTTCTTCTCCCAGCCTGTATCCCTTTTCCACATTCATAAGCTGAATCAGTTTCTCTTCCATAACTATAGCTGCTCCTTGATTCTGATTTTTACCGCTTTGTTAACCGTCCATCTGCCCTGCCGCCCCGCTCACTCATGATTCAGAGCTTCCACCGGAATCAGGCCGGACGCCTTATAGGCCGGGTAAAAGCCAAACAAACTGCCTGTCAGTCCTCCGAACACAAGGGAAAGCGCCGCACCTGATACCGACAGCTCCACCCTGACTGAAAAGCGTTCCAGCACAGGCGTCATACCCAGCCCTACAAGCACTCCCAGTACCGCACCCACCAAACTGATGCACACTGCCTCCAGAAGAAATTCTGTCAGAATATCCCTTCTGCCGCATCCGATTGCTTTCAATATCCCGATTTCATTGGTCCTCTCCTTTACCGAGACAAAGAGCACATTCATAATACCGATTCCGCCGATGATAAACACGATTGCCGCCATCGCCACCAGCAATAGCTGCAACGTATCATTGGATCTGGAAGCTGCCTCCATTTTTGTACCTGCATCCGACAGAGTGAACTTTGTATCAGGATAGCGTTCTGCCAGTATCCCCTCAATGCCGTCAACGATATCGCCAACCTGTTCCACCTCTTCTGCAATTACCGTAACCGTAGGGCTGATATTGGATCCGGTCAGATATTTGATTGTTGTGGCATAAGGAAGAAATACCGCTCCGTCAGGACTGATACCAGAAGATACCGTTCCCATTTTTTCAAGGACACCGGCCACCACATAGGGTCTGTTGTCAATGTAAATCGTACTGTCATATGCATCATAGCTACTTCCGAAGATTTCCGCTGCCACATCCCCTCCCAGTACGCAGATTTTTTCTTTGCCTTCCTCATTTTCTTCTGTCAGAAATTCTCCCACAGCCAGATTCAGATTGCTGATCTGTGCATAATTGTCTTTCACCCCTGCTATGGTATAGGAAGTACTCTCTTCCAGATTACCGCCTTCCACTTCCGCTTTCGCAGAGAAAGAAATCGTTCCATAGGCAATCCCTGATACAAGCAACTGTATCTCCTCCAGATCGCTTTCGTCCAGAATCACCGTTTCCTGATTGCCTTCTTCCTCCCCGCCAAAGCCTGGAAACGGGCCGAAATCAGACCTTCCGCCTCCCGGCATACCGCCGGATTGCCGCCCTCCCGGCATACTGCTTCCGCCCGGCATACCGCTTCCGCCTCTTCCTGAGTTTTGTCTCAAACTGCCTCCGGACATATCCGCCGTATCACAAGTGATATCAATAGCGCCTGCATTCAGATTCTGAAACTGCTCCGCCACCTCCAATTGTCCGCCTCTGCCGATTGCCAGTACCAGCAAAATGGTTGCAGATCCGGCAGTGATGCCTACGGAAGTCAGCAGAACTCTGGATTTGTTCTGTATCAGATTCAGCCAGACCAGCCTCAGCATTTCCGTCAGTCTCATTCCTGCTTCCCCCTGCTTTCTGTCAAAACCTGCTCTCCTTCTTCCAGCCCCTCTTTGATCTCCACATATCTGCCGTCAGTGAAGCCGGTTTTTACTTCTTTATGGATCACATTTCCCTCGCTGTCCCGCTGCAGCACATAAAATTTGCCCTCCTCCTGCAGGACAGCCCGCCGGGATACATACAGCACATTCTCTTTTGCTTCTGTAAGAAAAGTCGCTTCCGCCGTCATACCGCCATACAGACCGGAAACCTCTCCCGCCACTTTGATTTCCACCTCATAGGCAACACTGTCTGTCCCCACGACGGCCTCCCCGATATCGGAAACGGCTCCTGTAAATGCTTCTTCCGGAAAAGCAGAAAACATCAGAGAAACCGTATCTCCTATGGCAATGGATTCCCTTTCCTCATCCTCCACGGTTGCATGTACTGTAATCTCATCATACTGCTTCAAAGAGACGAGCCTGCTGCCGCCCTGGACGGTATCTCCCGCCTCAATTTCAATTTCTGTAATCACACCTGAATATGCGGCGCAAACCACACCATCCGGAATATAATCATCAAATGCCTGCAGTTTCTCACAGGCATCCTCATAATCCTCTTCTGCTGTCTGTAGTTGGTACCCGATCTGGTCGGTGGCAATGCTGTAAAGCTCCCCGGCCTGTTTCATGGCATACATCCGTTTGTCATAAATGGTTCTGGCATCCGCCTCACCGTCCCGGTACGCCAGCTCTGCTTCGTGGTATGCTGCCTCCAGCGACAGAATCTTCTCTTTTGTCTCCCTGATCTCTTCTTCCAGACGTTGGATCTCATCTTCTTCCTCTTCTGCCGTCCGCCGGGCCTGTTCTCTGACTTCCTCATTTTTCAGACACCAGTAAGTTTCTGTTTCACCTTCCACTGCAGCAGTGGCTTCCCGCAGGCAGACCACTGCTGTTTCATAATCTTTTTGTACCGTCTCCAGATCAGTCTGAAATCCGGCCAACTCTTCTCTTGCCCTCTCCAATGCTTCACCGGCCTCTTCTACAGCCTTCTGCAAAGTATACACAGTCTCTTCATACTCAAGCGGCGCCGCACTGCCGTATACCTGATTCTGCTCATACGCCTGGGACGCTTCCTGTAAGGCACTGCGCTGCTGAATGGTCAGTTTATCAAGCTGCAGTTTTGCCTCTTCCTGATCCGATACCAGTTCCGTCCTGGTATCTTCCACACTTTCCGCTGTCAATTTCAAAAGCGGATCCCCCTGCTCCAGGTACTGCCCCACCTTCCCGTAGATCTCTTCCACTTCCAGAAGGCGTCTGCCGCTCCCGGTATCCTTACTGTTGCTGCCCGGCATATTCCCGCCTGCAGGTCCTGCAAAAGAAAACCCGGTTTCCACAGTACCGGAGTATGCACTGATGTCCAGTGCAAACTCCTGCGTAACAGTGCCGACCGCCGCCGTTCCCTCTTTTGTCATACCTACAGTCAGCGTCCCATACTCTACTTCTGTTTCCTGGTATACCACTTCTGTCTCCCGCTGAAAAGCTGCCAGAAATATGCCCGTTCCCAAAGCAATCAAAAGCATGGATAAAAATATCGCTGCAGCTATCGCCATCCATTTATGGTCCCTGCTCCGGAATTTCATGTTCTCCCTCCTCTGCCCGGTTTTCTCCGCTGTCCGGCTCTGGTATTCGGGTTTCCACATAAACTGTATCGCCTTCTGACAATCCGCTTATGATCTGTATATGCACGCCGTCGGTAAAGCCGGTTTCCACCTCTCTTCGTATCATTTCTCCGTTTTCATCCTGTACCAGTACCCAGGCTTTGCCGTCCTCTTTCACAATGGCTTTTCTGGACACATAATTCACCTTTTGAACCTGATCTGTAACAAACGTCACATCCCCTGTCATACCGCCGTATAACTTTTTTGTATCACCCTCTATCCGGACTGTGACCGGATAGCTTACCATAATCGTATTTTCTGAAGGATTTGCACTGGATATTTCCCCGATCCTGCCTGTATACACCGTATCCGGATCAGCGGTAAACACAATCGTCACCTCATCCCCTACTGTTACATACGGGATGTCTTCTTCCGAAACATCAATCGAAATCACATAGTCATCTTCCTTCACATAGGTAAACAGAACACTTTCCTCCTGCAGAAGATCTCCTGCCTCATAACCGATCCGTGTCACCAGCCCGTCGCTCTGTGCATACACAATGCCGTCGTCTCCCACAAAAGCATTCAAATCAGATAAACTTTCCTCCAGCTTTGCCAGTTTTGCTTCCGCCGCTTCCAGATTCTGTTCCAGTTCCTCCAGCGTATATGCATAAACCTCCTGCGCCATATCACCGTCCAGGACTGCGCTTTCTAAGCTCTGCCTGCTCTCCATCTCACACACTCCGGCCCGCCCCTGCAGTCTTTCCAGCTCTGCCTGCTTTTCTGCGATTTCTTCCCGCTTTTCCTCCATTTCCTCCCGTTTTTCCAGACGGTTTTCCGTCTCGGTTTCATACTGTTCCTTTATCCGCAGATAGTCCGTCCGAAGAGGGATATAGGTATACAGATTATCCGGGGCCCACTCCTGACAGCGCCTTTCATATTTCTCATATTCGGCCTTCAGATCGGCATAGGCTTCCCAGCCATCCTCCAATTCCGTTTCTATCTGTACGATTTCCTGCTCCAGCACAGCAACAGAATCTGCCAGCAGTGCAAGCTGCACCTGATACTCTGCCGTATCCACAGCATACCTGGTTTCTGCCCAGGCCGCATCTGACAGACTCTGCTGCCTGGCAGACTCTGCTTCCACCTGCACGATTTCACAGGCGTTTCTCAGACTTTTCAGTACAAGTTCTGCATCCGTCCGCTCCATTTCCAGTTTTCTGCGCACCTGACGGATGCTCTTCTCTGTCAGTTTAAGAACCGCATCGCCTTCCTGAATCCTCTGCCCCTGTCGGATAAAGATTTCTTCTATTTTCAGTGCACTACTCTCTTCGTCATCATCTCCATCTTCTTCTCCGTCCCCGCTGTCCTCTTCTTCCCCGTCCTGGTCAATGACCACATCATATTTCTGGTTTACCGTCCGAAGCTCTATGCTGCCGCTTTCTGTCATACTCTGCATCAGATCGCCGCACTGTACCGTTTCTTCTTTATAGTATGTCGTCCCTTCCTCCGCACTCCCTGCAGTCCCCGCATTTGTCCCGTTCTTTTTATCGGTCCGGAAAAATACGAGAAAATACACAGCCCCAAGCAATAGGAATATGACAAGTCCGACAGCTCTTTTTTTCCCTCTTCGCCCTTTCATTTCTCTGTTCCTCCTGCCTCAGGTTCCTGTTCACCCCGGATTTTGTCATATTCCTGTCCGGTTATGCCAAAATAAACATACGCCGTATGATTGAGCGGTAAATCACTGCCCTGCTCCGGCTCTACAAGCGCCTGATAACTGACGGCTGTCCTGCTGTCCGACAGGGAAACCGGGTTCAGTTCTGTCACCACGCCCGTACAGGCAGGATAGCCTTCTGTCACAATCGCCGCCGTATCGCCTACCGTTATCCGGGCAATATCCGTCTGGGCCACAGAAACCGTTACCTGAACTGCATCGGTATCACTGCATGCCATCAAAACACCATCCTTGGAAAGGCTCCTGTGTTTCGCTGCCTGTATCATCAGAACAGTCCCCGGATTTTCTGCATAAAGATAACCGTCTCCTACCGTTTCCATAAACAATGTATAGTTTTCTTCCGCCTCTTCCTTCTCATCTGTCAGCGCTTCCAAAGCCTCCTCCAGACTCTTTTTTTCCGTTTCATAAACAGTCTGCGCCTTTTCTCCCTGTATCACACACAGATCATAGACTGCCTGCGCCTTCACTTTTGTCTCTTCCAGAGCGATCTGCGACTCCTGCCAGGTGAGCTGACACAGCAGCAGATTGTCTCTGGCTGCATCGATTCCGGCACTGGCTCTTTTTGTTGCTGCTTCATAGTCTTTCAGCGCCTGATCGTATTCCTCTTTGTTTTCCTGGTACTCACTTTTCAAAAGCTGCAGCACTGTGGCCTCTCCGTCATCATCGTCTCCCGGTTTGTCTGCTCCGTCCCCTTTCTGCCTTACTATGTCAAATGTATTGGGATCATCGTCCCCGTCATCTTTCAGCTCATAGCCATATGCATCCAGTTTTTCAAAAAACAGGGACATATGTTTCTCATAAGCCGCTTTTTTTTCTTCTATCTCATATTCTATGTAATAAGCGTCCTCTTCCAGGGCAGCCGTATATTCTTCCACCAGCTCCTGTGCCTCTGTCACTGCCTGCTCTGCCTTCTTCACCTCAAGCTCCGCTTTTGCAATCGTATCTTCATAGACTGTCTGGGCAAACTCAGAAGCAATCTGGCTTTTCATCCATGTATTCTCTGCATCCAGTCTGTCGTATTCACAGTCTATGACCCCCTGCCGATATGCCAGAGAAGCGTCCATACTGGCCCGCTCCAGCTCTCTTGCCGCTTCCCGCAGAGAACTGTCTGTAATCTTCAATAGTTTCGTTCCGGCCAGAACTTCATCGGAAGCAGATACACAAACCTCTTCCACCACCAGATCGGTTTCCAGAAAATCCAGCTCCAGCCGCATTTCCGACAGCCCTGCCGAAATCGTACCCGCGGCAGCAACCACTTCTCCTTCCAATATTTCCGGTACAGGCGGCCTCTCCTGAGGCACATGTTCTCCCCTGTTTTGTCCGGCATACCAAAGTCCTGCTCCTGCTGCTCCAAGCACAAAAACAGAAATACCGATCCAAATGAACTTCTGTTTCATGGAAACCTCCGCTGTTTTCCCCATTTCGTTTTTTTCTTTCTGCTTTATTGTAAAAAGAAATTGTTTCCATTTTGTGTTGCAATTGTGAAAAAAGTATGTTCCCTTCTATATAAGGGATAAGCGCTGTTTATAATGAAATCTCTTAAGAATGAAAAGAAATGATAAGACAGGAGCGTAAGATATAAAAACTGCCTGTGCAGATGCAGCACAGGCAGCTATCCAAGCTGTTCCAGCAGGCCCCGGATCCCCTGCTCTTCGTACAGTTCTTTGTAATATTCCACTTCGTCCCCGATCAGATCGTCGATCACCCGCATACCCAAAAGCTCCACCGGCGCTTTGTCATCGTTCATCCGGTAACTGCCTGCCTCATACGGGGTCAGGCCTTCCCCGACCCGCTCCATCATGGCCATCAGTTCACTGTCCACAGCCTCCCGTCCTGCCTCCAGCCGCTGCAGCATATCCGGAGAATTGGATGCAAACAGCTCCCGGTTGGTGGAATAAGTCACATCCACCGTATACACATGAGAAAAAACGCTGCAGATCGTATCTGCCAGATACTGATTGATGTTGCCTTCTTCCTCGCCCCTCATGTTCATATTAACCACCATAACGCCGTCCTCTTTTAAATGCTCCCGTACCAGTGTAAAAAATTCCACCGAGGACATCTGAAAGGGAATGGTAATATCCTGATAGGCGTCCACCATGATCACATCATACTGCCGGTCCACCGCGTTCAGGAAAGCCCTTCCGTCATAAGTGGTCACCGTCACATCTTCCGGCAGACGGAAATACCGCTCTGCCAGCGCAGTGATCTTTTCATCGATTTCCACGCCCTCTATCTGCATATCATCAAAATACCGTCGGCACTGTGTGGCAAAGGTGCCCGTGCCCATCCCCAGTATCAGCACATCCATCCGCTCCTTTTCCGCAGCGCCTGCCATCAGCGGAGCCGCCAGGGCATAGTCATAGTACATACCCGTCAGGCTGTCATCCTTTCTCATGATAGACTGTACGCCGAACAGCACATTGGTGGACAGAATCACACTCTTTTCATCCTCTTTTACCTGCAGATAATTGTATACGGATTCGCCCTCATAAACCAGATCCTGTTCCCAGAAAGCAAAGCTGCCTGAGGAACCAAAGATACAGCACAGAATAAAAATCAGAACCCCCGCGCCGGCCCGGATGCTTTTGCGTCCTGTGCCTACAAAATAAACCAGCGCCAATGCCAATAATATCCCTGCAAAGATCAAAAAGGTAATGCTGGTCCCCACCGCCGGGATGGTCACAAAGGTGGGCAGAAACGTACCCAGTATGCTTCCGATGGTATTGAATGCACCCAGATTGCCTACCGTCCTGCCGTTATCCGCCAGGGAATCCACCGTATACTTGGCAAGACTGGGCGTTACTGTTCCCAGAAGAAACAGCGGATAAACGAAAATAATCATACAGGCCGCAAACGCCGCACACACCAGAAAATGGCTGCTGATCGAAAAGATGAGCAGCGCAGAAACAGCCAGGATGATATATTTCCCCACCACAGGAATCAGTCCGATCCATATGGCAGCGATCACGATACGCCCATAGAGCCTGTCCGGATTCGGGTCCCGGTCCGCAGACCGTCCTCCGTAAATATTTCCCAGTGCCATAGCGATCATAATCGTCCCGATGATTATAGTCCATACGATCTGGGAAGAGCTGAAATAAGGCGCCAGCAGTCTGCTGGCGCCCAGCTCTACCGCCATAACTGACATACCTGCAAAAAATTCCGTCAGATACAGATAATATTTATTGGATAAAATCGTTTTTTCTCTCATATCCCTATTTCTCCTCATCATTCTGTCTCTGTCTTTTCATGCGCAGCGTCCGCAGATAAGATTTGGTCTCCCGGTCAATCCGGTTGCTTTCCACAGCCTTTTGTATCGTCTTGTTATGCACCCAGGGCGAAAGACGCCGGTCCACAAGATAAGGAAGAACCGCATCATACTGCCTGGCCAGTGCCGTGGCAAAATACCAGGCAATCATCATATTCACATAGTACTCCTCTGACCGCACCTCTGCCACCATCTCCGGAAAGATCGGTTCAAACTTCTCATCCAGGTAAAACCGCATCAGCAGCCCGATGCCGAAACGGATGGTATAGGTATGCTCTGAAGAAATCCATTCCCGTATCCGTTCTGTCAGCCTGTCCGTATGTTTTCCCAGCACCTTTGGCGCCATCATATCGCAGGTGGCCCAATTGTCCACATAAGGCAGAAAAGCCTCAAGATGGGCCACACACGTATCATAGTCTTTGATTGTCTCAATCAGAAAACCATGCAGATTATTTTCTTCATAACAGCTATGAGGCAGAGCTTTTAAAAACTCTGCCACATCTTCTGTCTTTCCAAATTCTTTTGCAAATTTCCTGAGCGCCGGCGTCCGCACGCCGATCACGGTTTGCGGATCCACATTCGGTATCAGTTTGCTCTGAAATGCCTGATACTCCGGATCCTGCAGCGCATACAGCGCTTCTCTCACTTTTACTTCTACAGGTGACATATGTTATGATTCCTTTTCTTTTGTTTGTTCCATCATACAACATCCCCTTTATTCTGTAAACAGCGGTGTGGAATAATATCTGTCTCCATTGTCCGGCAAAAGCGCCACGATTGTCTTTCCCTTATATTCCGGCCTGCGGGCGAGCTGAATCGCTCCTGACAGCGCCGCGCCGGAAGAAATCCCGGCCAGTACGCCCTCCTTTTTGGCCAGCAGTCTGCCTGCCGCAAAGGCATCCTCATTTTCGATCTTTAAGATCTCATCGTAAATACCGGTATTTAATACTTCCGGTACAAATCCGGCGCCGATTCCCTGTATCTTATGCGAGCCGCCTCTGCCTTCGGATAAAACCGGTGAGCCGGCCGGTTCAATAGCCACAATTTTCACCTGCGGCTTCTTTTCCTTCAAATACTCTCCCACACCGGTCAGTGTACCGCCCGTTCCCACGCCGGCAACAAAGACATCCACATTGCCGTCCGTATCTTCCCAGATCTCCGGCCCGGTGGTCGCTTTATGAACCGCCGGATTGGCCGGATTCACAAACTGTCCCGGAATAAAAGCGCCCGGAATCTCATCGGCCAGTTCCTGCGCCCTGGCAATGGCGCCGCTCATTCCCTTTCCGCCTTCTGTCAACACCAGCTCCGCTCCGTATGCCTTCAGAATATTTCTCCGTTCCACACTCATAGTTTCCGGCATAGTCAGGATGATCCGATACCCCTTTGCAGCAGCGATGGAAGCCAGGCCGATTCCCGTATTACCGGATGTGGGTTCAATGATCACAGATTCTTCTCCCAAAATTCCCCTGCTCTCGGCATCTTCAATCATCGCCTTTGCGATTCTGTCCTTTACACTGCCCGCCGGATTAAAATACTCCAGCTTCAACAAAACAGTCGCTTCCAGCCCCAGCTCTTTCTCCACATTCACCGCCTCCATCAACGGCGTATGTCCGATCATCCCCAGCGTTCCCTGATAAATCATTCCCATCTTCTATTCCTCCAATTCCTATAAATTCAGTATGAATAATATGGTACTATTATGACACCGTAGGAAGTGGATGTCAAGTAAATTCAAATCCATTTTTTACATTCGGATTGCATTTACCTTTGCGCCACCCATTCTTTTTTGATCCAATACGTTCCATTAACCCGTTTTTACGTAAACCAGAACAATAAATTTACTATTTGCTTACCAGCCTCAGCAATGTATCCCCAATATCCCCGTCAATGCAGATGGATTTAGCTTCAATCTCCTTCGGACATCCGGCCTCCCCATAGTTGATGCAGGCATACACAGCCTTTGGATTTTCCGCGGTCATCTGCCAAAACGGATATTTGATAATCCCCGGTGTATTTCCTCCCACCCCAAGCTCCAAAAACAGAATGCGCAGCTCTTTGTGCCGACGGATAAAGTCCTCATATCTTTCAGCCGCTGCATACCAGCCTTCATCCTGCACAAAAGAAGCATCCTGTCGCAGATTCATTGTCATAGGCGCACCACAGACTGGGCATACCGGTATCAGCTCCGCCGGGATCTTCATGTCCCTCTGCTTCGCAAGCATCTGCCGGACAGCTTCTTCATTATCATAGGTTTTCTGATGGCATGCCTCAGAACATTGCCATAACCCATAGGCCCCCTGCGTATAAAACAGCCGCTTTTTATCAAATCCAGCCTTCTGGAACTGATGGTCCGCATTCGTTGTCAGGACAAAACAATCCTTATTCCCAACCGTCTCATATAATGCCGGACAGACCGGCTTTGGGGCATCCGCATACCGGTTATAATAAATATGTCTGCTCCACCATGCCCAATATTCTTCCAAACCGGAGTATGGATAAAACCCGCCGGAATACATATCCCGGATATGATATTTTTGTATAAAATCCCCAAAATATCTCTCAAAACGCTCCCCGGAATAAGTAAACCCGGCTGAAGTCGATAAACCGGCTCCTGCACCGATCACAACCGCCTCCGCTCCGTCAATGGCTTCTTTCAGCCGGCTGATAGGATCCGAGTAATCCGCTGTAGATTTCTTTGTCCAAATCTTTGAAAACATTAAAAACCACCTTCTTTACACTTGTCTCCTGCCGCATAAATCCCTTAACCATACTTACTGCAATCTGCGCCGCCTTATCATTCGGAAAATGAAACTCCCCTGTCGAGATACAGCAAAATGCCACGCTTTCCAAATGATTTTCTGCCGCCAGCTCCAGACAGGAACGATAACACCCTGCCAATCTTTCTGGGAGGCCGGATATTCATCAAGCCCCTGAGCAGCCGCTTTTGTTCCTCTTCCCCCGACGGAATCTTCATATCCTGATACTCCGCATTCTCCTGTAAAAGTTCCCTGATCAAAAACTTTTTTCGTTCACCCTGATCCATGACCGTCCTCCCCAATCGTAGCCGCCGCTGCGGAATAAAACTCCTCCGCTGATTTTTCTAAAGACACACGGTTTCCCATTTCCTGACGCATTCCTTTCCATGGAGTTACCTCCGTGTGTTATTTTATTGTAACAATATCTATTACAACCAAATACTATCACGCCCGTGTTGTAATGTCAATGGTTACAATATAAAATATTAAAAAATTGAGGCCTGGAAAAACCAATTCCAAAGCCTCAAATTCCATTTACCTCAAATCAATTCTCTTGTTTCCCGTATGATATCTTCCATAGTAATAGATGAAAGCGCATCCTCCATAGCCTTTTGCACCTGCATCAGCTTATCATCCAAAACCGCATGGATGTTCTTTCCTACCGGACAGTCCGCATTTGGATTCTCATGAAAATGAAACAACTCTCCATTTTCAATACATTCGACGGCATTGTAAATATCAAGGAACGAAACCTCATGTAAAGGCTTAGGGAGCGAGGCCCCACCGGAACCTCTGGCCACCTCCACAATCCCTGCCGCTTTTAACTGTCCCAATATCTTACGGACGATCACCGGATTCACATTTGTGCTGCCGGCCAAAAAATCGCTTGTCACTTTATAATCATTCTTAAATACATCTATACAGGCAAATATATGAACTGCCAGAGTAAACCTGCTTGAAATCTGCATCGCTAACACCCCTCTTCCGTCCTGTATTTTATCTCTTTTTAGTTGTAATGTCAATAATTACAATGATAGGTACACCACACACAAAACAAATATCACAATAAGCAGGGGTATTACGGATGAAATGCACAGGCCGGTTGCCTGCCTTCCCCACGGCCACGATTCCCCCGCCTGACTGAGCCGGTATCGTCCCTGCGGATCAGAAAGCACTCCGCTCCCAGACGGGGAAGGCTGCGGGTATATTCTGTCTTCTGGCATTGATGCCCGGATTCCATGTCCGTCAATACGCATCCAGGATTTTTCCTGCTGTGTAATAAGAAAAGTTAAAATCCCGGATTCCCATTTCACGATAAGCATCCAGCTTTTCCTGAAGCTGTTCCTCCTGCCAGCCCATCTCCTGCGGCGGCAGATCCGGCCTCCACCCCATCTTTTCCAGCACTCCCTCCTGTGCCATCACAGGGATGGCGTCGCTGCTCAGTTCAAACCAATACCATTCATCCGAGGACTGTGCATATCTGTCATGGGACAGATTGTATCTGATGATATGATAATCCGGCCGGGCCAGGGAAAAACCGATATAAAATACCGTTACCGTCACCATCGCAAACTGAAACAACGGAAAATGCGGTTTGTATATGGTGACAATACAGCCCGACAAAAGTACGGTAATCAATGCCAGCGCCCATAAAACCAGAAGCCGCAGAAATGTCAGATGGTGCATGCCCACATATAAAAGCATCCGCATGGCCGAAGAAGCGATCATAATAAAAGTGCAGCAGGAAAATACGGTCAACACCCCTTTTAACACCGGATGCGTCCGAAAACGGGAAAGACAGAGCAGTACGATCGCCAGATTGATCAGGCAGACTGCCAATAGCTGGAAAAAGCCCTCTCTGGCATAGGAGGAATAGCTATATCCTTCCGGAAGCCGGAACCCTCCCAGAAACAGGCAGGAAATCTGAATCACAGAAAAGATCAGATACAGCAGCGTGATCACCGAAAGAAAACTGATTCCCACAACCGGCTCCCACTTCTTCCGATCCGTCACCTCATCCTCTATCCTGCCGTCTGCAAAATAAGCCAGCAGACTATAGGAACCAAAAATCCCCACAAACAACAAAAAACACATCCAGAAAGGCCGTCTCGGAAAACGGATGTTCCGGAACAGTTCCGTAAACAGACTGCGGAAAACGGCATCCGCACTCATCAAAAGACATGTCAGCACAAACAAAAGCGGCAGAGAAATCACGATTCCAAGCCAGATATGCCGCATCAGAGGAGATTTTCCTTTTTCCCTCTGCTTTGTATATCGTTCCAGCGACCGAAACGGACTGAGCAGATAACTTGTGGCAAGAAAAGGCGCCAGGAAAATCTGCCCCATATATTTTCCGAATCCCCAGTTCTCCGTACGGCAGAAATGGGTAAACAGAAATGTCAGAAACAGTAAAAACATACCGCATGTATTGAAAGCAAGTATCGGTCTGCTCCCTGTCAGTGTACTGCTGATGCTTAAAACAAACCAGGACAGAAAATAAAACCAGGCGCTTTTCTTAAGCTGCACCTCCAGAGCCTTGCAGCACTGCACCAGCCCGGCCATCGTCAGCACAGACAAAACCGGTACTGAGATCCCGTGAAATCCCGGATAAATACAGATGACAAACACAAGTCCCCATACCAGACATCCGATTCCGAAATATGCAAATCGGTTCAACATGTTCTCCAGTTTTTCCCCGTTTTTTCTCTCCGGTATTACCCGTACGGGCACTCCCATCCCTGCCGGATAAGGGCTGCCTGCAGGCTGCCCCGCCGCCGGCCCGGCTCCCGAATACATTGGCCCGACTGAGCCCCCCGGCGGCAGACTGCCTGCCGTCCCGGCCGGAAATATGCCATCGGATCCCGCTCCCGGTGTCTGGCTCCCTGATGCCCCGGCAGCCATAGTCGGATCGCCTGGCTGATCCTCTGTCACCGGATTCTCTGAGATCCCTGTCTGAGAAGAACCGCCCGGCGTTTCCTCCTTCCCAGCCCATTCTCCATACAGATTGGTCCCCTTATATGCATTCCGTTCGCCATACATATTCTCACCATACATATACATTCCCTCCTATTTTCCATCCTCATCAGGCCGCCATTCCAGAATATCCCCCGGCTGGCACTCCAATGCGGCACAGATTCTGTTCAGTGTATCTATCTTAATGGCTTTGGCTTTTCCGTTTTTTAAAATCGAAATATTGGCCATCGTGATCCCTACCCGCTCAGACAACTCGGTCACACTCATTTTGCGTTTTGCCAGCATCACATCCACATGAATGATAATCATATTGCCACCCTTTTCTTAAATGGTCAGTTCGCTCTCTTCCTCCAGTTCCGCTGCCCGGTACACCAGATGAGACAGAGCAGCCGCTGCCACAGTTACCGTCACTCCCGCAAACACCACAACGATGCAAAACAGCATCATTCCTCCGTGACTCAGCCCCAGTACGAAAAAAACACCGCTTCCCACAAACAAAAACACCGAATCAAATGCCGCCAGCGCAGAAATATATTTCAACAGTCTGGCATTTTGCACCGAGAAAGAACGATCCGCGCCGATTTCCGAAGATATCCTCCAGCCGCAGACCAATACCAGATAGCAGGGCAGTGCCGTCACCCATAGAAAAACCATCCAGGGCACATAGCACTTCTCGTAGACCGGCGCCTGTTCTATGATCGCCCTTCCCCAGACCGGCAGAAAATAAAAATAAATCAGCAGGCCACAGACGGCCACTCCAATGATCACAGCCTTTAACGCATTTGCCAATCCCTTCTGACTCATCATAATCCTCCTTG
Source organism: Lachnospiraceae bacterium (assembly GCA_009774625.1). Lineage (GTDB taxonomy): Bacteria > Bacillota > Clostridia > Lachnospirales > Lachnospiraceae > VSOB01. The sequence goes on from VSOB01000002.1 coordinate 58,642, forward strand.
ATTTCTTTCCCTACTATAGCAAAGTATTTATGATATGTCAATTTATTTTTATCGTAATTCGATAATTTTTTATTGAATTTCAGTTTGAATCCAAGGAAAATACCTGGTTTTTCCAACCTCCTGCCCCGGTTTCCACATCAGAAAACCCCCAGGCAAGTCAGGTTTGTTCCCTTCCCGCCTGAGGGTATCCGCTCCTTTTCCATAAAAACCAGACCGTCAATCCGGGCCGCTCAGATATCAAATCCATGCTCCAGATCCAATGTGGCAAAGTAATCCTCTTTCGTTTCCGCCCGGCGGATCAGCCGGGTGCTGCCGTCCTCTTTCAGCAGAATTTCCGCACTGCGCAGTTTGCCATTGTAATTATAACCCATCGAAAATCCATGAGCGCCCGTATCATGGATAAACAGATAATCTCCGATCTCAATCTGCGGCAGACTGCGGTCAATGGCAAATTTATCACAATTTTCACACAGCCCGCCGGTGATGTCATACACATGATCGGCCGGCGCGTGCTCCTTGCCAAGCACTGTAATATGATGATAAGAACCGTATACGGCCGGACGCATCAGATTGGCTGCACAGGCGTCCACGCCGATGTATTCTTTATAAATATGCTTTTCATGAATGGCCTTTGTCACCAATGCCCCATAAGGCGCCAGCATAAAGCGTCCCAGTTCCGTAAAAATGGCGACATCGTCCATTCCCTCCGGCACAAGAATCTTCTCATAAGCCCGGCGCACCCCCTCGCCGATCACACGGATGTCATTGGATGCCTCTTCGGGTCTGTAGGGAATCCCCACACCGCCGGATAAATTGATAAATGCAATATGCACATCCAGTTCCCGCTTCAGCTCTGCTGCCAGTGTAAATAATATCTCCGCCAGAGCCGGATAATATGCTTCTGAAATGGTATTGCTGGCAAGAAATGCATGGATACCGAAATGCTTCACCCCTTTGGCTTTCAGATAGCAAAACGCCTCCTTCATCTGCTCCTTTGTCATACCATACTTGGCATCTCCCGGCTTGTCCATAATATCATTCTGAACGGCAAAATCCCCGCCCGGATTATAGCGGCAGCACATTGTTTCCTGAAAAGGCGCGATTTTTTCATAAAACGCCAAATGGGTAAGATCATCAAAATTGATAATCGCCCCCAGATCGGCAGCCAGCTTAAAATCCTCCTCCGGCGTCACATTGGAGGAAAACATAATATCCGTTCCCCGAAAGCCCACCTTTTCCGATAAATACAGTTCTGTATAGGAAGAGCAGTCCATCCCGATGCCCTCCTGACGCAAAATCTCCATCAAAAAAGGATTGGGTGTTGCCTTTACGGCAAAATATTCCCGGAATCCTTTGTTCCACGCAAATGCCGCCTTCAGTGCCCTGGCATTCTCCCTGATCCCCTTCTCATCATATAAATGAAACGGTGTCGGATACTCCTTTACCATCTCCTGTACCTGGGATAGCGTTACAAAAGGTTTTTTTTCCATACCTTCACAACATCCTTTCTTTTGAACTTTTCATACCCTTTTCGTAAAACTCTGCTAACATAATGCCACAGCCCCGTTTTCTTGTCAATCCTATTTTTCTTATTGATAGTTTTTTTCAGGAACACTAAAGATATTCCACTTATACTTGACAAATTCTGTTTTTTAACTCATAGTATTCCTGAATACAACCTATATAGAAAAAGGAGCCGCATATGTACCCTATCACAGAAGAACTGCTGCATTTCGGCCTGACCAGGCAGGAGGCCAATCTGTATCTGACGCTGCTTTCCCACGGTGCGCTGACCGGCTATGAGGCCGCCAAGCTCACCGGCATTTCCCGCTCCAACACCTACACTGCTCTGGCGGGACTGGTGGAAAAGGGCGCCGCTTATATCATGGAAGAAAATGTGACCCGCTATACTGCCGTCCCCTTTGACGAGTTCAGCGGCAATGTGATCCGCCGACTGCAGGCAAAGCAGGAAAGCCTGCTGCCCCGGATGCCCAGGCGGCAGACCCAGATGCAAGGATATCTTACCATACGGGGAAGAGAACAGATCATGGATAAGCTGATTACCATGATTCTGGAAACCAGACAGCGGCTGTATATTTCCGTGCCGCCTGAGATTTTAACACAGATCCTGCCCTATCTGCACCGGCAGGTAGAAGAAGAGAAACGAGTGGTCATCCTCTCCGGTACGCCCTGTCCTCTGGAAGGGGCCGTTTCCTATGTGACCGGCAAGGAAGATGACCAGATCCGTCTGATCGTAGACTCCACCAGGGTACTGACAGGCAGAATCTCCGACGGAGAAGATTCCACCTGTCTCTTTTCCCAGAACCGGAATCTGGTGGATATTTTCAAACAAATGCTCAAGAACGAAATTACACTAATCCAGATGGGGAAACAGGTCTGACAGATAGGTGCGCCCGCTTTCCTGCCTGGCTTCATAGTCCTGCAGAAGCCGCCTGCCTGCAAGCCGGATTTCCTCCTGCAGCTCTCTGGCAGAAATCAGCAGACAGCCCGCACCCCGGATAATGATCTGCTCCAGCCCGTCCGAAGTGGCCACACTGATCTGATATCTGGATGCATTTTCATGGGCAAATTTTTCAATAAACCGGTCTGCCGTCTCCGCCTCTTTGGTATAAACCACCCGGATATTATGATAGGACACCGTTTCTTCCGGATGGCCCGACAGTCTGTAAGCATCGAATACAGCGATCACCTCACAGCCCCGGATTCCCTGATAATTGCACAGAATGTCCAGAAGCCTCCCTCTGGCGCCGTCCAGGTTCACCTCCGCCAGCGCTTTCAGCTCATCCCAGGCAAATATGATATTATACCCGTCCACAAGCAGATATTCCGGCTTTTTCTCCCTGGGGTGATACTCTCTTGTCTGAGACGGGGTATATTCCGGCTTCCTGCGTCTGGCCGAAATGCCCTTATGACTCACCGGCCCGTCTTTCCGGTTGGCATAGGCAGTCCTTTCCAGTATGGCGTCGATTTCTTCCGTGCCGATGGACAATTCTCTCTCCCGCTTCCGGCTTTTTTCTGCCTGCAGCCGAATCTCCTGTTTTTCCTGCTCTGTATCCGACTTAAAGATCGACGGCAGATGCATATAGTCCGGCACCTCATCCCAGGATACTGAAAAACCGGCTCCATGTGCACAGAACACCGAAGAGGACGGATTTCTCACATCCCGCTCCGGATCATACTGCGACGCCGCCAACACTTCTTCCGCATTATGGCAGGGCCCGTATCCTTTCATCGTACAGGCCAGATGGCCCAGCCCCTTAGTATAGGCCGTTACCTCCTTCTGATAGGCCTGCAGGCAGACAGCCGGTGCACTGCCCCGGATAAAAGCCATGCCGTTTTCCATCCCCGGCTGAAAGGATACCGCTGATAGCCTGTCCAGATCTGTCATGGCACGCCCCACCATAGTATCCGGCACTTCCAGGCAAAACTCATAATAAGGCTCCAGCAGTACACTTGTGGCCTGCATCAGCCCCTGACGGACAGCCCGGTAAGTGGCCTGACGGAAGTCCCCGCCCTCTGTATGCTTTACATGGGCTTTTCCCGACACAAGCGTCACTTTCATATCTGTCAGCCCTGCGCCTGTCAGTACTCCTCTGTGTTCCTTTTCCTGCAAATGAGTCAGCACCAGACGCTGCCAGTTCCTCTCCAGCACATCCTCACTGCACTCGCTGGCAAACTGCATACCGCTGCCCGCCTCTCCCGGTTCCAGCAAAAGATGTACCTCCGCATAATGGCGCAGCGGTTCAAAATGTCCCACGCCTTCCACCCGGTCTGCAATGGTTTCTTTATATACGATACGGCCCGGCCCAAAGGATACTCCGATCCCGAACCGTTCCCGGATCCGCCTGGTCAGAATCTGCAGTTGTATCTCTCCCATCAGCTTCAACTGCAGTTTCCTGCTTTCCTCATCCCACTGAATCTGCAGCTCCGGCTCTTCCTCTTCGATCTGACGCAGCCAGGGCAGCGCCTTCACCGGATCGCAGCCCTCCTCCAGTATCATCTCATAGGAAAGCACCGGCTCCAGCAGCGGCAGCCAGATCCCCTCTTCACTGCCCAGCCCTTCTCCGGCAAAGGTATGCTCCGGTCCCGTTACCGCCGCCACACAGCCTGCTTCCACTTCCTTCAGCAGCTCATATCCTGCGCCGGAATACAGCCTGATCTGATCCACCTTTTCCTGCACAGGCCCGCTTTGGGTCTGTGTCAGAATCTGATCCTTTACTGCCAGCTTCCCTCCTGTCACCTTCAGATAGGTAAGCCTGCGTCCCTGTTCATCTCTGCCGATTTTATAGACTCTGGCCCCAAATGCCTGGGGACAGACAGGAGGCGTAAGACAGGCGCGGATTCCCCGCAGAAAATCGGCCACTCCTTTTCCGTTAAGGGCAGAACCGAAATAACAGGGAAACAACAGCCGCCTGCGGATCAGTTCCCTGATTTTCTCATCAGATATCCGCCCGGACTCCAGAAACATATCCAGCGCGGACTCTTCGCACATGGCAACGCTCTCATAAAAAGATTCCGTTCCCCGGCTGCCTTCCGAAAAATCCACACATCCTTCTCCCAGCTCTTCTAGCAGCGCAGAAAGCAAGACTTCCTTTTCTCCTTCGTACCGGTCCATTTTGTTAACGAAAAATATAACAGGAATGTCATATTTCCTCAACAGTCCCCACAGTGTCCGGGTATGGGCCTGTATCCCGTCCACTGCACTCAGGACAAGCACAGCGCCGTCCAGAATCTGCAGGGTGCGCTCCATTTCCGCCGAAAAATCCACATGTCCCGGCGTATCCACCAATATGACATCCAGATCTGTGCCCTTCAGCACTGCCTGCTTGGAAAAAACCGTAATGCCTCTCTCTTTTTCCACCGCATAGGTGTCCAGAAACGCATCCCCTTTATCCACCCGTCCTCTTTCCCGCAAAGCGCCGCTTTCAAACAACAGACTTTCCGACAGAGTGGTTTTTCCCGCATCCACATGGGCCAGTATACCCAGAATCAACGCCTTCATAGCTTCTAGCCCTGAAACGGATCTGTGAAATAGCCGCTGGCGGAAACCGGTTCTCCGTTTTTATGCAGATGCCATACATCTCCCATGCCCTGACAGCGAAAAGCGGCAATGCCCGGTTCCACCTCTTCGCTGCCTGCAATGGTCACAGAGGACGGCGGCAGAAAACAGCCCTGAATCAGTGCAGGAAATGAAATCCCCAAAAGATGTGACAATATGATACATGTGATCCCCATATGACAGACAAATACAAGCGTCTTGTCATTTCCCGGCTCTATTTTATAATAGCCTCTTTCCCTGCGGCATCCATAACCGGCCAGCAGGGCATCCAACTCTTCACAGGTTTCCCTGTATACATCCTTCACACAGGGCAGATCACCGCTCTGTCCCATAATTTCTGCATCATACCAGGTATCCTTTCCGTACAGTTCCGGTATTTCCGTCCAGAACGCAGGCGCGAAGTCCCAGGGTATCCCATACTGGCCTCCATATTTTTTATCGATTTTAGCCCGAAATTCCTGCAGCCAGTCCAGTACCACAGCTTTCCTGCCCAGTGCCGTCTCGATGGGTTCCGCCGTCTTTCTGGCCCTGCCCAGACAGGACACATAAAGCCCGTCCACCTTCCAGTCCTTTACCCGCTCGCCCAGAAATGCCGCTTCCCGCATCCCTTTTTCCGTCAATGAATCATGTACATAATCCGGCTCACCGTGCCTGATCAATATCAGTTTCATCCTTCCACTCAAATCCTTTCCGCTGTATGTCACAGCTATGCCGGCAGCTCCAGTTCTGCCGGGACTGCCTTTAATCCCGGCCTGCCATCTGGCCGGAGCCGCTTACTTCTGTCTCTCATTAAACCGCAGAAGCCGGCCGGTGTCAATGCCGGAAGGCAAAAGAAGCGGTGGAAGCCCACTAACCTATACGGAAACGGAAATGCCTGCGTTCTGTTCTATATGTACCGCCTCTCCTGTCCTGGTATACATCACAGGCTCTTTTACAGCACCGGTCTTTATTTCATCGAAGTCCGTATGCTCCGGACTTGTATTGCCTTTTACCGGCACGTTTCCTTCTCCGCCGATTTCCGACGTATCCTTATTGGTATCCCCATCTCTGCTCTCGTCAATCCTCTCTTCCAGCTTTTCACGCTCTTCCTTACGCTTCCGGATGGCCTCTTCACGATCAGCCTTCTCTTTTTCTCTTGCTTCCTTTGCATCTTCTTCCATTCCCTGGGCAGCCTTTACCTTATATTCCTCTGCTTTGTCTGCAAATTCACCCACATACCCCATCGCCCTTTCCATGACTTCAGTATCGCCCCGGCGTCTTGCCTCCTTAAATACCCGCATAGGGGTATTCAGCAGATTCATATTTGTACTCGCCCCTACAAGTCCTTCCATTGTTTTTATATGCATAAAGCGTCCTCCCTTTCTCACCGTTTTTTTATTCCCAAAGCCATATACGGCATTTTAACCGTATATACTATATGATATAGATCGGCAGAAAACAAAACAAATTTTTATTTATGATGTAAACAGACATTTCAATGCCGTGAATGGACACCGCTGCATAAAAGCCGGAGCACTTCTGAATCTGTGCTCCGGCTTTATCTGACTGATTACTGCATGCCGTTGACCTGTTTATACTTATACAGCATTTCCGCATGATTCTGCTCTTCGATCTGAATGTCGGCAAGGAGCTTTCTCACCCCGGAATCGCTGCAGGTAAATACATTGGTATTGTATTCGGAAGATACCAGCTTCTCTGTTCCGATACAGTCTGTGGCCAGGAAGCAGTCCTCCTTTTTTTCCTGGGAATTGGTCATCTGGTCGTAGGTTCTCTTGGGATTGTAGTCCTTTCCTCTGGAATCGTTACAGTTGCAGGAAGGTACGGTTCCCTTCAAAACCTGGCTGAGAGAATTGTAATGTTCCTGTTCATTCTCCTTCAGTGTCTGAAACAGGCTCTTCAATTCTGTGTCATGAGCCTGCTGGCCGTATTTCTCATACTTTTTGATGCAAGTCTCTTCCTGTGTCTGTAAATCCTTGATACTTGTGGCTTCTTTTTCTGTTAATACCATACACGTGCACCTCATTTCGCATATTGATTGTAATTTTTACAGAGTCAGTATGCCCGAAACGGGGTAAACTATGCATGATGATCCGGAAGCTGTCAATAGCTTCGAATCCGGTCCGCCGAATCATCTTCTGTATTTACAATTTTTTGAATGACCACAAAATAACTGTACGTATCGTTGACTTTTACCGATACCCGGTCTCCTTCCCGATGCCCCATCAGGGCCTTTCCCAGCGGTGATTCAATACTGATCAGATTGTGCAGAGAATCTCCCCGGACAGTGGTTACGATCCTGTATTCCTCTGTGGCATCGTCCTCTTCAAAATACACCGTCACCGTATTGTTCATTCCCACTTCATCCGCATTGGAATGCTCATCAATGACCTGAGCTGTCCGCAGCATACGCTCCAGATAACGGATACGGCTTTCATTTTTATTTTTCTCCTTTTTGGCCGCATGATATTCGAAATTTTCGCTCAAATCCCCGTGTGCTCTGGTTTCCTTCACTTCCTCCAACAGCCTGGGCCGAAGTTCCAGCTTCCGGTAATCGATTTCATCCTGCATCTTTTTCAAATCTGATTTTGTTAATTTATCATACATCTCTATACTCCTGTCGCTGTGATCATCGCTTTTTTTAATCTTATCACAGATTTTTTGATTTGATAAGAATACAGAAGTCAAAAATTTTTTCTATTCTTTCATTTCTCCAAAATTTTGCAGGATTTCCGTCATTCCTCCTGTCAGGATCCCCGTATTGTGTGCATAGATTTCCGGAAACTGCTGTATCGGCAGGGGATTTTCCCCATATCCTGCCTCAATCGTATAGCCCGGTCTGTCAAACTGCAGGATAAACCAATCCTTATAGCCGGCATTGCCGGACGCATAGGGCGTATCCTCCATGGCATATCCGCTGACCGCAGAAAAATGCTCCGCAATCCTTCTGGAATCCGCCGGTTCCAGATCTTTGTACTTCCAGTAAATCACCTCCCCCTGAGTATGGTAAGCCAGTATCAGTGAGAAATCATGGGCTATTGTAAATTCATAAACCGCCCTGCTCTCCGGCGCTGACAACGGCGCCTCTCCTACATAATCTCTCGGCGCCGGTGTCCGGTAACCCTGGCTGAATTTGATTTCCCTTGCCAGTTCCCAGCCCGCCGGAAACTGCAGATTCAGATCCACTCCCTCAATATTGGCTTTCCAGCCGTCCGGAAACGGGATTTCCGGATATGCCGCCCCGATCTGCCTGGCCCGCGCATAATATTCCCCTTCTGTCAGAGCGCGAGTTACCAGATCCACACCGTCCGGATTGACCACCGGTATCACATACAATGTTACCTGCTGATACAGGCTCCGGGCATCTGTGCCGTACAGCTCTTCTCCGGCGGCTATCGCCTGCGCATATGCCTCCACAAACTGCAGAAGAACCGGTACAGTGATCCATTCATTGGCATGAAATGCCCCGCTGTAGCAGACCTCCCTGCTGCCGTTCCCCAGCTTCAGCACCGGTATCTCCTTTCCCATCACGCTGCTGCCGATTGCTGCTTTTTCCAGAAAAGGGTAAAAAAGCAGCAATCTTTCAATTTCCCGCATGGTAACCTCATAGGTATAGGCCGTCATTTCCATAAAAGTACCTGTTCCTGATTCGATTCCTTTATTATATGCAGCAAATACCTGTTCCGAGTCCTCTCCCTATCTGAATTGTATCGGCTCCACCTCCTCGTCAAGCGGCTTCACTGCATACTCCGGAAGTGAATCCAGTAAATCCTCCAGACAGATTCCCGTATTATACACTACGTCATGAGCCAGCATAATCACCTTTTCCCGGCCCAGAGTCGTCGCCACCGCAGTCGCCACCAGCTCCTGCGGCTCGCGGCTTCCCACTGCGTCATCCAGACTGGCGTTCCAGTCAAAATAAATGTACCCCCTTTCTGTCATCTCCGCCACGATCTCATCGCTGATTATCTGATTATAATGGTTGACGCTGCCGCCTGGGAAACGGAAAATCTTTGTATCCACACCGGTCACTTCATACACAATCTGATGCGCCGCTTCAAAATCCTGAATAAAACTGTCCACGCTCTGATACACCGTCCCATAATCGTGATTGTTACAGTGAATACCGATGCTGTGTCCTTCTGCCACGATTCTCCGGGCTATGTCAGGATGCTTCTTTACATTTTCCCCTACCAGGAAGAAGGTGGCTTTTATGCCTCTTTCTTTCAGAATGTCCAGTACTCTTGACGTATTTTCTTCGGAAGGGCCGTCGTCAAAAGTCAGATACATAGTCTTTGGGTAAAAATAATATTGTATGCCCTGCACGATTCCGTCAGCGATCATATCCTGATATTCCGGCGTCGTCAGTTTTATGCGCTCCTCTTCATTGGAAAGAAAGCCTGTTTCGATCAGACAGGCAGGCATTTCGGTACTGCCAGTCACACGGAACTCCGCATCTCCCCGCAGCTCCCGTTCCTGTGCCCCGATGCTTTTGGCAGTCTGCTGTCTGAGCAGCAGCGCCAGTCTTTTGTTATCCCGCAGGGTATCCATCCCCTCATACCAGACTTCCATACCGCTGACACCAGTATCCTCCGAAGCATTCTGATGAATGCTCACATAAATATCCGCCTGCAGCGCATTAGCCAGTTTGACTCTGTTCTCCTTAGATATGTAAGTATCCCCTTCCCGCGCCATGATGACCTGATATCCCAGCTCTTCCAGCTTGGTCTGCACCCGTTTTGCGATTTCCAGATTGATGGCCTTTTCCTGGATGCCGTCTCTGGCACATCCTTCATCCTCTCCGCCGTGTCCCGCGTCCACAAATACCACAGGCGCTCCCTTTTTCTCCATCAGAATCCGGGCCGGCGCTTCCTCTCCGGATACCGCATTTCCGGATACGGCATCGGCTGATATCATATCCAGCGTATAGCCGTTCACTGTAATCGTACTTTCCGCTCCTTCGATCTCCTTCTCTGGTGCTGCAAACACATGGGCCAGCGGCAGCTTCTGCAGCAGGAATCCGGTGGGACATGCCAGACATGCCACCAGCGCAGCGGCCAGCAAACGCTTTCCTGTTCTGATGATCTTTTTTCTCCTCTGATTTTTATGACAATATTTGCTGAAATAAGTATCTCTTTTGTACATTTTATGATGCTCCTTACTCAAATAGAATCCTGCCCGGTACGTTCCCGGCCCGTCCCGCAGCGCGATCCCTGTTTTTGCGATGTAGGAAATGCAACGGAATTTACTACATCACAAAACAACTCCTGTGTATCTTATAGTTACAGATTACACAGGAGCTGCATCAAAATATCATCATTTTTGCATCAAACTATCATCATTTTTGCATCATTTTTGCATCATTTGGAAATCTTCAGAAACAGTTCGTTGATTCCCTCATAAAATCCTACCGTTACGATCGTCCTGTCCTCCCCCATGCCCGGAAATACATATTTTTTAAAATAAGGCGTGGTTTCCAGCAGCGGATTGTCGGATTCATAGGGCGCGGGACTGTTCAGGCCCATATAGCCGCTCCATTTTTCCATGATCTCATCCGCATCGATTTCTTCCCAGAGCAGGGGCGTCCTCACATAAAATTCGTAAATCTTTCCGTCATCCGCATCAATATAGGCGTCGATCAGCCGGTTTCTTTTATCTGCATTTTCCCGGCTGTTGGAAAGGCTCATTTTCCAGACCGCAATATTGTTTCTCGGCTCCAGCACATCAATGGCAGAATACAGCGTGGCATCGTAGAAGTCCGGCTCCACTTCCCGGATCTCTTCCGGCAGAATGCCTGCTTCTTTCAGAAATGCCAGCCCGCTGTTGCAAGTTTCAAAAATCTGTTCATTGGTAATTTCCCGGCCGGAAGGCCCCCGGTAATTCAGTACAAAAGCATAGGAGCCTTCCGGTTCCTGGTACCCCACACTCTCGCTGTCCAGCCGGGTTATGGCATTGCCCTCGCTCTCCGGCAGTGTCTGATTGCTCAGGCAGCGGGACAGTATGTACAGCTTTTCATTGGCATTGAGCCGATATCGGTATCCGGCTCCGGCGGTTTCCGATGTCTGTGTATGAATCGCATTCAGCAGGGTTTTGTCCTGATACCTGGCCAGCGCTTCCGGCCCCCAGATAGAAAGTACTATGGAACATGCGGCAAACAGCAGCAGAGCCGATGTTTTCAATCTGAATTTCATCTTTTCTCCGCCTTTCTCCCTGTCTTTCGTTCCTCATAGGCTCCGGCATCCGTCGGCAGAATAAAGCTGAAGCAGGAACCTTTCCCGACCTCACTTTCTATTTCCAGTTCACTGTGATGAATCTTCAATATCTCCGTACAGAGCGCCAGACCCAGGCCTGCCCCGTTTTTACTCCTTGCACGGGACTTGTCCACCATATAAAAAGCCTGGGTGATCTTACGCTTCTCTTCTTCCGGAATGCCGATGCCATGATCTCTTACCATAAAACGGTATCCCTTCTCCAGCGCAAATCCGCTGATCTCTATGCCGCTTCCCGGCTCCGATGATTTGCAGGCATTGTCAATCAGATTGACCAGTACTGTCTTGATCAGATTTTCCTCTGCCATCATGTTCCCCTCTTCATACTGAAACTGAAACTCCATATTTCTGCTGCCCACAAACATTTCCTGCAGATATTCAAAAATACTTCTGGCAGAAAACAGCAGCAGTTCCGGTTTGTTCTTCCCGGCGACGATGATGTCCAGCAGACGCAGTGACATGGCTTCCAGCCGCTTTCCCTCCGTATAAATATAATTGGCAGACATAAAGCTCTTTTCCTCATCCAGCTTATGGGAGCGCAGCATGTCCGCATATCCGATGATCGCTGTCAGCGGTGTTTTCAGTTCATGGGCAAAAGCGCCCATAAACTCTTCCCTGGCCTGTATCTCCTCTTCCAGTTTATCAATATTCCGCTTCAGCGCCTTTGCCATCCTGTTAAAGTCTCTGGTCAACTGGCCCAGTTCATCCCGGCTGATCTGTCTGGCCCGGTAAGAATAGTCGCCGGCTGCCATCCTCTTTGTTGCTTTTGTCAGCAGCCGGATGGGTTTTGTCAGAAAAGAAGAAATCAGATGCATAATCACCATACCGGTCAGCAGCATGACCAGCGTCACTCTCCGGTACAGAGAAAACCCGATGGACCGCTCCGAAAATACTTCCGAAACGTCCCGCATGGTTTCCAGATACAGAATCCTGCCCAGCACATTGACAGAAGTTCCTGTATGGATATAATACCGCTCCTTTGTCTGAATCACCTGATGGGCTTTCATGGTTTCACTGGTCTGCTCCAGCAGTGTAAAATCCGCTTCAAACCCGTCGCTGACATACAGGACATTTTTCTGCTCGTCCGAAATACGCAGCAGACGGCTGCTGCTCTTGCCTCCGGTTTCCAGATTGGAAGCGATCTCTTCCACCGTACTGTCCGGCAGTATGCTGTACTTGGAAGGTACACTCAACGCCGCTGTTTCAAAGGCAAAGCTCAGAATACTGCTTTCATCCAATGCCTGCCCCACTTCTCGTTCCAGCGAGGTTTCGAACACATAATTTACCAGATAAAAACCGCTGAACCCCAGTGCCAGGGCCATGACGATAATCATCCACAACAGAATCTTTAAAGAAAATTTCATTGTGATACCTCTAACCGATATCCTACTTTATACACGGCCACCAGACTGTGCTCCCATCCCAGCTTACGCCGCAGCCTCTGTACATGAAGATCCAGAGTACGGCTGTCACCGTAATACTCTTCTTCCCATACCTTCTCATACAAAGTCTCACGGAACAGCGCCACATTCTTATTTTTGATAAACAGAACCAGCAGACCAAATTCCTTATTGGTCAGCACCACCGGCTTGCCCGCCTTTGTGACCATGCGGGCATCCACGTCCACCGTCACATCCCCTGCCGTCAGCTTCTGTTCGGATTTATTGTAACGGCGCAGCACTGCCTCCACTCTGGCCACAAGTTCCACCACATCAAAAGGCTTTACCAGATAGTCGTCCGCTCCCAGCTTCAGTCCCCTGACCCGGTCCTTTACCTCATGTTTCGCTGTAATAAAGATAACCGGTATTTCCAGAGGGCGTATGTATTCCATAATGTCAAAACCGCTGGCTCCCGGAAGCATGATATCCAACAGAATCAGATCCCAGGACTCTTTCTCGATCCGCTCCAGCGCCTCCAGGCCGTCCTGCACCGCACTGCACTGGTAGCCAGCCGAGGACAGATTCAGATCAATCAGATCGCAAATCGGCTTTTCATCATCCACTATCAGTATCCTGATCATTTTTTCCCCACCTTTTATTTCTGCCTTCGGCCGCCGCATCTCCTTATTCTTCCGACCGCCATCCCCAATAGGCCCTTGCCTTTTTGATCAGCTTTTCCATCGTATCATCATCGCTGCACCGATACCGGCTCTTCATATTCACATCTGCCGAAAATCCGCCTGTTCTCTGATAATAAATGGCATAATCGCTTTCCACGATGATCTCTCCCTGATCGTTCTCATAGCTGTATTTGGCCAGTATCACAATATCTTTCAGCCCGTCCCCGTCTATGTCCTGACAGTTGATGCCTTTCAGCGCATACAGATTGTCATAGGTGCCCATAGGCTGCAGACTGGCTATGATCGTATCCTGCTCATTGACCACATAAATCATAAAAATATCGAAACTGGCAACACGATAGACGCCCGGCACCACCTGGAGACGTCCCAGTTTCCCGAACATACGCGTATAACATTGTTCCGGAATGATATGCAGCCCTTTTTCCAGCAGCTCGTCCAGCGTGGAGGCCGTATACAGAAATTCCGTGGACTGGCCATCTCTGACAAATGCCGTAATCAGCTCCGTATTTTTGTTCATACCAAACCGGTTGATTTTGTCCGCCACCCGGTAGTCCCGGTAAAATCCGGTCTGGCGCCTGTCCTGAAACAGTACATCCCCCACCCGGTAAGGTTTTCCCGCATAGGGGCCGCTGACATTGACGCAGGTGGTCAGCAGCACCACATCCATCCATCCGTCCTGATTCAGATCTTCAAATACAACGGCCGCAATGCTCCGGTTAGGCTGCAGCATCTGCCCCCTGATACGGGAATTGGTTTCCAGTTGATCGGTCCGGTATATAATCCGCCCATCCTCATCCGCAAAAAACAAGACAAGACGATGGTAAGTCCCATCAAAAGCCGGAATCATGGATACCTCACCATGCCCCATAAGCTCTATGGGAAAAATCTGATCCTCTGCAATCACAAACCCGTTTTCCGGTATATCCCATCGGTTTTCCACCGCTTCCAGCCGGCTCTGATATTCTCTGTACTGGGCTGCCACTTCCTGCTCCCCCGTATTCCCTCTGCCGGCGCTCTCCCGCTCCCCGGCCGCCTGCACCGTCCGCACCGCACAAAAAAACAGGACGGGCAGCAGCACCGCCATTATGTATCGGATGCTGTTACGGCCCACTGCCATACAGCCTCCGGCCCGGACAACCCTGCGGCTCATAAGATCCCTTTTCGGCTTTTTCCGGAATATACCGACTGCAGACGGTTCATGCAAACCGTCCCGCAATCTCCCGTATTCTCTCCGGATAGGCTTTCCTGAACTGCTCATAGGTCATACCCTCCTGTGCCACTGCCCTTCCCAGCGTTACCAGAAATTCCGGAATATCCTCTTCCAGCACATTAGCCAGCTCTTCCCCGAACCGCTCTTCCCCGAACACCGGGCTGCCGTTCTCATACACCATAAAGGAAAACTTAGATCCTTCTGGTGTGGGCTTTTTGCCGCCCCGCATCCCGATCGCTCCGATCTGATGGGCGGAGCAGGAAGAGGGACATCCCGATATATGGATCCGGGGCAGTACCCCGTCTGCAAACTGTTCCTGTTTCACACGCTTCAGACAGGCCGCCAACAGCTCCTGAGATTTGCCGATACCCACCTGACAGGTGGCCGCACCGATACAGGCAATGGAACGTTCAAACTCTGTCTGTGCGCCGTCCTTTGTCAGCTCCAGTACCTGCTTTGCTTCCTCCGCCGTCAGATTGATCAGATACATTCCCTCATCGGGCGTGATACGGACCCTTACTTCCTCCATTTCCCGGATCAGATCATAGAGTCTGGCAAAAAAATCCGGGGCCACATTGCCGCCAAAAGGATGATACAGCACCGCATACAGACCGTCCTGCTTCTGTCTGATCACACGCCCATCCTGTATTTCTCCGCCGCCCTTCTTGATTATCTCCCTCACATCTGCCTGAATGTCCAGACCGCCCTGTGCCAGGTTGTCCGCCATTTTTTCGGTAAACACGTTACAGATACCGTCAATTCCCAGCGTATTTTGCAGATACCGGCTTCTGGAAGCGGCCCGCTTTTCATATTCGCCGTATTCCGTAAACAAATCCACCATAGATTTGACCGCATATAAAATCCGTGAAGGCTCCAGACCGTCCAAAACCTTTACGCCCATTTTCGGATTGCTGCCCAGTCCACCGGCCACATAGACGGAAAAAGTACCGTCCTTTGCGGCCACAAATCCCATATCCCGGAAAGTGGCATGTGTGTCGTTTTTTACACCGTTTTCAAAGCAGATTTTCAGCTTCCTGGGGAGTTTTACCTTATGGATCAGTCCCAGCGCATAGTCTGCGGTTTCCCTGGCATAGGGCATCACATCAAAACATTCCCCGCATTCCACACCGGATAAGGGAGAACACATCACATTTCTGGGATAGTCTCCGCCGCCGCCTCTTGTAATAATGCCATGATCAAAGGCTTCTTCAATCAATGCGCACACGGTTTCCTTTGTCAGATCATGAAACTGCACGCTCTGGCATGTAGTCAGATGCACCCGGCGGATAGAATACCGGGCAATGGCATCTGCAATAAATTTCACATCTTCCAGGGTAATTTCCCCTCCGGTCAGTCTCAGCCGCAGCATACTCCTCTCTCCGCCTCTCTGTGCATAACTGCCAAAGCCCCCGGAAAAGGATTTGTACTGAGGAACCGTTACCTCCCCTGCATAAAATTTCTCTGTCATTTCATGGAATTCCCGCAGATCGCCCCGAAATTCCTCCACATGATTTTTTGCCATAACCTGCCTCTTTCCTGCTATTTCCATGTATCAGCCATTTCATAAAAATGATAATACAATCCTTTTTGCTCCATCAGTGATTCATGATTTCCTTCCTCCACGATACCGTCCTCCGTCAGCACCAAAATCCTGTCTGCATTGCGGATACTGGACAGTCTGTGGGCAATGGTCAGCGTAGTGCGGCCTCTGGCCAGCTCATCCAGAGATCTGGCAACCGCATATTCACTCTCATTGTCCAACGCCGAAGTGGCCTCATCCAACAGGATGATGGGAGGGTTTTTCAGAAACACTCTGGCGATACTGATGCGCTGCTTCTGTCCGCCGGACAGCTTCACACCCCGTTCGCCCACATACGTATCATATCCATCTTTCAGCTCTTTTATAAATCCGTCCGCGCCTGCACGTTTTGCGGCTTCCATCACTTCCTGCCGGGAAGCCCCCGGCCTGCCATAGGCAATGTTTTCATACACCGTACCGGAAAAGAGATACACATCCTGCTGTACCACACCGATGTTCCGGCGCAGACTCTTAAGCGTAAACGACCGGATATTTCTGCCGTCCAGAAAAATATCCCCTTGTGTCACATCATAAAACCGGGGAATCAAATTGCACAGTGTGGTCTTGCCGCCGCCGGAAGGCCCTACAATAGCCACCTTTTCTCCCGCATGGATGGTCAGATTCAGATTGTGAAAAACCTGATTGTGATCATCCGGGTAGGTAAAGCTCACCTGGCAAAATACGATCTCGCCGGAAGGATTTTCCAGCGCCACAGCCCCCGGCTCGTCAAATATCTCAATATCCGCATCCATGATCTGTAAAAAACGTTCAATTCCCGTCATACCCCGCTGAAACTGCTCCGTAAACTCAATGATGCGCCGTATGGTGGCAAGCAGCGTGGTCACATACAAAACGTAGGCCACCATATCGCCCGGCAGAATCTTTCCGTCCATCAGGAAAAATCCTCCGCCCACCATAACCGCCAGATACATCAGACCGTCAAAAATCCGGGTGGAAGTGCTGAAATAGCCCATGATATGATAAGTCATTTTTTTAATTTCCAGAAATTCCTGGTTGCCCTCTTCGAACCGGGCCTGTTCCATTTCCTCATTGGCAAATGCCTTCACTACCTTCTGCCCCAGCAGACTGTCCTCAATCCTGGCGTTCAGTTCGCCGATCTGATTACGCTGTCTGGCAAAGGCGCTTTTCACATACCGGTTGATCTTCATACAGACAATCGTCATCAACGGCACAAATAAAAACACGATCAGTGTCAGCGGCAGATGGATACCGGCCAGAATCACAAAAGAGATCAGCATTTTCAGCCCTGCTATAAAAAACTCCTCCGGACAGTGATGGGCAAATTCCGTCACATCAAACAGGTCGTTGGTGATCCGCCCCATGATCTGACCCACTTTGGTATTGTTAAAGTACGTATTGGACAATTGCTGCAAATGGGCGTATGCATCCCTGCGCATGTCAGTTTCAATCTTCGCTCCCATAACATGGCCGATATTGGCCATATAATAGTTGGCAACCGCATCCACGATCCGCAGCATGAAATACACGCCGGCAAACCCCAGAATCATACGCCTTGATAAAAGCGCCACATCCTCCAGCGCCGTATTGGTGATCTGACGGATCAAAAGCGGCAGTACGATCTCGCACAGGGTCGTCAAAGCGGCGCACAGCAGATCCAACAACAGTGTGCGCCGATAAGGACGGAAATAGTACAGGAAACGTTTTCCCAGTTCTCTTGTAGTATAAGTTTTTTCCATCATGACTGACTCTTTAATCTTTCGATTTCCTTCTGTAATTCATTTAATTTTGCCATCGCCTGGTCCAGCTCTTTCTGCTTGCTGCGCATATCGCCGCCCGGCTGGTGCAGCTCCTCATCCCGCACCTCCACTTCATGTGCTCTGGCCGCTTCTTCGATCAGCTTGCTCTCCAGATACCCGGTTACCATAGCAGGCTGTTCAATGGGCTCTTTATCCTCAAAAAAGCTGGGGTCAATCTGCACCCGGTAGTCCTCTTCCCGCAGAATATAGGCCTTCTGACCGGATTTTTTTCTCCGTCCCAAAGCCGTCTCTCTTCCCGCCCCGGCCTGCTTTCTGCCAAAGCCTGCCTCTCTTTGGATATCCGTATCTTCTTCCTCACAGGCATCCGGCTCGTCATCCCCGTATGCTTCCTCATCATAAGATTCATCCTCATAATAGGATTCGTCCCCATACTCCTCCTCATATGACTCGTTATCTTCATCGTATAAATCCCCGTCATATGCTCCTTCGTCCGATTCATACGCATCACCTTCGTCATCATAATCCGAATCGTACTCATCAGACTCTTCTCTGTCCTTTTGAAGTCCCCGCAGGGTAACCACAAGCATCACCAACAGAATGACAATCCCTATGACAATGGCAGCCGCTTTGATAAAAACAGGTCTTTGATAAAACTTTCCATAGCCCTCCTCCGGCTCTCCTGCCTCCTTCTCCGGCTCTGCCGTCTCTTCTGGGGCCATTACAACTTTTACAAGGTCGCTCCGGACAAATCCTTTGCCGCCGTCGGTTTCCACCTCATACCAGGGCACACCGTCCGACTGGGTCATCCCGGTAACCGTAAGCGAAGATCCGCTGTCTGCCTTTCCGATCACCTGATAGTCTGTGCCCGGACCGGACCGTATATTCAAAGAATCGCTGGTGGAAACCTGCACTTCCATCTGTGTTTCCTCCACCTGATAGTCTCCCTCCGCATATACAGGTAACACAAACAAAAAAAGCGCCAGAAGAAAACACAATGCAGAAATTGCACACTCTATTTTCCGGCGCTTTTGTAAACAATCATGTATTTGCATGGCATAATACCTCCGTTTCTGTCGTAACCATAACCACCGGGCAGGCAGATATCCATCTGCACAAATGCCCTGTCGGGTGATTATAGTATATCATTTTATTCCCATTTAAGAAGTATTATTTCAAAAATTTTCATTTTTCTTAATAAAAGCCGCAATATTATCCCACATCTTCTATGATGATGGGCCTGTGGACATATCTTTCCTCAAATTCTGACAATGAGCAGGGTTTCCCGAAATAATAGCCCTGAATATAGTCCGGCCCGATGCCGCAGATTTTATCCAGTTCCTGGCTGGTTTCGATGCCTTCAATGCAAAACTTGGTATGAATGCTGCGGGTCATATCAGCCATATGATGCAGCAGATTGTATTCATAGTCATTCTGCAGCGCCTTCTCCGTAAAGGAACGGTCAATTTTCAGTGTATGGGGATTCAGATTGTATAAATATCGGAAATTGGAATAACCGGTACCGAAATCATCCAATGCCAGCAAGATCCCGTGGCGCCGCAATCCCTCGCAAAATGTCAGAAACTTCTCGTTGGATTCCAGAAAGCCGCTCTCTGTCAGCTCGATCATAATACTTCCCGGCTTTAAGCCGTATTTCATCACACCGGAAAGAATCTCCGAGAGAACATTGCTCTTCAGAACCTGAATATAGGAAAGATTCACTGAAATGCGGAAATCCGGCATCTGCTCCTGTATTTTCCTGCAGGCCTCCATCGCAGTGTGCAGCACCCATTTCCCCACCGGGATGATCAGGCCGCTCTCTTCCAGCAGAGGAATAAAATGTTCCGGAGAAACATACCCCAACTCCTTTGTCTGAAAGCGGAGCAGTGACTCCGCACTGGACAGACAACGCTTCTTAATATCCACAATAGGCTGATAATGCACCTCAAAGCCTTCCAGTCCATGATTGACCGAATGACGCAGCAGGCGTATCAACTGCCGCTTTTTCAGAAAAGCCTCATAGTCCGCTTCCTCAAAGATATAATACTTGTTTCTGCCGCCGTTCTTGGCCTCATTCATGGCAAACTCCGTCAGCTTCATCAGATTGCCATAGCTCTGATCTTGTATCCCGGAAAGATCTACGATCCCCGCAGAAATGGTGTATACCACCTCGTAGCAATTGTCCTCAATAAACTGATCGATCTCCTGACGGATCTTCTGATACAGTGAGACAGCGTTTTCCATATTCCGCTCCCGGAAATCAGCAATCAGAAATTTATCCGCCACCACCCGATAGAGCATTTGCTGCGGCAAAATCACTTTCTGAATGCATTGGGCCGTCCTGCGCAGTATCATATCTCCGTATTCCATGCCCTTGCTTTCATTGATCTCTTTAAAACTATCCAGACCTATCAGCTGCAGAAAACCGTCTGTCCTGACGCCCCTGCGCTCCTCCAGTTCTTTCTGCAGAACAAAATCACCCAGCAGTCCGCTGACGTTGTCCGCCTTCTTCCTTCTGGCGATCTCATTGATACAGCCGATCAGATAAGCAGGCTGCCCTTCCTCATCGTTCCATGCATAACCTCTGCAGTTGATCCATACCGGATCCCCTTTCCGGTCCAGCCACCGGTACTGCAGGTTATGAAATGTCTTTTCTCCTGTCCCGATCCGTTCCAGATCCGCGCACAGCATCTCATAGTCATCCGGATAGATAAATGCCTCAAATGCTTTCCGGGCATTCGAAAACTCCGTTTTTTCCATACAGAAACGCTCTGACGCACCGGATGCAATACTGAATGCATCATTTTTAAGATCCAGAATATACAGATAATCGTCCATACAGGGATGCAGCATATCAATGACCTGACGAAACTGCTCTGCCGTAATAGGTTTCATACTTCCCTTTCCTCTCCTCCTGTCTGCGTTTCTTTCTGCCCGGCCGCAGACAGATTGATGCCTGCCGGTTAATAAGTATCCAGAAAATAATAACTTTCCCCGTCTTTTTTATAGCCCATCACTTTATTCAGATTGACATTTTTCACACTGTTGAAAATATTCTGTTCGATCACATCGCTCATACTTCTCAACTGTCCGAGCAACGCCTTCATCTCTTCCCGCTTGGAACTCCTGATTCCATTGGCACAATGCTCTGTAAAGCGGCAGGCGCACTGGATAAAATGCAGATTGTTATAAACACACCAGGCTTTGATGGCTGTCTCCCGGACCAGATACATAGGACGGATCAATTCCATCCCTTCAAAATTCTGGCTGTGGAGCTTGGGCATCATCGTCTCAATCTGCCCGCCATACAGCATACCCATCAAAATCGTCTCGATCACATCATCATAGTGATGCCCCAACGCGATCTTATTGCACCCCAGTTCTTTCGCCTTACTGTACAGATAGCCACGGCGCATTCTGGCGCACAGATAACAGGGACTGTTTTCCACCGACCATACCGTATCAAAAATTTCCGTTTCAAATATAGTCAGCGGAATGCCCAGAATCGCTGCATTGCTTTCAATCAGCTCTCTGTTCCTGTTCTGATAGCCCGGATCCATGGTCAGAAAAATCAGATCAAAATTATTCCGTCCATGCCGTTTCAGCTCCTGAAACAGCTTGGCCATCAGCATAGAATCCTTTCCCCCGGAGATACACACTGCAATCCGGTCCCCGTCCTGGATCAGATCATATTCCCGGACCGCCTTTGTAAAACGGCACCAGATATTTTTCCGATATGTTTTGATAATACTTCTCTCAATCTCTCTGATCCGTTCTCCGCCCGTTTCTGCCATCCCTTTCTTTTTTCCCGTGCTTGTTCCTATTATATCCCTATCTTCCGGCACTTAACAAGTACTCCTTTTCTTTTTCTTTCAAATATTCAGAACTGCAAATCCTCTCTGTATTCCAGATCAAACAAAAAGAGATATCCTTTGGCGCAGTTATCCGCCTCTGTATATCTCTTTTCAAGCCGTTTGTTTCAGTTTCCGATTATCTGTCCTGATTCCTGTATTACTTTCCGATCAGCCTTATCCTTTTAACACAAACTTTCCAACCAATACTTCCAGATTTTCCGACTGAGCAGACAGCTCTTCGCTTGTTGCCGAAGTCTGCTGCGCCGATGCCGAATTGCTCTGTATCACTTCGGAAATCTGCTCCACACCCATTTCAAGCTGTTTCATGGTTTCTGCCTGAGCTGTAGACAAATCACTGATTTCCTTAGTGGATGCCGCCAGCATCTTAATGCCGCCGATGACGGACTCCATCGCCGTAGTTGCCTTCAGCGTAATCTCGTTGCCGTGTTCGATCTCATGAATCGAATCTTCTATCAGCTTCTTGGTATTCACTGCGGAAGTTGCACTGTCAGACGCCAGTTTGCCGATCTGGTCTGCCACCACTGCAAAACCTCTCCCGGCTTCCCCTGCCCTTGCCGCCTCAATTGACGCATTCAATGACAACAGATTGGTCTGGGAGGCAATATCCTCGATCTCTGCAATGATATTGGCGATCTCTTTGGAGGTGGCATTGATACGCTCCATCGCCTGATTCAGATCTTTGATATCTTCATTGCTCTTCTCTGCGGCTTCTTCAAACTTCTCTGCATCCTCATGGGACTGATTTGCTTTTTCAGAACTGTGTATCACACCTTCCGTAATATTCTGAATGGTGGCGGTCAGTTCCTCTACGGAACCGGCCTGATCGGTAGCGCCTTCTGCCAGCGCCTGTGCGCTTTCCGCCATCTGGCTGGCCCCCAGTGCCACTTCTTCAGATGCCTCGTTGATCTTGCTCATAGTTTCGCTCAGCGAATCTGTAATCATATCAATCGCTTCATTCAAAGCCCGGAAATCACCTCTGAAGCTGATCTCTGCAGTGACATTGAAGTTGCCTGCAGCGACCTCACTCAATACTCTTTCCAGTTCTTTGATGTATGTACTCAGCGTTAAGGTAGCATCTTTGAAATGCTCTGTCATCTCACCGATCTCATCAGGATACATAGGCTCTATCACAACGCTCAGATCACCGCTGGCCAGTCTTGCCGACGCATCCTTTACCTTGCTGATCGGCTCTGCTAGCAGTTTGGCCACAAATCCGGCAAACTGCATGGAAATCAGAATGGCAACCACAATCACCAGCAGCATAACACCTGCCAGTACATAAGTCTGGATCGTCAGTGCCGATTTGACCTCATTTCCCATTGTCACATTCAGGTCAATCAAATCTTCCACTGCATTGGTCAGCTGCTTAAGCGTGGGTTTTCCCTGTTCCAGCAGAAGATCAAAAGCCTCTTCGTCGTGATTTTCCAGCGCCAGCTTCTCTACCTGACCAAAAATCTCCCGGTAAACCGGCAGTGTTTCATCAATAATAGCTATGTATTTAAGCTCTTCCTCTGTATTGCAGTTCGCTTTCATCACGGCCATCGCCTCGTCTGTCTGCTTCTGCAGTGCGTCTAACTCTGCCTGAGCATCTTTCAGTTCTGTTTCATCCTTATGCAGAATCATCTCTCTGACAATGGCCGGCTCCTTATTCAGGTAAGTACTGAATATACCGATCTCTCCCTGAGAAAATCCATTGTCAACCAGCGCATTGTTATATTTGATATTATTGCGAAGCAAAACAACCAACCCTAATATACTCGCCACACTGGCAATGATAACCACCAGTGAGAAGCAGTATTTCAGCTTCTTCTCCACCTTCATCTCTTTTATTCTGTCAAACATGCTCTACCCATCCTTCCCTATGGAATCATATTCCATACTGTATCCATCCTATCATTTCACTTTATCGGACAGCTTATCCCCGGTACTTTCGGCACTCTATTCTCATGTCAAGGTTCAGGCTTTTGCTTTCTGTCTGAAAATATAAGCTACGGATATCGTATTATAGTCTGATATGATTATACTATCAATTTCCCAAAATAACAACTATATTTTGACAGGAAAACCTTCTGTCTGATGACCTCCATACTCTCTGCAGAAAAGTAGTGTGAAATTTTTCCGTCCCTTTGACCATCCCGGAATATTTTCCTGACTGATTTTCATTCTCAAATCTGAACAGAGCAAAGAAGGTTCGGATATGCCTGCATATAATGCTCATGTACGGTAAAGTAACACAATAATTTTAATAGTCCCTCTATTCCGTAAAATTAAGGGAAAATTCATGGGAATATTAATACTGATATGATAAAATCAGATTGGAATTTGATGCAAAACACATTTGCAACTATCAGTTGACGAATTTCCATGCCTGAATGGTGGTTTTGCAACCAATGGTTTTGCTATCATTACGCCAAATAGAAAGGAGTACTGACTATGAATATGGCAGACAGAATACAATATTTGAGAAAAGCCAAAGGGTTTTCTCAAGAAGAACTTGCGGACAAAGCGGGGGTATCAAGACAAGCAGTTTCAAAATGGGAAACGGGACAAAGTACACCCGACATAGAAAAAATTATTATTATGAGTGAACTTTTTGAAGTCACAACAGACTATATTCTCAAAGGTATAGAGCCTGTTAATATGACCAATAGAAAAACTATTTATTCTCTATATTCAGGGTTTGCAGTATTATTTGCAACCATAGCAGGAATTTGGTCTTTCACAGCAAATAGATTTCGTATAGATGAATGCTATTCTATCGTAGTAGCAGGAGCAGCGATCGGGTGTGCCATAGCGTTGATTATTCAAGTGATATCTAATTTATTTAGAAAAGAATGATGTTGTCAGGATTAGTTGACACATTTTCCTCAAAGACTTTGTATCCTATTATTCCAATAGCTGATGAAATATCTCCAGATGACTGTCTTGAGTTCATCTATAGTCCTCTTCTCTGTGTCATAACGGCCATACAGCAGCTCTGATTTCATTCTGGCTCACATGCTCTTATAGCAGGCATGGCATCTTCCTCCTGCGCTGTTCATGCTTTGTCTTATGCCATATTGGCAGACCGTATCCCGGTATATCTGGCTGGTATACTGGCTCTCTCTGTCACTGTGAATGACCGCTCCCCGGATGTCTGGATGGGCTTTGACGGCATTTCCCAGTGTCTGTACACATAGTGGGGCTTTCATGTTCGTATCCATAGCCAGTCCGGCCACACGGGAATCAAAACAGTCAAAAACAGCGGATCTCTTTTTCCTGTTCCTTAATCTGCTGGCGGAGCCGGACGCGTTCCTCATTAAATGTCATGGCGCTTTGCGGGGTCTGTGAGCCTGTTCCCAGATCAAGATTGCCAAACCGGCTGGCTCTTACCCAGCCATATAGGGTGTTCTTGGGAATCCTCAGTTCTTCGGCATTTTCGCCTGTCCGGTTTCTTTTGCGGGCCTGACTGCCTGTACTTTGTGTTCGTGGTCATATTGCCTGTTCTCTGCCATTTTTGTTCACCCCTTATTCTCTTGATTATATACCCAATCCCTGAGAAGGGGGTGTCAACTTTTTTTATACCACATCATATTCTCCATTTTTGTGTTTCTTACCCCTCTTAACTTACAAGGTTCTCAAACACTGTGTAAGGAATATGCGGAAATCATTTAGTTTCTTACCCCTCTTAACTTACAAGGTTCTCAAACCTGTCAACCTCTTTCTTTGCTCTGCCCTTAGTTTCTTACCCCTCTTAACTTACAAGGTTCTCAAACGAACCGCCTTTGTTGCGTGTTGGAAATGCAGTTTCTTACCCCTCTTAACTTACAAGGTTCTCAAACAAACGAAACCGGGAAATTTCAAGAAATGTAGTTTCTTACCCCTCTTAACTTACAAGGTTCTCAAACTGGACGGACATCGTGCGTATTTGGGAATCGGTTTCTTACCCCTCTTAACTTACAAGGTTCTCAAACAAAGGACGAACAGCTTGAGATTGCCAGGCTGTTTCTTACCCCTCTTAACTTACAAGGTTCTCAAACTAGAGAACAATCCCTCAAGGAGCGGTTGAAGTTTCTTACCCCTCTTAACTTACAAGGTTCTCAAACGGCGTCGTGTGTCTGCTGGTACATATGATAGTTTCTTACCCCTCTTAACTTACAAGGTTCTCAAACTCCTGCACAATGCCATTGGCTTTTTGCGTGGTTTCTTACCCCTCTTAACTTACAAGGTTCTCAAACCCTGTTGGGCTGATTCAGAGAAATATCTGCGGTTTCTTACCCCTCTTAACTTACAAGGTTCTCAAACTGCATATTTATCCTCCTGGTCGTGTTTATTGTTTCTTACCCCTCTTAACTTACAAGGTTCTCAAACCCCAATTAACGGGTTCTCACCGAACTTTCCGATTGGCCATCGGTGTAAGCTATGCTATTAAAGATAAATGATGCATCGGTCTTTGTCAATGACACACACGTTTTCCTCTTCGGATTTTTCCTGGTACACCGCTTCTATTAAAATCAGTTGTATTTTTCTGTAAAAGCATTCCTGGTACAGTCTTTTTAGTTCCTCTTTTGTCAGAAACAGCTTCAGATTTAAAAAAACAAACACGGTTTGTCCCAGCAATTCATGTACTATTTTCAGATATTCCACGATACATTCCAGCATAGTGTCTGTCTGCACATCGAGCCGCAGTCCGGCCATTTTTAAGACTTCCTGTATCCCCGGTTCTTCATCATACAAAAGATACAGACTGCTTTTTTCACAAATACTTTCCATGTATCCTATGTAACCCCGGTAAAATAGTCTCCGTTCTTCCTCAGATATCTGATCCATTGTTTTCCCGATTTTCTGGTATAGCCTGGTCAGAATTTTTCTATTGTTACAGTCCAGGGAAAACAGATCCTTTATCAAAATAAGAAACTTTTCCACAGGCAGGATTCTGTTCTCTTCTGATAAGACAAACCCGCCCTCGTTTCCTTCGCATTGTTCTCCCAGTTCCCGGACGATCTGTGTTAACATAACCGTATTTTCCACTACAATTTCATTTACTTTATTTTCTTCCAGCTCCAGGCATATTCCATAATTACTATGTACCAGTTTTTTCATGCTCTATCCTCATAATATCACCAGCCGTTCATCCGTATCCAGAACTTCCGCTTGTTTTTCTCCCACAATATATTCCATGCGTTCAAACTGCTTTTCAGTTACCTTTAATGCCTGCACCAATCCTTTTTCCGGCTTATTCTTTTTCAGATTTTCAATGATGGAATCTGTCATTGTGGAATTAAGCGCCAATTTGCAATACACGGACTCCTGAAGCATATAAAATCCGCTTTTGATTAAATATTTCCTGAATCTTGTATATTCCTTCCGGTCATGAGATGTCACAACCGGAAGGTCAAACATAACCAATATCCTCATAAATCTATAACTCATTCTGATAAAACCTTATGATGGCAACGTCCTTTTCACATAGCGCATCCAAAACACTTTTTGTATAAATTTTAATGGCATTGTTCACATACTCTTTCCTCCCGGCTATTATAATTTCTGAATTCAGCACACCAACCAGCTCCATTTTTTCTTCTTGTCCAAATTTTTGCGGCTTCATCTGAAAAACTTTCCGGTCAATCAAAATACGGAACGGTTCCATCAGATCGGAGGACAGATTAAACGGGTTAAACATATTGTCATGAAAAATGCCAAGCTGCGTCATATAGCCATTGCAGGCCACTTCTCTGTTAAATGCTGATAAAATAATGCTGTATCCATAGTTCAGCGCTGCATTGCAGAGATTTTCCTCCGTTCTTGTAAAGTCCATTCCAAACACGGCATTAAAGTATACCTTAGCCGCATGCCCTTCCCGATTGGTCGTATCACCTGCCTGAATTTCCTTCAGATATCCCTCCAGAATTCCCGCTTCTTCCTTGTTCAGTTCTGTAAGCAGTTCTTTTTGCTTTCTTATTTTATCGGACACGATTTCTGTCCAGACTGCCGATTTCACCCACTCTTCCCAGCCAATCTGGCTTCTTACCTTTGCACTGGTGTCATGACTTCCATAAAAAGAAACCACCTCACCACAGGGATTTCTCTTTTCATCGCAGAAAATCACCTTTATTTTCCGTTTCAGCAATTCGCTGACCAGACTTGCTGTCAGAGATATGGCTGTTGATTCCAGCATCAGCACGGAAATTTCATGCAGATATATTTTGGTCGTCGTATCCTTCCGCACCACCAGATATCCCAGTTGATAATCCAGCTTTGCACTGCTGGATACGACTACGATCCGCCAGCTCATATCGTTTTTAAATCAATCGTACATGAATATATGCCTGTCACAGATTGATCTATCAGCAAAAATTCTTCCTGTGCCGTTACTTCAATTCCGATTTTATCCGGACTGGCTTTCACGCCGATCTCCTTTGCATCCATACTCAGATTCTGACACTGTGTCACTTTCAACAGTTCCAGAAGGACGTTTACCTGCTCCCGCACTGAAAGCTCTGCAAACACCGCCTGCTTCTCTATCAGTTTTGTCCAGATTGGATTGGGTTTTCTCCGATAAATGGTATCTCTGTGTTTTATCACCAGTTCCTGATATAATAACTCATTTTTTTCTTTTGTGATTCTCTTCTCCTTATTTTCCCTGCGGTCCTCTTCTTTTCCTGACTCCTTAAAATTCTCCAGGCCTTTGATATAATTCACCCATTTCTGTGACAAGCACAGAGAAACCGCATTCTCCGCATAGATTTGCCGTCCGGTTCTTCCAGCCAGATTCATCAGATATCCATTGCGTTTCACCAGGGATCTCATTCTGATCTTCTTCCATCTGATCTCCGGACTGACCAGTCCCAGTGTTTCAATGCAGTAGTTCTTCCATGCTTCTTCATCTTTCTCCAGACTGGTTTTCAGATAAATCGGCATCTGTTCCAGTGTCCTGACCCGCTTCCCTTTTTTCTCATGTTCCACAAGAAAATAATATGCCCCGGATACACTGCTGAATCCTCCATATTTTGTCACATCCCGCAGTCTTTCGTCACCGGATTTGACCGGAATATATCCCCGTTCCTTTGCTTCGCCTGCAGAATAAATCGTCTGCTCCGCAATCCCTCCATGTGCTTCGTATACTCTCTTAGTCAGCAGAGGGGTGTTTCTTGCCATCATGGCTCTGACCGTCCCAATTGTTCCTGCCTGACCGGCCTTCCAGGCCACCGCTCCATTTCTGACTACATCATACCAAAAGAGCTTGTCCATGTGATAGGCATTGCCTTTCTGATCTCTTCTGTACGCCCGGATAAAATTGGCCGGATTTTGTGTGAATTTAGTATAATAAACATTTCCGACCACAATATTAAGATACGCGTCGTGTGCATGATGAAAATCATTTACCAGACGGGACTTTAAAAGTTCTGTCTGATGCCGGAACGCCGAAACATTGCCTGCTTTCACAAATACAATTTCCGTTTCCGGCAAAAGCCGGTCAAGCAGCCCTGTTATATACTTTGTTGCCTGCCCGGTTTCCACGATTTGTCTGCTGATAAATCCCGCCAGCTCTTCATCCGTAAAATCCCAGCTTCTTGTCAGACGTTTGTATTTCTCCTGTGAAATAAACCCTCCGTCCTTCAGGCTTTTCCAAAGTCCCTGTCTGTCCCTGCGGACAGATGCTTCGATCGGAAAGGTATCACTTTTATGCCCATTGCTCTCTTTTTCCACTAAGACCAGATTGTTTTCCAGACTGTCATCTTTCAGGAAATGCCGGGGATAAATATGATCAATATCATACCGATTGCCCAATAACAGATCTTCCAGCGAAATCGGATGCCCTGTATACATGCATCTTCCCCTCTGGGTATAATATAAATACAGTTTCCTGCTTCTCAGATCATCTTCTGATAAATCCTGAATTTCCTTCAGCCAGTTTCTGCTGTCCGCTTTGCATGCTTGATAAAGCTCTTCCAGCCTTTTCTTTCTGGAAACAGTCCGTTTTCCTTTTTCGCCCTCTCCTCTCGGCATCTCCACAAACAGTCTGGCAGGCGCTTCTCCCATCAACTGGCACAGTTCTTTCCAAATCAAAATTGTCTGCCAGACCATTCTTCTGACTGGTGCCGACAGATAGCTGTCCTCCAGATCATGATAACAAAATTCCCCAAGCAGTTTCTCCTGTTCCTGTATCTGCCCGGTCAAAGAATCCCGAAATGTAAATTCCGCTCCCAGCAGTTCCATGAGATTGCAGTCTGTTTCCCACAATGCACGAATCAGGCTCCGCTTCACGCCATCTTTTCGGGAGCATCCCTGCAATTCCAGAAAATCCTTTGATAATCTGCCCCAGTCTTTCCACTTAAATCCGGAAATACGCCTGATCTGTGACTCAGTCAAATACTGTTTCTCTGACAATTCTCCATAGGCCTCCCGCATCAACTCCCCGGACATCTTTTTATCATTGGAATAAACGGTCCCCCAGAAAATAATCTGTTCTGCCATTTTCTGCATTTCCCGATTTTCAATCTCATCACCAAGTATACTGCGAAACCTTCCGTATGAAGTCAGCGATTGATGAAATGTTTCGTCAATCCCGGTGACCGCCTCCTGCTCATCGGGCGAAAGAATCCCATTGACGCACAAATATTGAAACAGTTTTTTTCCTGTCACTTTTTTCCCTGTCAGAAACAATTCCCGGTAAATCTTCTGTTTCAATCCCACGTCCAGCTTTTCGCCCCGGATTTTTACATTGTTCAGCTCATTCAAAACCATAAATGCTTCATAGCGCAATGAATTTTTCGGTAAAACATATTTGCCTTTCATATAGGTACATTGTCTTACCATCTTTAATATAAAGGCCTCTCTGGTTTTTGCCATATCTATTTTTTCTTCCATATTCCAGGGTAACACTCTGCCCGTTTCCTTACGCTGGATCCAGTTCCTGCCTTCTCCTCCTTTGACAGAAAGCGGCCCTACATAATAGGGAATACGAAACGCAAATAACTTACAAATACGCTCTGTTACCGTAAGCCCATTTTCATCCTTCTCCCTTAAAAATGGAAGATATTTTTCCGCATTGCTCAATATCTTTTTCAATTCTGCAAGATGAACCTGATTGGGGATCACGCCATTTTCAAAGGTCCGCTGTTTGGGAAGCAATGTTTCCTTTTCCAATTCCTGCTTTAAATAAAAAACCTCCTGATCTTCCTGCGGCATCAGATTCAGAAGCCGTTTTGTTTCTTTCCAGAATGCCTTGTACGCTTCTTTTTTAGCGCCTCTGTTCCGTCGTATTTTCTCTTTTCCGGAGTTGACCGATCCCACATATCCACTGTAATTATGATCTGTCATCGTCCTGAAATATGCATCATATTCATCCTTACAATATTTTTTCATAACATGCCGGAGTTTTTTCAGATCTTCTTTATGCTTCTCATAAGTCTCCACCCTGGCCTGTGAGAGATATGTGTGTCCTTTCAGTATATGGGCAAGCAGTCCTTTATCATGAATCCGCTTTGCTGCCTCTATCATATCCATATAACCTTCCGGCAGACAATCGCCCAGAGCTTCCATTTCTTCCTCACAGGAACTGCTCCGGAAAGATAACTGCTTTTTTCTATATGCATCGGCCGCAATTTCCTGGCCGAATATCAATGCCGGTTTTCCTGACATTCCGCAAAACAGCTTAATCATCTCATACTCTGCCTTATTCTGATTTCTGACAATGCCCAGGCATGCAGCCAGCTTCTCTGCTTTTTCACTTCTGGAAAACAGTCTGCTTCCCAATATTTCTTCCGTCAGTGTCCAATCTGCAGTTTGAGGAAAATGAAGTTCTGACTCTTCCGGCAATGTTTCATAAAATTCCCGAAACAAATCAGCCATATTTTTATCATGCTCTTCCCACTCCAGATACTCGTTCAGAAAATGCCCTCTGTGTTTAAACAGATTCAGCACGGCCAAATACACCAGCCTCACATCAAAAGGCGCATCCGATTCCAACAATTCTTTTCTTAAATGAAACACTGTGGGAAATGTTTCATAATACTCCCGGTCTGTAAACTCCCGGTCTGCAAAAACAGCAAATCTGTTTCCTGTCTTTTTATCTTCTTTATGATATTTACTTTCTTCCAGCCTCTGATAAAAACCTGTATCCACTTTATCAATTTCATCCGCAAAATAGGATTTCAATAATCCGATTCTTGCCGTTTCGCGGGCTCTGCGCCTTCTTGCCGTCCGATTACTCCGCCTCTCCTGCGCGGATTTTGCCTCATCAAAGAGCCGTACACCCCACAAATCCTTTCCCCTTTTTCGAATCAAACGATAATTCGTATCTGTCAGAGCCCATCCCACAGAGGATGTCCCCAGGTCAATTCCTCCATAATACATAAATACTGTTCTCCTTTGGTATCTTCTTGACTTCTTTTCTTTATCATGCTATACTTTTTTCACTTACAAGGTGAGTGCAAATAAGGATTTTTCCGAAATCGCTCATTTACATGAGTCCGCATGGTGCGGTAAAAGGGCTTGTTTACAAGCCCTTTTCTTTTTCCCTCATATCTCGCAGGGATACCGCATTCCCCACTGTCTGCGTATCTCATCCATCAGCTTCATCACGCGCAGCGTTTCGCTGTGAGGCATCTCTTCGCATTCCACCGCCCCGCTTTCCAGCGCCTTCTGACAGGAGATCACTTCATATTCATACCCATTGATCTGCTCCGGCACACTGTAACGGGCAGTCATCTTCCGGTCCAGATCAAAGACGCGGATCTCTTCACAGTTATTGATGTTCTGTACCTCTATGTAGCCCTTATCTCCAAAGATCACACCCTGTCTGTCAGTCTGGGCCAGCATATTGCTGTGCAGCACCGCCACCCGTCCGTCCCGGAAAGTCAGCGTGATGCTGTTGATCCAGTCCACACCCGCAGGCGACATTACCGCCGCAGAGGTAATCCGTTCCACTTCCTCATGAAATACCATCAGCGCAAAATTGATCGGATACACACCCAAGTCAAGCAGTGCCCCTCCCGCCAGCTCCGGCTTCTGCATCCGCTCAATATGGGGCAGGACATAACCCAGATTGGCCGTCAGAGAAGTGACTTTGCCGATCACACCACTTTCCACCACCTCATCGATCATCTTCCGGCTGGGCATATACCGGGTCCAGATGGCTTCCGTCAGAAGAAGGCCCCGTTCCTTTGCCAGATCCATCAGCTCCTGTGCCTGACTGGCATTGACCGTAAAAGCCTTTTCCACCAGTACATGCTTCCCATGTAGCAGACACATCCTGGCATGTTCATAATGATGCGAATGTGGAGAGGCCACATAAACCAGCTCCACCTGCGGGTCACACAACATTTTCTCATAAGAACCATAGGCCCGTGCAAATCCCCACCGGTCGGCAAACGCCTGTGCCCGTCCATAGTCTCTGGATGCCACCGCATACTTTCTGACACCATCGATTCCCGATACTGCCTCTGCCATACACCCTGCAATATTCCCTGCCGCCAAAATTGCAAAATTCATATTCCTTCCTCCCATCCATTTGCTATATTTTCCAGTATACCATCTCCCCTGCACCTTTGCCACTGCTGCCGCAGAAGAACCTGGACAAACCCATGCACCAGTTCCCTGCTTGGGCATTTATGCCCATACCGCCCGACAGCAAGACGGCGCTATTCACCAGGCGATGGGGAATGCCGCGTCTTATATCAGGGCCAAAAAAGCCGT
>VSOB01000020.1 GCA_009774625.1 Lachnospiraceae bacterium
GTGACTCATCATGCCACTTTGCAATTATCTTTCTGTCATAATCAAATTGAATCGCTTTGTCCAACGCACGAATCAGTCTGATGTAGGCTTCCGCTTTACCTCCATTCACCGCACCATATGCATAAATGCGTCCCTGCGAATAGGGAATAAATGCGCTGGACTTGCGCCTTCTTTCATAAGGAAATTCATAAGGCTTGCGATCATAGAGCCCAGGATGCCGGACGATTAGTAAATCCTGATCCAATGGAAGAAATTCCTCTTCTTTGATCTCTTTTAAACATACAATATTAGCATTCATAAAAAAGATATAATCATAACTGACAAGCTCTTTCAAAATTTGAGAAAACATTTTAAATCTGAACAAAGTGCTTTCCGGCCATCCCAAATCCTTTTGATAAATGCGATGAATGTGTTTGTTTCCCTCTTCTCCGTAAATCATAGCGCTGTCTGTAAAAACAAAATAATCTTTTTCGGAATGCAACAAAAATTTTTCCTGGAAACTCTTATAAAACTCTTCCCAAAACTTTACATATTGTCCTGTACAGATATACAACAGAGCAACTTTCATCCTCCAAACAGTCCTCTCAACTCATTAATTTTTTATGGTAATCCAATCCCCGCAATTTATACAGGAACCTTCTCCTGTATTCAGCCATTTCTCCGGAGCCACAACGATCTTGTTTCTGTTCTGATTCAGCCATGCCCCCCACCAACTAAAAGTGCTGTTCGCAATGATATTCTGACTGCACTTTGACATGAGATACATGTCCACATAATCCGGAACGGCGCCCTCATGTCTCACATAATGAAAATGCTCTCCGCCAAACATCTGTCTGGCTTTGTCAATATCGTTGGAAAAAACAATAAATTCTGTATTTTTCACACATGTACGAATATAATTGGCAGCCCTATTATAATATTCCTCTGTGCAGACTCCTCCTAATGTCGGATGGTTCTCATAATCCCCCAGTCTCACATGTATGGATGTGGTATTTTTCTTTCGGATCAGTTCCAGAGCTGTTTCATCCATTCCTTCTGCCAGAACCGGAAAATGAATCTCACTTCGCAAAGCCCCGGCTGCATGTCTAAAATAATTTTCATTCTGCCAATAACCGTTTAAATACTTATCTTTAAAATCACACAATGCCGGTTCAAAGCGGGGAAATTTCTCTTTCAGATATCGCTTCCGGCCTGCTGTTTTCCGTAAAACCTTATTCCAAAAACTGGAATCGTCCCCGCACAATCTTCTGATTTCCGCTTTTGAGGCCTTTTTCATTGCAAGCCCCAGTTCCGGAAGGCAGTATGGACGGATGCAATCGGTTCTGTCATAAAGAGATAAATCGGCCCTTACTTCCACATTTCTGTATTCAAACTCTTTATAAAGGGCATACTGAAACAGTTGATTACCCAGTCCGCCTATGATTCTTATAATAATCATTTTTCTCTCTTTTCATCTCATGAAGCAAAATTCCGGCTTTGGATTTTAATGATACATATCTGAATGCCAGTACTTTACGCGCACAGTCCCGCAGTTCCTTTCTGATCTCCTCTGTATCCGATATGGACTGGCATTTCAGCAGCTCGTAATAATAGCGTTTCCAGGAAAGTTGACAGAGTTTTTGATACGCTGAGCTGTCTTTCACCTCATAATACTTTATTCTTTCCCGAATCAGCCCTTTCACATCATACGCATTTTTTTGATTTTTGCTGTTTACAATACTTCCCTGACGTTTCCGATAATAGTACAAAGGCTCTCTGCATACGGCAATCCGGTCCGCCCGGTCAAACAAGCGATAGGTGGTCCCTTCATCCTCGTGATTCATGCCTTCCGGAAACCCCAGTTTATGAAATATTTTTTTATGATACAGCTTGTTCCATACGACGACCGCTTCTGTCCCCGTTTTATGCCGGTACAGTTGTTCCTGCATCTTTATCCTGTGATACATCCTGATGCCTGCCTTTGGTCTCTTCCCTTCTGTTGGCACCGTATCATAAAAGCACTGAAATCCGCACTGTGCGATGGAAACCTGATTTTCTTTTACCGCAGTATATAATGTCTCTATAAAACGACAGGATATCACATCATCCGAATCAATAAATGATACATAAGTGCCTTTGGCCACCGACAGCCCTGTATTACGTGCCGCCGACAGTCCCCCGTTTTCTCTGTGAATCACCCGGATTCTTCCATCCTCTTCTGCATATTGATCTGCAATCCGGCCGCTTTCGTCTGTGGAGCCGTCATCCACCAACAGAATCTGCAGATTGCCGTAAGTCTGATTTCGAATCGAGTCCACACATTCTTTTAAGTAAGGAGATACATTATAAATCGGTACAATCACACTAATCAAATCATTCATTTGCTCTTCCTGAATAATCCCTTTTTCCCAAATACTTTTTTTATCTGTAATAAAAACTGATCCATACCGATCAGTCCGGAATAGAAACCCGACTGTAATACAGCATATCGTATTTTATGGTAGATGGGAAGCCGCTTTCTGTCACTTTCTGTCTGAAGCATTTTATAATATGGCAACTGCCGGATAAAATCCAGTTCCCGCTTTTTTTCCCGCCTGGTTTTCTCTGATGTATCCAGCTTCAGGAGACTGTCCATAAAATCATTCATCAGACCAGTATAGGCGATTTTCCTGTTTTCCCCTGTATCAATACCCGCATCCTCCATAAACCGATCCAGAGCGCCTGTATACGTATACATATTCTCAAACCGTTTTACAGTGACATGTTGGGTCAGGCTTCCTTCCACCGCTCTGTAATAATACAGTCTTTCAGGAAGATATACGATCATCCGTGCCTGTAAAAGCATCTGCATCACCTGAATCCGATCCTCTGCATACCGCATTTCTCTGTAACGCTCATAGACTTCCTGCAGAACCAGCTCTTTCCGAAATACCTTACCACAGGCTGAAAACAGCCCGGAATTTACCAGCGCAAGTTCGTACAGTTCCTGTTTTTTGTCTGCGGTAAAAACTTTCTCCTTTTCATACAATAAAACTTCTTTTTTCACCAGATCCGGCCACACCCGATAGCTGCCGAAACAGAGCAGGTCACAGTCCGGATATTTTCCAAGCGCCGTTCTTATTTCCGTCAGAAAATCTTTCTCCCAATAATCGTCCGCATCCGAAAAAATACAATACGTCCCGGCAGCCTTTTCCAGCAGTCTTTTTCTGCTGATCAACGGTCCGGCATTTTCCTGGCTCTCCACATGTATCATTGCATGTGCATCACTGTACTGACGGCAGATAGCAAGACTTTTGTCCAGAGAACCGTCATCCAACAATAAAATCTCGTAGTCATTGCCTTTTTGGCACAGCAGCGAATCCAGACACTGGCATAAATAATCCTGTGCATTATACACTGGTATTAAAATGCTGAATGTGGGCATCATGCTTCCATCACCTCCAGCCACTGTCGGATAATATGCTTCATATCAAAGTCCTCTGCCCGCTTTCTTCCTGCACTGGCATACTGCTTTCTTAAAGTATCATTTTTCAGAAGTTCCAGAATGGCATCTGCCATGGTATCCTCCTCCGGTGACAATCCCTCATCTGCCCTGCGGATCAGACCATCACAAACCGGACACAGGATCCCATAGTCTGCCTTTTCGATTCCCTGTGTTACCCTGTTATTCATATTGGTTCCCGGTGCCATGATTTCCCTTGCACCTGCATTAAAATCAGTGGAAATACAGGGCAGACCACAGCAAAAACTCTCTATAATCACATTTCCAAATCCTTCATAAAGCGAAGAAAATACAAATAAATCACAATGCTTCATGATTTTATAAGGATTTTTGCAAAACCCGCAAAACACCACAGCGTCTTTCAACCCCAGAGCCGCAGTAATCTGCTTTAACTCATTTTCCAATTCTCCTTCGCCAAGCACCAGTAAGCGTACTTTTGGAATCAGCTTTTTTACTTTCTTCAGCGCCCGGATCAGATGCCACTGCCCCTTTTGTCTGCTGAGTCTCCCCACAGTAACCAGAACAGGCCCGGAGGAAAACCACTCCTTTTCTTTTATGCTCAGAGGTTCCTCAGACATCTGTCTGATCTCCTGTAGAGAAAATCCATTGTAAATGGTGCATACTTTTTCTCTTTTTACCTGAAAGTTCTGAATTAAATCCTCTCCCACCCCGTTGGAAACCACCACGATTTTATCTGCCCTGTTATAAAAATAACGAATGGCATGGTCTATAATATATTTATGAATCCCTCTTCCAGCCTCTTCTGTCATATAACAGTGTTCTGAAATCACCGTCTGACATCCTTTTTTTCTCGTCAGAATATTGGCTATGTTAGCGCTTGTCAGTCCGCTGACGCAGGCTGTATACTTTCCTGTTTTCTTATATTTTCCGACAATCAGAATGCGCTTCAAAAATACTTTCAGCTGATAAAGCAGTTTCGTTTTATCTGCCTGCGGCTTAAAACCGAGGGAAATAATATTTCCCTCATAGGGATACACAATATTTTCAGCGTCATTTAAAATAATGTCCGCTTCCCAGCATCCCGGAAGACTTTCCAACAAATTTGATATGATTTTCTGAGCGCCTCCATAATTTAATGTTGATATGATCACCAAAAGTTTTTTCATCCCGATCATTTCCCTGTACTAACCTGTTTTACCACAAATCCTCAATGTACATCTGATACCAGCGCTGGAATACATAAAAAGACCACAGCATAGAGCTGTACATGATCTTGTCCGACTTTTCCTGCTTTCGGATCAGCTCTGCCACTGCCGCCGGTACAAAGATATCCTGTCTCTTCAATATCACCGGATCTGCATACTTCCGAATCTCCGGCCCCAGCACTGTCCGAAGCCACTTTCTCAATGGTACGCCAAACCCTTTTTTGGGCCGGTCCAGCAGCTCTTTTGGCACATACTGATAGGTCAGCGCTTTCAGAATATGCTTTTTATCCCCCCTCATATATTTATACCGATGAGGAATCGCAAAGGACTGCTCCACCATCCGATAGTCCAGCAGAGGGCATCGTACCTCCAGAGAATATTTCATGGAAGCCCGATCTGTCTTGGCCAGTACTTCATCCGGCAGGTAGGTCATCATATCCAGCACCATCCGCCGCTCCTGCCAGTTTTTGTACTTCAGCTCCTTTTCCTGTGCAAGTTTCACAGTATGACCTTTGATGCCAAGCAGCCGATCCGCTTCCTCGATCATCACACTCAGAAAGAGCTGGGTCTTTTCGTCCGGATTCCGGTTTCGAAGAAACGCCCGCAGCTCCGGCGGGACTTTCGGTTCCAGAAACCCCATTCCCGGAACATGGGAAGCTATACTGCCCATCCAGTCTGCCCTCTGCGCAATATATGTCCAGTCATACATTTGATAGCCGCAGTACAGTTCATCGCCGCCGTCCCCTGACAACGCCACTGTAATATCTTCCGACGCCATCCGGGAAACCAGCATAGTAGGGAGCTGGGAAGAATCCGAAAAAGGTTCATCATAATAGTAAGGCAGGTCTTTTATCATCTCCAGCGTTTCCTGATCTCCGATGTACAATTCCCTGTGCTGTGTCCCGATATGAGAGGCAATCTTTTCCGCATAGACAGCCTCGTTCCGCTCTTTTTCATAAAAGCCTATGGAAAAACTTTTTACCTTCTGTCCTGCCACCTGCTGCGCCACTGCTGTCACCAGCGTGGAATCAATCCCGCCGCTGAGAAATGTCCCCACCGGCACATCCGCCTCCAGACGGCATCTGACCGCATCCCGCAGCACTGTATCCATCTCTTCCAATGCTTTTTCAAAGGTAAGCGGATGCGTCTCTCCCTCTGCCTTTTTTTCTCTGATGTCCCAATAAGTATGGAGCGTGATTTTCCCGTTTTCCAGAATCAGATACGTACCAGGACACATCTTCCACGTATCCTCAAAAACCGACCAGGGCGCTTCGATGTATTTGCTGCACAGAAATTTCTCCACCATCCGGCGGTTGATTACTTTCCGGAACCCCGGAAATTTCATGATCGGTTTCAGCTCGGAAGCAAATACAAAGTCCTTTCCCTTCTGATAATAATACAGCGGCTTTTTCCCCATCCGGTCCCTTGCCAGAATCAGCCTGCCGGTTTCTCTTTCATACAGTCCCACAGCAAACATGCCGTTGAACCGCCGGAAACAGTCAGCGCCCCATTCCTGCCAGGCCGCCAGCAGCACTTCCGTATCGCACGCAGACGCAAACCGGCGCCCGGATCGCTCCAGCTCCTTTCTCAGCTCTCTGAAATTATAGATCTCCCCGTTGTATACGACTACTGTCTTTCCATCTTCGGAAAACATAGGCTGATGTCCTGCTGAAGATAAGTCAAAGACAGACAGACGCCGCTGCGCCAGCCCCACAGCGCCGTGTACATCCTGCTCCTGCCAGAGTCCGGAATCGTCCGGTCCTCTGTGATACATGGTATCGTTCATATCCCGCAGCGCTTCATCCGATATCCCCTTATCCGAACTATAACCACAAATACCACACATACTTACCTCTTTGCCGCAACCGCCTCCAGAATGCGCTCATACCGCTTTGCCACACTGCGCCACAAAAATCTTTCACGCACCAGCTCTGCGCTTCTGCGTCCCATCGCTTCCCTGCTCTCCCGATCCGCGGCCAGCCGGGTCAGCTTTTCTCCAAACTGCTCTGCCTTCGCCACATAGCCATTGCCGTCGATCAACTCCTCGCTTCCTTCGCAGGGTGTCATCACCACCGGCAGAGAGCTGGCCATCGCCTCCAGCACCACATTGGGCATTCCCTCCTTTTGGGAAGGCAGGATAAAGACATCTGCCGTCTGATAATAATGTGCAAGCTCTGCCTTATCCTTTTGTCCTGCAAACAGGATACAGTCCGATACGCCGCAGTCTGCAGCGATCTCCTCCAGCTTCCTCCTGTAAGGGCCGTCTCCCACAATCGTCAGCTTCACATTCCCGCCGCAGGCATCCCGCAGGGCCGCAAGCTGAGGGATCACAAACTGCAGGCCTTTCCGTTCGATCAGACGGGATACAAACAGGAGCCGGAAACAGTCATTCTTTTCTGTTTTCTCTCCCGACGCCTCCCGGAAAAAGTCTATGTCCACACCGTTGGGTATGATTTTGATTTCTTTTTTCCGGTCAAACTTCTCTGCCAGCTCCCGCAGCCCTCTGCTGTTGGCCACCAAAGCATCCGCATTTCTCCAGATTGCTTTTTCAAACGGGCCAAGCAGCTTGTATACAAAGGTAAAACGTTCCTGAAATCCCGGAATATCCCCGCCGCCGAAACGAATGATATAGGGCAGGCCGTATCTCTTTTTCAGATAATAACCTATGGGGCCGCTGGGAATGGCAAAGAACACCATTGCCACATCAAACTGCTCCTTTTTATGCAGCCCTGCCGCGCAGGGCAGCGCCATGCCCAGATAGGACAGCATCTCTCCAAAGCCGCAGTGTTCCTTATATCTACGCCTGGACTTTAAACGGATCACCGTCAGCCCTTCCTGCCTGCTGCGTTCTTTTTGTCCCGGAAACCATGCCGTTACTATGGTGATATCATGCCCAAGTCCCCGATATTCATGAGCCAGATTCATACATGCATTGGCCCCGCCGCCTCCTATGGGCGGATATTCATGTGAAACCATTAATATTTTCATAGCCGCCCTTATTCTTCTCCGTTTTCCCAGGTTTCCCTGATGCTGTAGGGACTGTCCAAATGGACTCCGAAATATATTTTCATCAGGATTTCACTCATCAGACCGAATACAAACATCAGCAGCCCTAAAATACAGAAAAATATGGTCAGCATAGGCGGCATAATATTTCTCGACATCTTCTGGCCGGACAGAAAGATCAGCACTGACCAGATGCCGCAGGCGCCTCCCAGCCCCAGAAACAGAAACCCGATGCCTCCCAGAAGGTGCAGGGGCCTTGACGCATATTTATTCCAGAACCAAACGGAAATCATATCCACAAAGCCTTTGATGGTACGTTTCCAGTTGTACTTTGTAGTACCCGAAATCCTGGGTCTGTGATGCACCACCACTTCTCCCACCGTAAATCCTTTGATTTTCAGCAGCGCCGGGATAAACCTGTGCTGCTCTCCATACAGATTGATGCCCTGAAAGCATTCCCTTTTATAGACCTTCAGAGAACAGCCGCTGTCATGGATGCCGTCATGCACCAAAACATACCGCAGGAAGTTGGCCCCTCTGGAAACAAACCGTTTCATAAAGGTATCTTTCCTGTATTTTCTCCAGCCAGACACCATATCATATCCGTTTTCCGTCAGATAACGCAACATTTCCGGGATATCCGCCGGATCGTTCTGCCGGTCGCCGTCCATCGTCACGATATAGTCATATCTGGCTGCCTTGATCCCCGCATCCATAGCTGCCGTCTGGCCGCTGTTACGCCGTAGCTCAATATATTTCAAGGGCCTGAGCAGTCTGCAGACCTCTCCTGTCTGATCGCTGGAACCGTCATTGATAAAGATAATTTCATACGTATATCCATTCTTTTCGCATACTTCTTTAATTTCCCGGTGCAGCTCCGCCACATTGCCCTCTTCATTATAAACAGGCACCACTACGGATATCTTATACATACCCTTTCCTCCTCACACGTTTTCCGTGATCTATAACTTTTGATATTGTCTCATAACCCGCAACTGCCTTTTCCATTATTTAACACTTTATTATACCAAATATTCCCTTAACTGTGAACCCTGATATATTCTGGCCAGTACATACCCTCTGTACCTGACGGTAATCACCGGTTCCACCCCCTCAGGCCATCCGTCCTTTACCATTCCCCGCCAGACAGACTGTACATCAATGGCGTAAAAATCTCTCTCTGTCAAAGAACAGTCGCCATACGCTTCATTCCATGCCTCATCCGCAACGGTCACCAAAGGAGGCTGTGTGATCCAGGTTCCCCGCACATAACCGTAATAAATCTGAATCGGTTCCTCTGCCATACCGTTTTTTTCACAATAATCCAGAATCGTCTGACCCAGGACTGCCCGATTGTCTCCCCAATACACACACATTTCCTGTTCTTCCGGCTCCAGTCCGATTGCGGTCAGTCCATACCAGCAGGGCGCAAAATATGTGAATGCAGGCATGCTTCCCGCCGTCTCGCATACATGAAAAACACCGGCCAGACAGACCGTTCCCAGGATCACATGCCGTTTCTGAAGCAGGTGATACAAAACCGGCATAGCCGCTGCAGTTACAAGCAGGGCATACAAACCCTGAAACAGATTCAGATACCGCAGCCAGGTAGGATTCCACCTGACCAGATACAGATACGTAGGCAAGGAAACCCAGGTGGCGATCAGCAGACACCAAAGGGTACTGACCGGGCCATCGTACCGCTTCCTTCCCACGATCAGCAAAACAGAAAAAGCTGTCAGCAGAGTGGGCATGGTCAGCAGATAATTTTTGATAATATAGCACAAATAGATTAGTTTGTCGTCCGAATATTCCACATGAAGGAACGCAAACAACAGACCCAGCAGCAAAAATGCACCAAGGCCTGCGCAGACAACCGTCCTGCTCAAAGCATCCGCCTGTTCTTTTCTCTGTTCATACCACTCACACAGAATGTGCAGGATCTTAGAAGAAACCGCGGACGCCGCCACCATTACAACCATAAAAAGCAGCCACCACAGATATGCATTTCCTGTCAGGGAAAAAATCACTCCATTTAAAACCGGCATTCTGTTTACTGCCATATGCATCGCTTCCTGCAGTTTCTGAATCGGCGCTTTTCCCTGTTTCAGTAATTCCAACACATAATATTGATTGAGAAGCACAATCCCTGTGTACAGAACAATACCTTCTGCCGCAGCTATGGATGCTGCTGCCATATCCCCGATCTTTGACTTCCCACTCTCTTTCTCTGCTGCAGCGAATGCAAGCGCCACAAGTGACGCTGCCAGAATCGGCACTACCGTAACCTTTTCCAACAATCCCAGAGAAGAAAAGAAAACCGCTTTCCACCCGTCACTGCCATTTCTGTTCTGAAAGGCAATCAGTGCATAAACTGCCCCCAGTACGGCAAAACACAGAGACAGCAGATCATAGTTATAATTTTTCAGCGCGATCGTCGTAGAAGGCAGTAAAAACACCCCTGCCGCCAGACAGATATAATGAACCGCTATCTGCCAGGATGCTCTTTTCCCATCCCGGTTTAAAATCCGGGTCTGGACCAGGTCAATGGCCTTCCAGAAAACCAGGACACCCACAGCCCAGTGAAACAGCTTTCCGAACTGCTGATACTCCAGTCCGGTTTCCGCCTCCAGCCATTCATAAGGAAACCAATGGAAAAAGGTACCGGTCAGCATATAGCTTAACCGGCCGCTCTGCTCCAGCCAGTGCCGCAGGATATCCTCATCCAGCTTGGCATGTTCCTTTAAAGAAGTATGCTCGTCTGCCGTCAGAAAGGTGGTCAGTCCTTTGACCGACAAGAGCAGCACCACCCCCACCATCAGCGTGGCCCATACCGCATATCCGGTACTGCCCACACGCTTTTGAATCAGCCAGAACACAAAACCCATCAGCACTGTATAAACTATGATTTCACAATTCTGCAGTTCCTTAAAATGCAGCCAGTTGTCATTGCAGACCCAGAGCAGCCTCCCGACGCCATACCCGGTCAACAGACAGACCGGCAAAAGCAGCAGCTCCTTCCACTGCTGTTTCAGCGCCAAAATGCCATGCTCCATCCAAAGCATCAGATAATTTCTGCATCGGTAGAGCAATATGGCCAAAAACAGATAT
Organism: Lachnospiraceae bacterium; assembly: GCA_009774625.1. Classification (GTDB taxonomy): domain Bacteria; phylum Bacillota; class Clostridia; order Lachnospirales; family Lachnospiraceae; genus VSOB01. The sequence goes on from VSOB01000020.1 coordinate 10,765, forward strand.
GCCATAAGCCATGCCAGAATATATCTGCAGAGGATCCCTCCCAGCTTTTCCTGTAACATCCGGGCCGGGTTGCCGATCAGAATAAAAGGATCCTCCTCTCTGTCTTCCAGCCTGCCGCTCTCTTTTCCAATTCCCACATGAACATGTTCCACCGTCTGCAGATCAGCCACACTGCCTTCATAAAAACAGAAATTCCCCAACGCCATCCATATACTGTCGATGCCGATTTCCTCTCCCGGTACTCTGTCCCGGAATTTGATCTGGATGGACTGAAATCCTTCCAGTTCACTTACCTTCATCGGAATCACCAGATTTCCGCCATGAAAGAGTTCCCATACAGGCGTATCCCGCTCTTCCAGACTGCCCTTCACCAGATAAACCGCAACATCCTTTTCATCACTGTAATGGACCTGGACTTTCACTGTGTCAGGAAACAGCCGGATGCCCGACATCACAAAAAGCAGGCCCATAACAGCCAGCAGAATCAGATATCCGGTTTTGTTGTACTTTGTCGTGCTTCGCTCCATCCTCAATTCTCTCCGTCAGAAGGTATTCTTTTCCACACAGCTCCGGTTCATAAAGGCGGATCCCTGACCGCTTCCTTTAATCCTTCCAGACATCCATATACTGTCCGGCGATCCGGATATGATTGTGAAATGTTTCCACAAACTGTCTGGATTCCCAGCCCCACTCTTCGATCTTGCTGCGGTTTTCCAGTACATATTCAATCTGACGGACAATCTGCTCCACATTTGGCCCTATGTGGAGAACCGGGCTTTTTTCCAGCCCAAATTCCTTCAGAGAGCTGCGGGAGGCGCCTCCCAGCACCACCTTTCCCTGCGCCATGCCATAGCAGGCGTTCAGCCCCCAGCAGTGTTCCTTACACTGATCCACCAGTACATTGGTCTTTTGCAGTACCTCCAGATATTCCTGAAAAGGCAGACTGCCGCAGACCAGCATTTCCACATCATTTGGATATTTCTGCTGAATGATCGAAAACGCCTCCCGGATAAACGCAGTCCCCTTGTCCTTTTCCCTGAGGATCCCATGATAAAATACCAGTTTCCCATGCTGCTTATTGATCTGGTAGGCCGTTTTTTCCGCATTGAAAGGAAGTGGTATGGTCTGCCTGCAGTTGGGCCGCCGGCGGACTCCCACCGCATATTCATACATAATCGGGATAATGCCGTCTGCAATCGTATCCACATACTCTTCCGTGCTGCGCATCATGTACCTGCGCAGCCCGCCCTTTACAAAGGCATCATATTTTTCCGGATTGTCGTCAAAGGTATAATATCCCAGCTTCTTATCCCGCCATGCCTGATAGAGCGAATAACAGTTCCCCGACACATTCACAAACAGTGCGCCGCTGTTCTGTTTGATTTTCCGTATCATATGGCTGTTGATATAGGGCCGGAAAATATTCTCATTGACAAGCTGCACCACATCATACCCATAAAACTGCCGCTTCTGCAGAACAGGTTCGATCAGCTTCTTTACGATTTTCACCGGTGCAGAGGCTTTTCCCGTAAAAAACAGGGGCATATCCGCGCCCGGAATCTGTTTCCATCCGTCGCCGTTTGCCGCCAGGGTCACTTCCGCTCCCAGCTCCTGCAGTCCCTGTTTCAAATTCAGATAAAATCCGCTGAATTCACCCATTAACAGTATTTTCATTCTATTTTCTCCCATTTCACGGCTGCCATGCGTTGATTCTGTCAATCACAAAGCTCACCTGCTTCCTGGTGATCCCATAAAACATCGGAATGCTCAGCTCTTCCTCTGCTATCGTCTCCGCATCAGGCAGCATGCCTCTGGAAATGCCCAGATGCGCATATGCTTCTTGCAGATGGATGGGAACAGGGTAATGGATCGTCGTCCCGATGCCTGCCTGATTCATCCATGCCTCCAGAGCATCCCGTTTTTCTGTCCGGAGTGCAAAAATATGCCATACCGGCTCCGCATAGGAAGGAACCGAGGGAAGCAGTACCGCCGGATTGCAAATTTCCGTCAGATACCGCTGTGCCGTCTCCCTGCGCCAGGCATTCCACGCATCCAGTCTGGGAAGTTTACAGAGCAGAAATGCTGCCTGCAGCTCATCCAGTCTGGAATTGGTTCCCTGATAAATATGATGATATTTCTGCCGGGAACCATAATTGGCCAGCGCCCTGATCCGATCGGCCAGCGCCTGGTCATCCGTTACCACAGCCCCCGCATCTCCCAGAGCGCCCAGATTTTTCCCCGGATAAAAGCTGAAGGCTGCCGCATCCCCCAGGCTGCCTGCCCTGCGTCCCTTATACAATGCACCATGGGCCTGGGCCGCATCTTCGATCACTTTCAGGCCATACCGCTGTGCCAGGGCAACAATCGGGTCCATATCACAGGTCTGTCCATACAGATGCACCGCAATGATGGCTTTCGTCCGTTTTGTGATCTTTTCTTCTATACTGTCACAGCGGATGGTATAGGTATGCAGATCTGTCTGTGCAAACACCGGCACCGCCCCCACATAAGTGACTGCCAGCGCCGTTGCAATAAAGGTAGCGGAGGGTATGATTACCTCATCCCCGGCTCCGATTCCCATTCCCTGCAGTATCAGACGGATGGCCTCCAGTCCGTTTCCCACTCCCACACAATGCTTTGTATGGCAATAGGATGCAAACGCCTCTTCAAATGCCTGCCGCTCTGCTCCGTCAATATACCAGCCCCGTTCATACACCCGTGAAAACGCCTGATACATCTCTTCCTGCAGTTCTTTCTGCATCGGGGTAAAGTCATTAAACACAACTTTCATAGCCTGCTTTTATTCTCCCTTTAAATATTCCTGTGCGATTTCACAGTAAGACCGGTAATCCCTGATATATTCTTCTTCGTTATAATGCTGGGAAGCCAGTACCACAAGCACGCTGCCCGGCGAAAAGTCATACATTTCTCTCCAGATCATCGGCCCGATGTACAGGCCCCTGGCCGGATCGTCCAAGGTAATCAGTTCCTTTTCATATGGCGTGGCCACACTGATGGTCACTCTTCCATTCAGACACAGCAGCACCTGCTGCAGCTCTTTATGGGAATGAAACCCCCGAATCGTATTTTCCGGCACTCTGGTCAGATAATAGATTCTCTTTATTTCAAACGGAATATCCTGACCGCTTTCAATGGGAGTCAGATGCCCCATCGGGCGCTCTTTGTTGTTCTCATCCACAATATCCTTAAACTCTATCATTCTCACATTGTTCATGTCCGCTTCTCTTGCCTTTCCCGGTCTACGATCTCCATAATACCCTGATAATACCCGGCAAACTGATACCGGTCCATCACATCCTGGTAGGCCTGCTCTCCCATGCGCCGGAGTCTTTTCCTGTCCGAAATCATCCACCTGAGCTTCGCCAGCAGATCCGCCTTATCATTGTCCCTGAAACAGCACCCGTTGCTTTCCTGGGAAACATAACAGGCGGTTCCGTTGGTATCGCTGCACAGCACAGGCACACTGCAGCTCATAGCCTCCAACTGGGAGATGGAGGCCCGCTCCCGCGTACTGGGAAGCACAAACAGATCAGCTCCTGCATAGGCCTGATACATTTCTTCCATCGTATAGTTCTGTTCCAGAGAAATCTGCTCTGTCATGCCATACTCCCTGATCGTCTGTTCCAGACGGGAAAGATAAGCTCTCTGAGACGCGTCCGTCGCCTCACCGATGATCGTCAGATGGAAATCATGAGCTCCCAGCAGCTCCTTAACCGCTTCCACCAGCATAAACAGATTTTTCCGTTTCTCATAACGGGCCACACACAAAAGCTGCAGGGTATTCCCGGCGGCAGGCTTGTCCGAAGGCGCCAGACGGGGGCTTATCACAAAGGGGATATAAAAGGTATCCTTCATCCTGACCGTATCGCCGCTCTTTTGCCCCAGTACCGGCGTCATACGATATTTGGGCAGCATACTGATCAGCAGCCGATGGCCCAGCCCTTTATCCCGGTCTGCCCGGTCCCACACAGGACTCTGATTATATAAGATGCAGGGAATCTTCCGTCTCCTGCAATAGTCTGCAAACGGTACATTGTACAGGGAACGTTCCCTTACGATCACCAGCTCCGGAGAAAATGTTTCCAGGAGCCGTTTCATTTCACGCACGGGCGGCAGTCCCGCCTTTATTTTCCAGGCATATTCCCGCTCTTTCGTATGCTTTCTGCCCAGGACGATCTTGCTCCCCGTATGAATCAGCCAGTCCGACAGCTTCTGATAGCCCAGTATCACCGGCCGCAATACCGTATAATCCTCCGGTGTGGACTGGAACTGGCTGACAAACATAACCTGATGCCCCTCATCCAGCCATCCTTTCACCACCGGTATCTGATTGGTATGATATCTGGGCGCAACATAAAGCACACGCATCGGCCACTCTCCTTCTACCGCTCCCCCGCGATATAACTCCGCCATCCGGCGGCTATCTTTTCTTCTGCAAAGGTATCACGAATCTCTGCGGCATTTCTTCCGATTTTTTCTGCAAACCCGTCCCCGGCTGCATATGACGCCGCCAGCCGCTCCATCGCCTCCTGCAGTGCATCCGCATTTCCCACAGGCACCAGCAGCCCGTTTTTCCCGTGCGTGATGCACATGGCGGAACCGCCGATCGGACAATTGGTGGAAATACAGGGAATCCCCAGCGCCATCGCCTCCATGAGAGAATTGGAGATCCCTTCATAATCTGAGGACAGCACATACATACTGCATGCCCTTATTCTTTCCAGAATATCCTGATGAAATCCTTCCAGTATCACACAATCTTCCAGTTTCATCTCCGCTCTCCGCTCATCCAGCGCCTGCTCCAAAGCGCCTGCTCCGAAAATATGCAGAGTATACTCCGGATACCGTTTGTGGAATGCGGCAAATGCCTCCAGCAGTAGCCTGTGGTTTTTCTGCGGCTCCAGCCTGCCCACCGCCGCAATCTTTTTTTCCCGCCGCCCCGTAAAAACCTCCGGCAGATCCCGGCGGATCGGATTGGGGATCACGGCGCTCTTCTCCCTGACAAACACCGGAAAACAGTCCCTTGCTTCCTCTGTCTGAAACACAAAACCGTCTCCCAGCCGATACAGCAAATTCCGAAGCCATGCATAGCCGCACTGATTCGGATCGTTCCGCTCCGAGAGAATCACCCGGTTTTTCAGCCCCGGAGATGCCAGCGCGGTAAACAGATTGATGGTGGTGCTGAAAGAAACAATATAAGCCTTTCTGTGCGCCCTGAAAAATTTCCGTATCTGAAACAGCCGCCTGATCTGCACCGCCGGATTCCCATGAGAGGCCTGTCCGATGGAAACTGCTTCGATCTTTGGATGAAGCGGATATACCACCTCATCCCCTGCCGTCATCAATATGGTCACACGATCCCCCTGACCGGCAAACCGATTGGCCAGAGTGGTCAGCACCCGCTCCGCACCGCCGCCATGCAGCGCAGAGGTTACAAAAATGATTTCCATTCCATTCCTACTTCCATACACTATTCATGCTATCATAGCACTATTTTCCTGAAATTACAATTTTCTTTTGTTGTGTGTGTATCCGGCAGTCTGACAGTTACACCACGAAATTTTTTACTGTATAATACTTGAAGTATCATACATATTCCTGCATATTATTACTGATTTTGAGTGGTGCTGTCGGAGAAAAAGACAAGCAATATTAAAAGTTATTTTTGAACAGTTCCTTAACACCCTTGCAAACTGTAATTATTGCCTGGGAAAAAACGGTCTGGTACAGAATATCTCAAATCCATATCAGCATTTTCAAGTTTTCCCGGATTGAATACTACAATGATTGACTGCATATTTTTATCCTCCGTATACCGATTTATCTACTTGATTATAAAATCTTTCCTGCTGCCCGCAATGTATATTTATTAACCCAGTTTCAGCTATTACACAATTCCGAAAGGAATGAACCCTTCTGCTTCTGCGCCTGGACGGCGCATAGAAACCGGTTGCACGCCTGTCACGAAAATCGCCACAACAATTAGAAACTCTTATGCCCGCAGTCTATCATACAGCGCCGTCAGCTTCTCCAGATTCCCATGAACATCAAACCGCTCTGCAATTACCGCTCTTGCCTCCATGCCCAGCTCTTTGCGCCGTTCGTGGGAGGACAGGGCCTGGGCCAGCAGCTCTTTCAGAGCCTCTCTGTCTCCGGCCTGGCACAGGAGTCCGTTTTTTCCGTCTGTTATGATATGAGGAATCCCTCCTGTGTAGGTGGATATCACCGCCATCCCATAGGACATAGCCTCCAGTACGGACATGGGCATTCCTTCATGGTAAGTAGGAAGCGCATAGATGCTGCAAGTTTTCAAAAGCCGCTCTTTTTCCGCGCCCCTGACCCATCCCACAAATGTCACCCGGTCTGCGATGCCCCTCTCCCGGCAAAGCCCCTCCGCCCTGTCCCGTTCGCCGTCGCCGCCGAAATACACATGGGCGTCCGGATATTGGCGCAACAGCTCCGGCAAGGCTTCAATCAGATCATAGGCGCCTTTCCGCTGTCCCAGTCTGCCCAAAAACAGGATTTCCCGGCTGTGATAGTCTTTTTCAAATGCCTCCGGCAATGGCACTGCATTGTATAACACCTGTATTTTTTCTTCTTTACAGATATGACCGGCCAGAAATGCCTTCCAGTCCTCCGATAAGGCTATCACCGCATCTGCCATAGCAAAAATATCTCTGACTTCCTGTTTCTGTCTGTCATTGCACCTTTCCTTATAAAAGAGGTCAAAGGTACTGCCATGCATATGGATGATGATTTTCCGCTTCTCTTTATATGCCTTACGGATAAACATTGCCTTACGGTAAAAGCTGTTGTCTGACGACATATGCACATGAAGGATATCACAGCGCCGCACCAGCCGTTCAAAGGAAAGCCGTGCCCCCGCTGCCACAAACATCTTTCTGAGTTTTGAGCCGTCCTCCATTGTAGGCAGATAAGTCAGCTCGCACATAGTATCCAGCCCTGCCTCATAATAGCTGTTCACCACACTGGATACGCCGCCCCGTACATCTCTGCCTGCCCCTATCATCAATACTCTGACATCACTCATTTTTATACACCTCTGCTTCCGGAACAGAAACCATATCCGCAAAGTTTTTACAGCTTACCACCTCTCCGGTTTCCCTGTTTTCCACCTGGATATAGACCCCCACATTGGTACCCAGATCCGCATCCGTAACCACCACACTGTCCACACCATCCAGCAGTTTCTGTATCGTGGGATCTTCCAATAACGCCAGCCCCGGCCTTGCAACCACCTTTACCATAAAATCGCTGTCATTGCACAGCATCAGATAGCTTTTTAGTTCTGTCTGTGTATCCAGCATGTCCACCTTAAATTGATAAAATTCCTGATAAGCCTGATTCCAGTCCGCATAAGCCGGGTCTGCCCGTTTATCCTCCAGTTGATAATAAGTCCGAATCACGTTCCCCAGATATGTGGTCACCTTTCTGGCTCCCAGCGCGTTCAGATGGGAATCTTCATCCATCTGATCGGTCTGAAAATCCACCACATCCAAATCCAGAAAATTAAGATAGAGAACTCCCTTCTCCTGTGCATACCGGTATACCGCATTGGCTCCCATCTGATGAGCCTCCGTAGCAGGATGGGGTATATATACCAGCAACACCGGAATCCCCTTTTCCCCGCACAGATCCACCATCCTGTTGACATAGGTTTCTCCCAGTGTTCTCTCCTCAGGCATCCGGTCAGCGGGAATCCTCTCATAGCTCTGGGGCTGTACCACTCTGGCATCCAGACTTCCGCCCTTCTGGACTCCATAGCCGCTCTGACGGGCAAAGTCTCCTTCTGTCAATTCTTCCCAGCGGTTGTGATAATAAGAATATTTGAATAAAAACCCCTCCCGCTGCTTTTCATCCTCCGGATACAGTTCCTGAATGGCCCTGATCTTGTCAACAGACAGCGGAATGGTATCAAATACCTCATGTACACTGCTGTTCCATGCTGTATCATTGGTATAGCCGATCCGGTCCTCTCCAAAATACAGCATATCAATAACCACCAGTTTCGGATGCGCATAGGCAAGCGCATCCTCCAATGCATAATAATTCTGCGGCAGCCACTGTCCCCATCTTCCCATGTTATAAGAAGGGATTCCCTGCTCATGCCAGAGCTGCATAGGGGAGACACCCATAATCATATGACTGCTCCCGACAAACAGCACATCGTATTCCTCTCCCTTGTCATACAGCTCTTGTGTCATATCTCTGCCGCCCTTCCTCTCGGTCAGACGCATCAGATATCTGAACCCACACACAAGCAGACAGCAGACCATGCATACGCTGATGATTCGATTTCTGTTTTGCTTATGTATCATGCCCACATAACCAATCCTTCCTCTAAAACTGGAAATAAATAAAATCCGCCGCATTATAAGCGCTTCCCCATATACCCACCAGAGAAATCAATAAAATGCTTCCCACAATCGTCAGCCAGCGAAACCAATAATCCTGCTGCAAAATAATCTTACGGATACAGATTCCCTTATATTTCATCACATCTGCAAAAAGAAGAATCCCCAGAGCAACGGGAATGATACGGAAACTTTTGGCAGACAATCCCAGCCCATACAGAGAATCGTCAAATAAAATCCAGGGATTATGAACTGTCAGTATACTTTTTAGTATGCTGACCGCTTCTGTCATATTCTGTGCCCGGAAAAAGAGCCATGCAAAATCAATGAGAGCAAAGGTAATCACTCCCCTGGCAAACCGGTGGGACAGGCTGTTCTCCTTTAACTGCAAAATCTCCCTGATCCTTTTTCCGGCCGGCTTCAACAGCCTTCCCGCCACCTGATAAAGACCATTCAGCCCTCCCCAGATCACAAAAGTCCATTCTGCGCCATGCCAGAGTCCGCTGGCGCAGAAAACCAGCAAAAGATTGCAATAGCGGCGGACGCTGCCTTTCCGGTTGCCGCCCAAAGGTATATACATATAATCCCGAAACCAGGTGGATAAAGAGATATGCCATCTTCGCCAGAAATCTGACACACTCACCGCCAGATAGGGCGCATTGAAGTTCTCCATCAGCGTAAAGCCCAGAATCGTGGCTCCGCCTACGGCTATGGTGGAATATCCGGCAAAGTCACAGTATATCTGAAAGGCAAACAATACAGTAGCCACAAGCAGATACACGCCTCCGTATGTTCCGTAATCTCCATATATGGTATCTACCACAATGGCAATCCGGTCTGCCAGCACCAGTTTCAGAAAATAACCCCAGATCATCAAAAGCACCCCTTCCCGCGCCCGGTCATAGGAAAATGGATGCCCTTCTTTCAGTTGGCGCAGCAGATTTCCTGCCCGTTCCACAGGCCCTGCCACAAGCTGTGGGAAAAATGAAACAAACAGAGCATACTGTATAAAATTCCTTTCCGCCCTGATTTCTTCCCGATACACATCAATGGTATAGCCCAACGCCTGAAAGGTATAAAACGAAATCCCCACCGGCAGAAGCAGATGGTACTGCGGCACCTGCTCTGTAATTCCCATTCTCTGCAAAAGCCAGTTCAGACTTCCGGCTGTAAAGTTCCAGTATTTAAACACAAATAAAAGGGACAGATTGAGAAACAGGCCGGCGGCCACATAACACTTTTTCCTGAGCCTTTTCCTGTTTTCATCCGTTTCTCCCGACTCCCGTTCCAGAAGCAGTCCGCATCCATAAGTCACAATTGTGGAAAAGACGATCAGCAGGATATACCGGGCATTCCAGCACATATAAAAATAATAGCTGGCCAGTAGAAGCCATATATTTTTCAGCTTTTGCGGAACAACATAATACAGGCCCACCACCACCGGAAAAAACCATAAAAAATCCAGCGAATTAAACAGCATTGCCGTCCTCCCATTCTATCGTGGTCACCAGCGTCACATCCCGACTGGTCTTTCCGTTCGCCCGGATCTGTTTTGTGCCACTGCGCAGTCCGTATTCTCCGGACACCCATGCATCCCTTATCGAAATCACCGCCTGGGGCGCTTCTATCCGTATCCGCAGACTGCTGCCTTTTGAAGTCAGGATTTCATAACAGCCAAACGCCTTCTCTGTGAGGGTACAGCCGTTTCCCAGCAAAAAATGCAGACCATAGTCCGTCTCTGTCTCCACCTCCAGCAGACTGTCGTAAATCTTCAGACAGCTTGTTCCATCTGACACGAATTTCCTTCTGTGGATCACCGGATCATAGCCGTCATGCTCTGCTTCCACATAAAAGTCATCCCGGCATATTTCCGTCTCTCTGCCGTCCGCCGCATTCACAGTCTCCAGATTGTGTCCCACCAGCCTAGTCTGCGCCCGTCTGCCCCACAGAAAAGCCCCCAGCATTTCCGACTGATTTTTTCCGTCTATCGTAATCGTATTATGATTTTGGGTGCTGCGGAACCAGTTCCTGCTTTCTCCATCGATGTGATAGATATAGGTGCCTGCATCGGCAAATACCGGCTCCCCCTCCAGGTACATCTGAAAGGAAAGGGCATCCGCATGTCCGTGGGCCGCAATGCTCCCAAATCCCAGCTCTCCGTGATCAATGCCGATCAATACCCGTTTGTCCCGGCTCCTGAGCAGGCTCACGCCGCCCTCCTCATAGCAGACATTCCGGTGTTTTTTATAGCAGGGTTTTGCCGTCATCCCCCGCCTGATATTTTCCGGCACTATGGCGAGCAATGTCTGGTCTGTCACTGTATCTGTATACCGTTCCGGAAGGACCAGTCCCATCAACTGAAGCACATAGGCATAATGATCTCTTTTCTTCTCCCATGTCTTTCCCTGCAAATCCAGTATTTTCCCTTCATCGTCATCCCCAAAGACCACCGTTTCACCATACGCCCCCCGGCAGTCGGATACATAACGGCTCATTTTGCACAGGGTGTTCCTCCAGCTCTGGGGAATACGCATTTTATTGACTTTTATAGTCAATGCCAGCAGCCCGACCGCTTCCATAAAAAAAGACTGGTAATGCAGCGACACTTCTCTGTTTACACCATCACTGTAATTCTGTCGTCCGATTTCATACTGCAATATGGAAAATGCCGTCTCATACCATATCTCACAGTCCATTACAAGTCCGGCCATCCCCATCGCTGCCGCTTCCACGATGACATGATTGTTGGCAGATGAGTAACGGGAAAAATGGGACGCAATATAGTCTGTCATATTGATGATGCCATTTTGCAGCAATTTGCAAAATGCCTCTATCTCTACACCTGCGTCTGCTTTTGTTTCAGTCTGTCCGGACACATTTGCATATTTTGACTGCGCCCGCCGCAGAAACCCCAGCGTATAGATCCAGTTGATGTCCCGGATGGCCACTTCCATGACACTGGTCCAGGCAATCCCCTGCAGAAACGGATTGTTTGCATTCCAGTCCTGGAACAGCTCCCACAGCTCTGTCAAAAGAGCAGCCTCTCCGCTCTGCAGATATCCCCAGGCCAGCAGGGCAAACTGCATATGCCGGTTCAGCTCCCAGTTGGTTCTGGCATCACCGATTTCATCCCTCTGTTTGTAGGGCAGATCATAGGAAAATACCAGCGGCCACCTGTTCCTTGTCTGAAACCCGGCATGCCAGTCCTTTTTATAATCCGCATAGGTATAACCGCCCAAGAGGGTAATGCTCCCAGGCATCCGTCCCTTCACAGAACCGGCTTTCCCGGCCGGGCCTGATCCCTCTGCCACAGGCAGCCGGTCCTCATGAAAACGCAGGCTTTCCTTTTCCGGGTCAAAGACGCCTGCCGTCACCATGCTATGCTGTTTTCCAAAGGTTTTCCGCTCTGCCAGCTCCAGCTTTTTCTGTGCGATCCTCCACAAAATTTCTTCCCTGCTCATAGCCCGCAGGCGGTTCCAATACCATTTTACATTCATACCCTGTTCCGCCGTATTTCCTTTTATTGTGCTGCAAACAATTTATCCCCCATGGTTCTTTTCTCCCCTCCTGCCGCACACATTCGCAGGCGCCCGGCGTTCAGAAGTCCGTTGCCGCCATATCCCGCTCCATCGCCTGATTCTGTCCGGCATTGGTATTGATATTGCCCCAGGAAATACCCTCATAATTGCCGGCATAGTCCACCCTCTCCCATGCCCGCACCAGATCCACAATGATCTTGCCCGGATAAGTTTCCGGCAATGATGCAAATTCCGGTTCTTTGTTGGTCACTACCAGCACATCCGACTCTTCTGCCACCTTTGCCAGATCATCATATACAAAATGCTGCAGATGGGGGATCTTGGCCATTATAAAATCTCTGTTGGTGCCTGTGATTTCCGACAGCTTTACATTTTTATCATAGATGCGCAGTTCAAACCCTTTCCCCAAAAGCGCTTCCACCACATCCACGATAGGGCTGCACCGCAGATCGTCCGTGCCTGCCTTAAAACTCAGGCCCAGTATCCCGACCTTTCTTCTGCCCTTTTCCACAATCATACGCACCGCGTTCTTTTTCTGTATCTCATTGCTCTCTTCGATGGCGTTGATCACCGGCACATCAATGTAATAATCTCTGGCCAGCGTGCGCAGCGCTTTGGAATCCTTGGGCAGACACGAGCCGCCATAGGCAAAACCCGGTTTGAAATAATAGGGGGAAATATTGAGCTGCCTGTCCTTGCAGAAAATCTCCATTACTTTATGACTGTCCACATCCAGCGCCTTACAGATATTTCCCACCTCATTGCCGAATACGATTTTCAAAGCATGATAGGTATTGTTGATGTATTTCATCATTTCCGCCACTTTGATCTCTGTGGCTATAAATTCTCCGGGAATGTCCCGATACAGCAGGCGCATCTTCTCCACCGCCCTGTCATTGTCCGCTCCCACAAGGGTCAGGGGCGGATTCAGATAATCATGGACGGCAGTCCCCTCCCGCAGAAATTCCGGATTGGATACCACTGCAAAGTCCTGGTTGCGCTTCCGTCCGGAAGCCTCTTCAATGAGCTCGCCGATTCTGGCGTTGGTACCCGGCAGAACGGTACTTCTGACCGCTACGATATGAAACTCCTCCTTTTGCCGCAACGCTTCCCCGATCTGACCTGCCACCTTATAGATATACTCCAGATTCAGATGCCCTTCCCGGCTGCTGGGGGTCCCCACTGCAATAAACGAGAGTTCGGAATGCATCACCGCATAGGCGCTGTCCGTGGTAGCCTCCAGCCTGCCTTCCTCATGAGCCTGTTTTACCAGCGCTTCAATGTCCTGTTCAATGATCGTGGGCCTTCCGCTGTTGATCAGCGCTGTCTTATGCTCCGATACATCCACACCGATCACATGATGTCCCAGCTTTGCACAGCAGGCTGCGCCCACACAGCCCACATATCCCATTCCAAATATACTGATTCTCACTTGATTTCTCCTTCAAAAAATGCCCGATAGCCTTCCAGCAGCGCTTTGCTCGTATGCTCCCAGGAAAGTTCCTCCACCACACGTCTGCGTCCGAAAGCTGACATCTGTTTTCTTTTTTCCTCATTGTCCAACAATTCCGCTATCTTTTTCGCCATATCCACCGCATCATTGGGCTTTGCATACAGCGAAGCCTCTCTGGCCGAAAACCGGCCTTCTGTCAGGTCAAACTGCACAATGGGTTTGCCCAGTGCCATATATTCCAGCACCTTATTCATGGTGGATTTGTCATTCATCGGATTGTATTCATCCGGATTGACACAGATATCAGCCGTATTTAAATAGTCCAGCATCACATCATCCGGCGCCCGGCCGGTAAAGGTGACAATATCGTCCAGCCCCATAGAAGCGGAAAGCGCTTTCAGCTCTTCCAGCGAAGTGCCGCCCCCTACAATGCCATAGCAGATATCGTCCCGCTTCATCTCTTCCCGAAGATATCTGGCCGCCTCCAGAAGATAGGGGATTCCCTCCTGTTTTCCGATCACTCCCAGATAGCCTACCATATAACGCCTGCCGCCTTTCAGCTCTTCTTTGGGCGGCTGTATTTTAAGACGCTCCAGCTTGGGACCGCTGCGCAGCACATATACCTTTTCAGGGGCCATGCCGCCCCTCTCTATGGCGATCTGACGATAAGACTCATTGGTCACAAAAGCAAATGCGGCGTTCTGATATGTCTTTCGCTCCAGCCAGGTCTGTGTCCGATAGAGCAGGCCCTTTTTCTTTCCGAACTTGGCTTCAAACAGCTCCGGGCAGATGTCGTGATGGTCAAACACATATCTGACCCCATACTTCCGGAACCGGGACGCCACCATGTAAATATCATCCGGCGGATTGCAGCCGTGGATCACATCAAAGCCGATCTTCTTATAAATCTTTTTTGCCAGCCGCAGCTCGTGGTACAGCGCACTGCCGTACTCTTTTGCATATCCAATCGGCCCGCTGCCCTCCGCAGGCAGATCATGCCGGTAAATATGCACACCGGATATGGTTTCCTGCTCCTTCTCATATCCCTTGCCCTTTGGGCAGATAACGGATACGGTATAGCCGTTTTCCACCAGCGTCGTCGCCTCCTGCCACACCCTGGTGTCAAAGGGAACGGGGAGATTTTCCACGATAATCAGTATTTTTCCATTCATGCTTTACTTGGCTCCTTTTCCGAACAGTACCACAAATACCGTCTGAAGCAGTATCTTGATATCCAGACTCAAAGACCAGTGATCTATATAATGCAAATCCAGCCTTACCACATCGTCAAAGTTTTCCACATCGCTCCTGCCGCTGACCTGCCACAGCCCGGTCAGTCCCGGCGTCATACAGAGCCGCCTGCGGTAATAAGGGGTATACCTGGCAAATTCGTCCTCCGTGGGAGGTCTTGTCCCCACCAGACTCATATCCCCTTTCAGCACATTCAGAAACTGGGGCAGCTCGTCTATACTTGTCTTACGCAGGAATTTTCCCACCTTTGTCACTCTGGGATCATCCTCCATCTTAAACATCAGCCCCTGCATCTCATTCTGTGCTTCCAGTTCCTTTTTCCGTTCCTCCGCATCCGTATACATGGAACGGAATTTATAGATTTTGAAACGCCGTCCGTTTTTTCCGATCCGTACCTGGGAAAAAACCACCGGCCCCCTGGAGTCCAGCCGGATGGCCAGCGCCACAAACGGATACAAAAGCCCGGTCAGCAATAGCCCCACCAGACTTCCCCCAATGTCCATGAGCCGTTTGATAAAGCCTCTTCTGTTGTCCATCGGATGAATGGCATAGGTAATCACGGTAAAGCCGGCAAATTCCCCGATGCTCTGTCCCTTTGTTTCCGCCTCCGCTATCCCGATGTTATAATGACAGCTCACTCCCATTGCCTCCAGATCCATAATAAGCTGCCGCAGCGTTCCCTTGCCCACCTCAGGCAGATGGAGGAATACCTCGTCCATCGGCATACTTTTGGCCACCTCAATCACATGCGGGCCGTCCGCCACCACCCGGATGCCCCCGACCTTCTCGCCGGTCATATCCCGGTCCCAGATCACGGCTGCCGATATCTCACAGTCATAATCCGCCCCTGCCGTCAGAAGGGGAATCAGCTTTTCCCCGCTGGCATAGTCCGTAATCACCATCACTTTCGTACTGCTTCTGTCCGTCCGGTAATGGGCACGCAGATATTTCTTCAACAGACAATGGGCGGCAAACATACTCAAGCCTTCCAGCAGGATAAAATAACCGAATACAAGTCTGGAAAAATTTTCCGCCTCTTTCAGAAAAAAAAGAATGCACCCAAGAAAAATTACCATTCCCGCTACCTGCTTGACCACCGATTTGGCTTCCACATAGTAGCCTCTGCGGAGAAAATTCCGGCCGCTGCCGATTAACGTATCGTACAATACCGTAAACAGCAGTATCCAGACACAGACCAGCAGATACGTGTTCCGGTGATGAGGTTCTCCCAGTGTCCCGTACCGGATAAAAAGCGCAAGCAGATAAGACAGAATGACGCAAAGACAGTCTGTCAGTAAGATACCGTATAGTTCTGTTATTTTGCTTCTCCGCTCAATCTGCATGGTGTTTTCCTCATTCTTATTGGTGCACGTAATTATTAAAATTATACTACATACTGAAATAATTGACAACTTTTACCGGAAAGTGGGACGCACAAATTCCCCTTGTTGTTGAATCTTGAAACAGGCAGTGGTAAAATGAACATCGGAATTGAAAATGGAATCAGAGGGACTAAATATACTGCATTTTCTGAATACTAATAAGAAGTACCGATAAAAATACCGGTCAGCAGGCGATAATTTAAAAAAAGGAGATTTCCATGTACCCGGATACATTGTTGAACAAAATCAAGCAAAACCTGAGGCAGGAATGGCGCTTCGCCTTCTGCTCTGCCTTCTGTATGGGACTACTGGTGCACTTTTACCGGCTGGCCAATCACCTGATCACATGGGATTCGGTTTATAATTTCCATGACAGCCAAAATAAAACCGCTCTGGGACGGATCTTTCTTTCATTGTCCTGCGGCATCAGCTCTTATTATGATCTGCAGTGGGTCAACGGGCTTTTGTCTCTGCTCTATCTGAGCCTTACCTGTGTCTGTCTGACAGAATTGTTCTCTCTGCGCAGCAGAACAGCCATTTGTCTTATCTGCGGACTGACTGTGGCCTTTCCCTCTGTTGCCGGTACGTTTGCCTATATGTACACAGCGGACGGTTATTTTCTGGCCCAGCTCACCGCTGTGCTGGCCGTGCTGATTACCGTCAGATACCGCAGGGGCTTTCTGGGCGGTATGCTGCTGCTGGCCTTTTCCTACGGCTGCTATCAGGCTTATATTTCCTATGCCGTTATGCTGATTCTTACCTGGAGTATTCTCCGGCTCGTATGGGAAACAGACCCGCTGAAATCTCTTTTCAGCATGTGGCTCCGTTTCCTTATCATGGGCGCCGCCGGTACGGCCCTGTACCTGCTCTTTGTCCGTCTGCTGTCCGGGCTGCAGGGCATCGCCGCCAGCGACTACAATGGCATTTCCGACATGACGCTGCCGGACGGCCCTGGCATCCTGGATGCCGCCCGGAACTGTCTGATAGATTTTGCCTATTTCTTCTTTGGGCCGCTGGACCGGTTCAATCTGTTCAAACTGCTGAATCTGCTGCTGTTTCTGCTGCTGGCGGCGCTGTCTGCATGGCTTTTATGGAAACGGCAGCTTTACAAAACTCCCGGCAGGCTGGGGATGATCTTTCTCTGCTTTGCTTCCATGCCCTTTGTATGCTCCATGATTTATTTTCTCTCCCCACAGGTCAGATACTATATGCTGATGTATGCCGGCTTCAGCCTGCTCTACATCCTGCCCGTACTGCTCTGTGTCCCCATGTCCCAAATCCCGGACACAAACCGTCAGAGCAGACAGGCACAGGCAGACAGGCCAGTCTCTGCCCTGCTTCTTACCTGGAGCTGTTTTTTGCTGACCGCAGTGACTGTACTTAATTTTTCACTGATTGCCAACATCAGTTATCTGTATCTGACATCTGCCAATGAAAAAACCTTTGCGCTGGTCGGCCGCATGACCGACCGCATCGAACAGTTGGAAAATTATGAAACCCTGGACAAGCTCTGTATCATCGGCCATTTTGAGGATTTTGACACCATTTCCCTCAATCTGCCCCCGGCTATGGCAGGGGTGCGGGACAGCTATCTGATCTCGGAACAGGCCCACTTCTGTGCCATGATGGACACCTATTTCGGCCTTTCCCTGGAGCCTTGCAGCGATGAGGAAAAATCCGCCATCCAGACTTCCGACACTTTTCAGGCAATGGACTGCTGGCCTGCCCAGAGCAGTATGGCAGCTTTTGGCGATACCGTAGTAATCAAAATTGAACACGCAGAATAAGGGAAGAAAGGAACAGACGTATTATGGAAAATAGAATTGCATGGGTGGATGCGTTAAAAGGCTATGCCATTTGTATGATGATGTTCTCACATATAGAATTTGCGCCTCCGGCTGCAAAAAACTTTATCTCTCCCCTGTTTCTGTCTGCTTTTTTTCTGGCCGCCGGATACACCTTTCGCGGAGAATCTGCCCTGAAGCCTTTTTTTCTGAAAAAATGCCGCACCCTTTTATGGCCCTGGCTGGTATTTGCCAGCTTTAATATCCTGTTGACGCAGATTCTGACCTTTTCGGAGCAGGAACCGCTGGCTCTCCAGTTCCGTAATCTCTTCCTCCAGATCAGAGGGCAGAATGACGGTCTGTGGTTCTTTCCCTGTATGTTCGCCGTGACCCTTCTCTTTTTTCTGCTGCAAAAAATGCTGCCAAACCGGATACTGTTTTTTTCCCTGCAGCCCTTTCTGCTGGCAGCGGGTATGATTTACACCATGACAGACGGTCCGGATCTGCCCTGGCACATCCAGATGTGGGGCGCCGGCTGTTTTTATATGGCCATCGGTTACGGCTATCGTTTGTATGAGGGCAGACTGACTTTCCTGAAAACAAAAAAAGCACTGGCACTGACCTTTCTGTTCTTTGTCTGCGCCAGCCTGCTTTGCTTTGCAATCTATCCGGATACTCATATTAACTTTTATGACTACGGCCGCTCGCCACTGTTCTATCTGATCATTATGCTGTCCGGCGCCGTCTTTTGCCTCCAGGCCGTACAGCTCCTTATGCCGTTTCGTCCCATCTGCTATGCAGGCCGGAACTCTCTGATGTATTTTGCCTTTCACGGCAAACCCAAACGGCTCTTTACCGTACTGTTTACCAAAGCAGGCCTTATCTCCTCCCTGGATCCTGTCAACCTGCTGCTTGCAATGGCAGAAATCGTCATACTCCTGTACCTGCTCATCCTGCCCTGTGAAATCATCCGCCGCTTTTTCCCATTCCTGCTGGGGCAAAAACGCAGAGCCTAGAATCTCACGGCAGCCTTTCCTCTATCTCCATCAGCATCCGCCGCTCCGCTTTTCTTCCCGCCGACGTATAAAAGCCGGCACAGTCCCGGTTATCCGGGTCCATCAGTGTATCCGCATCTGCCGTTCCGCCCGGATGGCAGAGCACTTCCAGCGGCATCCCTTTTCTCTCTGCGATCCGCAGAAATGACGGCAGTAATTTGCCAACCCGTTCCAGATCCATCCGTCCGCTCAGCAGGATGCCGAAAAAAACGGCACTGTTTTTCCGGTAAGGAGCCAGCAGCCTTCTGTCCATTCCATACAGAACCCTCAGCACTGTCTGCTTTACCAGATTCACAGGCCGGTAGGTGAGATACAGGGAAGGATGCAGCAGAAAAGGCAGTACCGGTTCTGCCGGTATCCTGAGAAAAGCGATCTCCCTGTGCAGGTCGCTGACCGTTTCCAGAATACTTTCCAGTACAATCGGGATCATGTGATAATGCTGATGACTGTCCAGTCTGAGTGTTTCCACATAGGGCAGCATACGGACAAGCTGCGCCCGCATCTCTGCCTTTAACTGGCGTTTCAGTTCCTTTCGTTTCCCTGTAAAAGAAAGCAGAAGCAGCTTCAGAAAAGAAATGGAAAACATCCCCCGTCCATCCACCAGAAGCGGTACCTGCTCTGCCCCTGCCGCAGACGATCCCTCTGCCAGATTCAGATGAATGCTGATCTGCAGGCTCTGCCTGTAAGGAGCCAGCAGATCCATACATGCCTCCAGATGAGGGCTGTTGGGCAGCACACTAAGGGAATTCAGCGCACCCTTCCGACAGCAGGAAAGTATCTGTTTTGAAATCTCCGGACTGGCTCCGTAATCATCCGCATGAAACAGAATCGTTTCCCTTTTCCTTTTCATCCCTTACTTCTCCCTTCTCATATAAGCGATCACTCCGGCAAAAATCCACAGAAACAGACAGACAAAGGAAGGCACCGACAAAAATCCTGGCATCCCCGGCACAAAGGACAGTATCAGAAATACAGATGCCGCCAGACAGCCTGCAAATCCAAGAACGCTCTGTTTCTTATCCCCGTTCCTGCCCGCCAGCACACCGGCCGCGGCCGTGGTATAGCAAAATGCCATTGCACCGCCCACCGCAGTCATGTCTGTAATCCAGACCAGCACCTGCCGCCCAAACCAGGGTGCAATCAGCGCCAGCGCCATACTGAACAGAATCGCCCTGCCGGGTGTGGCATACTTCGGATTCAATGTGCCAAATGACTTCGCCACCGCCTTCTGCTTTGCCATAGCATACATCAGTCTGCTGGTGGAAAGATAAAAAGCGTTGATTCCCGAAGTTACGGCACAGAGCATGGCAATGCCGATACACCATACACCCCCTCGCCCCAGCGCCTTTTCGATCATGGCGCCGGTTGCCCACAAAGGCTCTGATGCAAGCATCTCCTGCCACGGCTCCACCACCGCCGTTACCAGGCTGACCGCCATATACAAAACCGCCGCAATCAATATGGCCGAAACCATAATCACCGTGGATTTCCTGTGAGAAAACCGATATTCCTCCGCCGACTGGGGAATACAGTCAAAACCGATAAAACAATAAGGCGCATACGCCACCACGGCAAAAATACCTGCCACCGGCGACATGGATGCCCCAAAACCCGGCTGCAGATTGCGCAGATCCGGCCCGGTCATACAGACTCCTGCCGTAGTGACCACAATGGAACCTACCAGAAGAATCGCAATCATGCTCTGCAGCCTGCCGGCCCGTCTGGCTCCTGTGATATTGACCAGTCCGATCAATATGATAAAGGCAGAAGCCACCCCGATCTCGCCCAGATACACATCCCAGCCCGCTACCGTATATAATTTTCCCACCTGTATCACACCCGGAAAGATAAACCGGGCAATCATGGCAATGGCTGTGGCATTTAAAGGGATCAGGGACCAGTAAGCCAATACGATAAACCAGCCGCAGACAAAGGCATGCCTCTTTCCGAACGCCTGTTTCACATACTCGTATTCACCGCCGGAAACCGGATATTTCTGAATCAGATATCCATAGCTTAAACTGATCAGTACGATGATGACCGCTCCCAGCAAAAGCCCCAGCGCGGTGCCAAGCGGCCCGGCTTTGGGCAGAAAGCTGGTTCCCGGCAGTACAAAACAGCCCCAGCCGATAATGGCACCCAGTGCCAGTCCCCACACATCGATCAGCCGCAGTTCTCTTTTCAATCCTGTCTCAGACATTTAAAATCCCCCATAAATAAACGCAGACGCATCATATCCCGGCCCATACACACCAAACACCGCGGTGGTCAGCAGGATTCCCAGTACCATAAGCCATTGAAAATACAGATTCTGCCGCTCCAGAGCTTCCCTTATCCGCACACCACTCTCCTGCTTCATGCTGACACAGATCAGCACCAGCACACCGGCGGCCAGTACCAGCCAGTCTTTGCCGTCCAGTCCATAATTCAGGATGCCAAGAAACAGGGAGGAATATTCAAAATGCAACAGCGTCTGCCGGAACATAATGCCCAGCGCCGCCATGCCTGTCGCCAGTGAAAAATATTCTCCCACAGTCACAATCATAAAAGTACGCAGTCTCTGCATCCATCTGTAACTTAAACATTCTGTCCGAACTTCAAAACAGGTACGGAATCTCTCAAACAACGGTTCACACAGATTGGACAATGCCATCAGCATCCCATGCCAGATACCATACAGAAAATAATATCCGGTCACATCATGCCACAGTCCGATCAGAATAAAGGTAATGACTGAGGTGATGCCTGCGGGCAATGTCCTGCCAATGTGATTTCCAAGCCTGTCCTTTGCCCGCTTTCCCAGTCTGCCGAATGTCCGGGACATGGCGATGGGATAAAATACATAATCCTTGATCCAGGTTCCCAGCGTGATATGCCACCTGTGCCAGTACTCTCCAAGCGTTCTGGCAAAAAAAGGCCGTCTGAAATTCTCCGCCAGTGTAATGCCAAACATCTGTGAAATCCCGGATACCATATCGATTCCGCCGGAAAAATCCGTATAAAGCTGGAGATTAAACACAAATACGCCCAGCAGCAGCATGGCGCCGGGTGTTTCCTGCAGATCGCTTCCCAGGACATGGGATACAAAAACAGCGGCCCGCTCCGAAATCACGATCTTTTTAAACATGCCCCACAGAAACAGCCAGAAACCAAGTTTGATCTCTCTCCAGGAAAACTTTTTTTCCTCAAAGAGCTGAGATCCCAACTGCCGGTATCTGTGAATCGGTCCCTGGATGATCTGCGGAAAATAAGAGGCAAACAGTGCATAACGCAGCAGATTCTGCTCCGGCTCAATCTGCGCCCTGTAGACGTCAATCAGATACCCTATTGTCTGAAACGTATAAAAGGAGATCCCCAAAGGCAGCAGCAGCGGCACCTCTTTCCAGAGATAAGAGGTTTTAAAAAAGAACAGCACCGAAACGTTCACAGCCAGTGTTAGCGCCACGATTCTCTTTTTCTTCCTGATGACGGCTTCCTTTTTTTCTTTCCGCAGAGACTTGTCCCCGATCTGCTTCAGCTCTTCCCGGATCACCCGGTTATACACTCCCAGCTTTCTGGCTGCCAGATAAGTCCACACTGTGGTAAAAAGCAGCAGCGGGACAAAACGCAGGCCAGCCGCGGCGTAAAACAGATAACTGCCCGCCAGCAGTACGATCCACCTGTGCCTTTTGGGCATCAGATAATAAAAAGCCAAAAGCATCAACAAAAAACAAAAAAACGACAGCGACAATAAATTCATCTTGTCTCTCCCATCCCCTCTGCCTCTTCATACAGCTTCCGCAATGCGTTTCTGTCCGTCTTTCCTGTCAGGGTCCTGGGAAACGCTTCCTGACGAAGCAGCCGGTCCGGCAGCATATAGGATGGTACCTTTTTTTTGATCTGCAGCAGGATATCCCGGTCTGTCACATCGCCCACATAACAGCATACGATATAATCTTTCTCTCCGTCATGAAAACAGCATACATGCTCGATTTCCTCCAGAGAAGATACCGCAGCCTCGATTTCTCCCAGCTCGATCCGATACCCCTGATGCTTGATCTGATAATCCTTCCTCCCCAGAAAAATCAGGTTTCCGCTCTCGTCAAATTTTCCCAGATCCCCGGTCCGGTATACCATATCCCGAAAACGGTCATGCAGCGGATTTTGTACAAAGCTCTTCTCCGATATCTCCCGGCTGTTATAATAACCAAGAGAAAGACAGCTTCCCCCGATCAGGATTTCCCCCGCCTCGCCCTCTCCGGCCTCCGTACCGTCCTCCTTCACAATAAAGATTCTGGTATTGCAGAATGGAATCCCGATGGGCAGCGTTTCATCATCCGCAAACTCCCGGTCCACAAAATAATAACTGCACACATTGGTGATCTCCGTAGGCCCGTAAAGATTGCAGTACACTGCCTCCGGCAGTGCACGCCGGTAGCGGTTCAGATGCTTGCAGGGCATCACTTCGCCGCAGAAATAAATATAGTGCAGCGCCTTCAGCCGTTCTCCGTCCAGGACTCCCGCATTGGAAAGCTGCAGCAGCGCATACGGCACCCAAAATACTGTATTGATCCGATGGGTTTCCAGATATTCCATCATCAGTTTGGGAAACAGAAAGCATCTGCGGGGAATCAGATAGGTGGTTGCCCCCATTTTCAGGGTAGTATAGATCTCCATCGTAGACATATCAAAATGCAGCGGCACCTGATTGCCGAACCTGATCGTTTCATCAAAATGAAGCGGGCCGCAGGAATGTTCCGTAAAATCCAGCATGGATCTGTGGCAGATAGAAACTCCCTTTGGCACTCCGGTAGAGCCGCTTGTAAACAATACATACAAAAGATCGGTGTCCACAGCCTGCAAACGTATCTTCTGTAGCAATGCTTCATCCGTATGTAGCCCATCCGCCGCTTCCCCATAAGATACCATTCCGCAGGAGAAACGGAGCTGATCCAGCGTTTTTTTGTTTTTCTCATCATAAATCAGAAAAGCAGGCTCCAGCGTATCAATAATAAGCTGCATCCTTTTGGCAGGCATAGCCGAATCCAGCGGTACATAAAAGCAGCCGGCATATACCGCTCCCATAAATGCGGCGATGCATTCCGCACTTTTTTCCATCAGGATCACCACCGGACAGCGTACCGGTATGGCATGTCCCAGATAACTGCCCACAGCCCTGGCGCTGTCTGACAGCGCCCGGAATGTCAGGCCCCTCTCGCCATCGGTAAATGCAGTCCTCTCCGGAACCCGCTTGGCTGTCTCTTCCAAATACTCCAATACATTATATAGCATCAGCCATTCTCCCTCATATCCTGTACCAGGTGCCAGATCGCTTCCGCATCGTTAAAATGTTCCGGTAACAGCTCTGCCACAGTGATTTCAATGTCAAATGCATCATTCAGCCCGTTGACAATCGAAATAATATCAAAAGAATCCAGTATGCCGTCATCAATCAGTGCCTTTTCCTCTGCAAAATCCACATCCGGTTTGATTCCCTGTAAAATCTCCAATACCTCTTCCATCATTGCTTCCTCCTCATAATTTGATTTTGTTCACCCTGTCCTGTTTTCCGCTCTTCTTCCCATAAAATTTCATAGCCCTCTGCCTGCAATTGACGGCTGGTTTTGAAAATCCTGGTACAGATCAGTTCTCCCGTCCACCGGTCAAAAACAGCAATGCAGACATCGGCTCTTCCTTTGTGGGCAAACAGATTCTGCTCCGATCCGTCTGTATACAGTCCGGGCTTTTGATCCTCGTCCATACAGAATCTGATCGTCCCCAGAGACGTTTCCATCTCCTGCCGCGCCGGATTGGCCCATTCGAATATCTGCCCGGCTCCGTAGTCCAACAGGAAAAAATAGTCCTGCCGGCTCTCCGCCGCCATATCCAGTCCGGGCAGCGGGCCGATATTATGAAGCAGCTCCATCGTTTTCCCGTCCCGGAAACAGGCGGATGCACCGCCTACATACACTGCGCAGTTGATACTGTCATCCCTGCACATCAGGAGAATTTCCTGCAGATTGTCTGACTCCCGGAGCATTTGATTTTTATAGTCACAGTAAGAACGGTAATCACTGCCCCATGATTCCCCATATTCCTCCAGCCGGACGGGTATCTGATAATTGTCCTGGATATACGTTCCCAGATACTCCGTCATCTTCTTAGCCCCCGATACGTTCAGATGGGTCATATCCTCAAAATCCGTCCGGGGATTTACGATCTCACAGTTTTCAGTCAGATTCAGATAGGGTACTTTATACTGCTCTGCCACTTTAGCCAGACCATGAAAATATCTCTGCTGCTCTTCCCCGATCTCAAAAGGAAGCGTGAGCAGCACCAC
This sequence comes from Lachnospiraceae bacterium, assembly GCA_009774625.1. GTDB lineage: Bacteria > Bacillota > Clostridia > Lachnospirales > Lachnospiraceae > VSOB01. The sequence goes on from VSOB01000020.1 coordinate 35,944, forward strand.
CTGGATCCCCCGGCTCTGACAGGTCTGAATAAATTCTTCTATCAGCGCCACACTGTCCCCTTCCGGCAGTGCAGCATCCTCTTTCGGAACGGGTTCCGGCAATGTTACACTTGCAATCGTGGCACAGTACGTACTCCCCTTCGTCACTTCCTGAAACGATGCCGGATCAAAGTCCTCCTCCCCCAGCTCCTTCCATCTGTTATGATAAGTCAGAAACGGAAATAAAATCTCCTTCTGCAGCTCCCGGTCCTCATACAGCGCCACAGTGGTTTTGATTTTCGTCCAGGACAGGGGAAAGGCATCCGCATATTCATGATAGCCGGATACCTGTGTCTCTATGGAGGATTCCTTCCAGTACTGATCCGTGCTGAGAAATACCAGTTTGGGCTGTGTATAGTCCAGCGCCAGTTCCAGCATGGCTTTGCTGCGGCCGATTCCATTGTTTGTGGCATACAGGACATACGACGTATATCCATAATGGGCCCACAGCTCCATCGGCAGTACCCCCGCCGCGATCTGGCTGTTGCCCACAAACAGAATATCCTCATTGGTACCGCTTTCCAAAAGCCCCCTCATCCGCTCATCCGATGTCTTATTACGGCAGACCCGTTCCGTCAGAATGCAAAAGCCCAGCCCGGCTGTCAGCGCAGTCACTGCGGTCAATATCCGGACAGCCCACTGTTTTCCGTGTTTCATCCTACTCTTTTCCTTCCTCTTTCTCCCGCCACAGACAGGATTCGATATGATACTTGGGTCTGTGCTTTGTCTCCATATAGATTTTGCCGATGTACTCTCCGATGATGCCCAGCGACAAAAGCTGGACGCTGCCGATAAACCAGGTGGAGCAATAGCTGGATGCCCAGCCCGGCACCGTGCGTCCTGTATAATAATCAACCACTGTGGTGATTACCATAATCACGCTGACAAAGAGCATCAGAAATCCCAGCAGCGTTATCATCTGAAGCGGCTTGATACTGAATGAGGTGATTCCGTCCACTGCAAAAGAGATCATCTTTTTCATGGTATATTTGGATTCTCCTGCCTGCCTCTCCCGCACATCAAAATATACAATATCCGATGGATATCCGATGGCCGGTATCAGTCCCCTCAGAAATAAATTGACTTCCTCATATTCAGACAGGCTTTCAATGACCCGCCGGGATAAAAGACGATAGTCCGCATGATTGGTAATGACCTCACAGCCCATAAACTGCATCAGCTTATAAAATCCCAGCGCCGTATTTTTTTTGATAAAACTGTCCGTATCTCTGGCATTGCGGACTCCGTATACCACATCACAGCCATGTTCAAACTTTTCCAGCATCAGGTCAATGGCATCCATATCCTGCTGCAGATCCGCATCCAGAGAAATCACCGCATCCGCTTTCTTTCCTGCCGTCATCAGACCTGCTAGCACCGCATTCTGATGGCCCCGGTTCCGGGAAAGGCTGATGCCGCAGAAAAGAGGATTTTTATGAAACAGCTCCGTGATAATACTCCATGTCCTGTCTCCGGAACCGTCATTGACAAACATAATTTTGCTTTCCCGGCTGATTTTCCCCTGCTCCATCAGGGTATGATATTTTCTTTCCAATGCTGCCGCCGTATCCGGAAGCACCGCTTCCTCATTATAGCAGGGCAGAACCAGATACAGGATACTGCTCATACTGCCAAACCCCTTTCTATATGTCTGATGATTTTATGAGTTCTCTCTCCCCGCGTCCGTATCACCCACACCCTCAATATAGCGCAGGTCATCCCTGACCAGATAATCCGTATAGATGCCATACACTCCTTTTTGAAACAGCTTTTGTGTTTCATAAAGAGAATTGATAGTATGTACATACACTTTGATGCCCATTTCCGAAAGCAGTTCCAGATCTGCCTCCTTTGCATAGTCTTCTGACATGGTTACCACTTCAATGTCATGATCCAGGCAAAAGGCCGTAATTTTTGACCAGGAAAGCCGGTCATAAGGGTAGTTATAAAGCGTAAAGATCCAGTCCTGAAACGGATAGACAGAGCCTGCCGTATCATAATCGGCTTCCTCATAAATCTGAATGACAAACTGCCCCATCACCTCTTCACAGTCCTGCGCACGGGCCATTTCCAAAAGCCCTGTTAAAATTTCTTCCAGATTTCCCTTACAGTCTGTTATGATCCTCAGCTCAGGATGCTCCTTCATATAAGAAAGCAGCGCTTCCGGCCGGATGGGCGTATACTTAAAGCATACCTTTCCTTCATAAAATTCGTCATAAGCCGCCGGGTCACTCTGTACCCGTGACAGATCATCCCCATATGGCACCTGATTCAGCCTGTGAGAAATCACGATTTTTCCGTAATCAGTCCAGGCAAAATCCAGCTCCACCGCATAACAGCCGTTTTCCAGACAATGCTCCAGCCCTTCCATACAGTTTAGATATGTCTGTCCGTCCACACCGCCGCCTGCATGCATCACAAGCCTGTTTTCCTTTGTCCAACTGTCCTGCTCCTCCAAAGGAGCATAACCGGTCAGATCCACATCATTGCGCTTTGCATACAGTCCCGCCAGTAAGGGCGTCAGTGTTCTCTGCTTCACCCATGCCACACCCTCTGCCAGTTCATCCGCTTTGAAAAAAAGCAGCACTGCCAGAAATAAAATGCCAAGCGGCACCATCCACTTTTTCTTCATCTCAGTTTCCTGTCGTTTCTCCATACCCGAACAGCTCCTGACCGCCGTCCGCCTCTTCACACATATGGTAATAAATCAACTGCAAATATTCCGGTATCAAAGACTCTTTTTCATTCTGCGGATACCGGTTTCCCTCGCTGTCTATGATGCCGCTGCAGCTAATCACCGGATATTCCTCCTGCAGTTCCTTCAGCCAGCACTGATAAGCAGACAGAGGGATACCGGCCTCTTCCAGCACCAGCAAAGACAGGTAATTCATACTGGTCCATATGCCGTCCTCTTCCTCTATATCATAATTGGCCCAGAGGTAAAACGGCACCGCATACCGCTGCATCCGTTCCTCAGATGTCATTTCTTCTTTGGTTTTTCCAAACAGGTAGCTGTCAGACTCTGTTTCAAAACTGGGCTGATGATCTCCGAACATCAGGACGATCACCGATTCCCCATACTGTTCCAGCTCATATAAAAACTCCGAAAATGCCTGATCACTCTCATTGGCAAGTGTCAGATACTGTTCTACTTCATCATATGCATCCGTACCCTGAAAACGGACAGTCTTTTCAATGTCCTGATAGGGCGCATGGTTCTGCATGGTCACATCGAACAGAAAAAAACGTTCATCTGACTCCTTTTCCTTCAGCAGTTTCAGGATTTCCTCATAATTCGACATATCGCTGGCATACAGGCCGTTTCGGACAGGGTACAGTCCGTCCAGATCTTCCTGAAAATACATTTCCTCAAATCCAAGGCTGGGATAGACGATGCTCCGCCGATAGGCACTGTTGGAATAAGGATGCACGGCGATGGTCCGATAACCGATGGACCTAAGCTGGGCAGGCAGCCCCATGACCGCCTCATCTCCCTGAATCATCGTGCTGTACGGCATGGTATGATACAAAATATTGGAATCCCCCGTCAGAAATTCATATTCAGATGTGGCTGTATTCCCTCCATATATCGAAGCATAGCTATAGCCCTTTATCGTGTTATCCTCCAGTGTGCTCAGAAAAGGCAGGACGGCCGCATCCGTTTCCAGTTCCCTGAACAGAGAAAAGTCCGCCAGTGATTCATTCATAATCACGATAATATTGGGATACTCCGTCACTTCTTTGCGTTCCCTCTCATTATCATAGCCGGAAAGCAGCGCTTCCGCCGTCTCCGGAGAATACCCCTCCGGCGGCATAAAAATCAGGTCCGGCACTTCCAGCAGCAGATTAAACAGCATACCGTTCCTGTCAGAAGAATAAGAAGCCACATAATTTCTGCTGCTCCAGAAAGAGCTGAACGGTATGGACCATATCAGAAAAAGCGGAAGCACACAGCAGGACAGCCGGCAAATCCAGCCCTTCCCCCACCGTCTTATATCATGCTGTCCCTCCGGCGTCTCAGACACCGGCTCCGCCTCCTGCATACCGGCAGCCTTCATCGCAGCGGAACATTCTTTTGCTGTTTTCTGATACCACCGGCACAAAAAACAGAGCATCATCAGATTGATACCAATTCCCGCCGCCATCACTCTGGTCACCTGAAAATGATAATTGCCGGCCACTTTCATGGCCGTACCTACGCTGTATGCGTCGATCACATCCAGTCCATGTCCTCTGGCCTGTTTCAGAAACGCATTGGAAATCATAAAAAACACAATCAGGGCATCCGTCCCCCACAATGCGGTCCTGACACTTCCCGTGATACTGTAAACCAGCAGACAGATGCCAGCCACCAGCAGGATATTCACCCAATAGGGCAGAAGATACCATTCGATTTCCGTTCCTGAAATCAACCTCTCCCCGGTAAAAAACATAAACCATGCCCCAAAGAAAAGAGCGCTCAGATCCACTGCCCATCTCTTTTTCTTCCAAATCAGGGCAAGCGCCGCCAAACCGGCAAAGCCCGCGGACACTGCCCCATATTCCAGCAGCAGCTTAAGTCCCACATCCTTCCAGAAAACACGCAGCAGTCCCAATGCCAAAAAAGAAATACCAAACGCAGCCGCAAACTCTGCCGCTTCTCTGCATCCCTTTTCTTTTATCTTTTGCAAATTCTGTCATCTCCTACCTACGATCACATTATCGGTTGTCAAAATGAAAGTTATAAAAAGAAAAATAAGGTTTCATGCCCAGGGAATTCCAGGTCCCCTGCACGATATAATTGTCAAACTGGGTGCTGGCCGTAAAACTTTTTCCGTTTTTGTATGCATAATTGATCAGGGAAGAGATCAGTGTCCGGTATCCGCCCAGCTTTCTGTGCCGGGAAGAGATGGCCGAAAGCTGCCCCTCCACCACGTGAGCATCCTCGCCGATGGTACAGAAGCCGATCGGTTCCCCCTGATACTCCACTACAAAAATCCGATTGTCCTCAAAATTCTCAAAATAGCTTTCAATCCAGTTTTCATAGATAACGCCTGCTTTTTCATCTGTCACGGAAGATATATGATACTGGCCCTGATAGGAAGCAAATGACGAGTATGTCATATCCAGAAGCTGTTCCCGGTGTTCTTTCAAATAGTCCCGTTCTGCAAAAAATACCCGGATGCCTTCCCGTTTGGGAATCTCCACTTCCCTGCCGCTGACCACCTGCTCCACCGTACCGCCGCAGAAGATCCCGCCGGACATATATTTGTTAAAACCCTTGAGCACATCCACCACATGGGCAGGCAGACGCAGATTATAGTACCCCCGGCAGACCTGCATCTCATGCTGCAGGGCATCAAAGAGCTTTTCCATGATCTGTTCCTGATGGGCATTGTGCAGAGTATCCACCTTTGTAAAATAAAATCTGACCACATAGGCATCGAAGCCGTACAGCCCGGATACCGGTATGTTCCTGGAGATCCGATAACCCCAGACCTCCCCGCCTTCCTCATATCTGTAATTCAGCTCTTCCTTCATGGACAGAATCTCATCCCTGATACTGCTGTAATCCCGGTTCACAAAACAGTGGCTTAACTTAAAAATATTGTCCATATATGATAATATCGGCATTATTCTTCCTCCTTCGGCATCACAAGCGCCTCTCCCGCTATGACTTTTTTACCCTTCTGATTATAGCAGTCCGTGGAAAGCACCACTTTGTTTTTCTCTTTTATAAGTTCCTTTACCGCGATTTCCACACAAACCGTATCACCGTAATAGACCGGCCGCACAAATGTCAGCTCCTGTTTCACATAAATACTGCCTTCCCCCGGCAGCCGGGTGCCGATCACATTGGAAATAAAGCTCCCGATCAGCATGCCGTGCGCGATTTTTCCGCCAAATCTGGTGGAGGCAGCATAGGCCTGGTCCAGATGCACCGGATTGGTATCTCCCGAAACACCGGCAAACTCAAGTCCCATCTGCTCCGTCACCGGAAATTCTTCCCGCACTGTCAGTCCCACATGCAGTTCCTGTATGGTATACCCTTTCATTCCTCTTCTTCACCTTCACACAATTTAATCACGATCACATCCTCCATCACCGCAATGCACCCTTCCGCAGGCCAGGCGGGCATAGCCTGAAATGCCTGGCTCTCCCCGATCCTTTCCTTTTTCCCTTCTCCTGCATCCGGGATGGGAATATGCAGATACGTCCTGAAATACCGGGCGATGCCCCGTTCATTGTAATGGGGCGACAATTCTGTGCCCGGCATATTCGTCATGACATCATACGCCGGCAGCTCCACCTCATACACCTGACTCAGAAACGGCTTTGTATTGGCAAAATAGACCGGCATTCCCTGCTGCCACTGAGGCATCTCCTCCAGACGCACCGCGATCCTGTTCAGATAGGATGTGGTAACCTGTGTGGCCGCCTCCATCCTGTGATAAGCCTCGTTGCAGATCACCACACCGGATACCACTGCAGCCACGGCCGAACATGCACCGGCCCACTGCAGCAGCACATGTCCCACCCCGGCTGTCATTTCGCCTGTCCGTTCCAGATCCATCAGTTTTAACAGTATCGCCCAGAGAAACATGATCGACGTAATCATATACCGGTCCACCCCTGCGCCGACCCGGTCGGCCATAAGAAAGGGAGTGGCGTTGACCCCCAGCGGCAAAAGACAAATAAGCAGCAGCAACATCCAGAAGGATACTCTGTTCTGCTGCGCCTTATGCCTTACCAGCCGTTTTCCCGCCAGCACAAAAAATACAACGGCCCCCAGCACATTCAGCAGAATGCGCAATCCGGTATACAGATATCGGTCCGAAAAAAAATAGGACAGAAAATATCCATAGGTATAGACAAGCCCCTTGGCGATGCCCCTGGCGGTAAAGCTGGTCATACTGTCCACGCCGTGATAATCCGTAAGCTGTACCCCTGCCAGCACCGTGGAAAGCTGCAGCACCCCATAATACACCGCAAAGCCGCCTGCCAGCATGGCGCCTGCCCTGACTGCCTTCATTACAAAGGCTCTCCATTCCAGCCGCTCCTCATATGCCTCAAAAAACAACAGCATATAAATCAGGCCGATGGATATGGAAAGATAAGTCTGATACGCTCCCAGACCGCATCCGATCAGAGGCAGCGCCAACAGAAAACCATATTTCCACTTTTTGTACAGATATACCGCCAACGCACATAAAAAGACACCCATCGCAATGGCATCCGCATTGACCCCATAGGCAAGCGTACAGGCATATCCGGGAAATGCCGCAAACACAAAACAAAACAACAGTGCATACAGCCTGGAACGGATTTTCAGCAAATCCACCGTCATCACCGCAGAAGCCGTTATATAAAACAGACTGATCAGGCCGTTTAAAAGCGGCATGGAAAAACCGGTGAACAGATTGGTGGCGATCGGCAGAAACCACCTGCCCTGAGCAATCGTATCCCCCTGCGTAAAGGACATATCCGCAAAAATATTGCCCAGCTCAAAGTAATTGAAAAACTTATTGGTGAACATATATAAATGGACGATCAGCCCGAACAGATAGGTGATGCCAAACACTTCCATTAAAAAACGATGCTTTTTCCAAAACGTTCCTGCCGCAGCAGCCGGATCTTTCAAAATCATATCATTTCCCTCTATGTTTAGTCTGCCGGAAAGTCATTGGTATCATACCTGGGAAGCAAAAGCCTGTCACATACATCCAGATCCGCTGTTTCCGCTTTTGTTGTAAACCCTGCCCGGCATCCGTTCCTGCCAAGAAAAGCAAGTACGTCTTCATTGTAAGAGCCTTCCGAACCGTAAGGATAATTCATCACCCAGCAGTTTCTGTCAATAAAAGGCGCCATCTTATCCAGCGCTCTTGTCAGATCCTGCTCCATCTCCGCTTTTGGCAGCTTTCCCAGCCAGTAATGATCATACCCATGTACCCCGATAAACATACCCTTTCGTTTCAGCAGGGCGATCTGATCCTCATTCATATACAGTTCTCTTGCAAACACTTCTTCCGAAATACCCACATACTGTTTAAACAACTCACTGGAAATGATGCGGCGCAGCCTTTCCGGAAGCCCGTTCTGCAAAATCCGTTTGATAAAACTCACCTCGCGGGAATCAAACCGGTTGGGCATGCCATACAGGTCATACAGCTCCGCATTGGATGGAAAGTCAAATTCTTTTCCCCTGTAATAATCCAGTCTGGAAAACAGGGCGGGCAGCAGCGCTTCTCCTCCCCCTGCCGCCAGAATAAAATGAATCTTATTTACATCCAGCAGCTTATGCTCCGCAAAGGTTTTGGCCGGTATGAAAAAAGAACCCTGTATCCCGCAGCCGTCCAAAACCGGAAATACCTGCGTGAAATGATCTATATAACTGTCATCAAAGGTAAGCAGCATGGCATTCTCCGGAAGAGATGCCCCGTCGCAGGCAGCCAGCACATCTTCCATCCTGATGATAGTATAGCGGGCAGACAGATAAGCGATCTGCCGTTTGAATTTTTCATACTCCAGGCCCTTGATGCCCGGATACCTGCCGTTTGCAAGCTCCCGCACATAATGATACATAACTGTCTTAAACTGCCGCATGTCATTCCTTCTTTCTGTAATTGGGTCTGTCCTGATCGCCGTCCCCCTTGAACATGACCGCATGCTCCAGTCCCGGCATATAATTATGAATGGTAATATTCCGCTTTTCAAACGGCTCAAAATAATTGGGGATAATATTGCCGTCCGTTTCCGTTTTTTTCACAAATCCGGCCGCCGCCATATAAGCCTCGTCCATACCGCAGACAAGGCAGTCCGTATATTCATATCCTTTTTCCGCAAATTCCTGTGCAAACAGCTCTCTGGTGCCGGCGATGCAGGAAACATCCCCGATCAGATCAATCACCCGGTAAACGCACCTGCCTTCCGCTTCCTGAGCACGGCAGACTAACAGCGCTTCTCTGCCCTCATATCCGATCTGCCAGATATCATATACATATTCCGGATGGAAGAAATACCGCCTTTTTACAAATTCCGGCGATTTCCTGGGGGTACGCCCTTCCTGGCAAGTCTCCAGCATGGAAGCGATCTCCTCAAAGGCCCTGACCCGGTAAAAAGACCCCGCCTTTTGTTCCGGCCTTCCCTGCTCCGCTTTCCCCGATTTCCCGGCCCCTTCTCCGGATTTATCAGAAGGCCCCACTCCGGGCGCATTCTGAATCTCTGCAATCCGATAATCCGTAACAGCCGGATTCAGGCGGTAATAATGTGCAAAATCCACGATCTGCTTCCGCAGATACTTCATGGCTGAAACGGCTCCTGTAGCCAGTCCCACACCATACAGACCCCGGCACCTGCCATTGGCCTCCAGAAAACGGATCAGCTCCATACCCTGCAGAAAGCCGCCCTTCCGGCCCACCTTCCAGATGGCGCTGAACATATCCCGATCCCCTTCCGTTCCATAGGGAATATACCCAAGTATACTCTCGATCTCTCCGCTTTCCTGATTTTCATGCAGGACAAAGCACACCTCATCCCCGTAAACATGCTGGAAATCAAACATCTCCCTGTCATGGGCCATAATATGTCCCGGCTTCCAGTATGTTTCTATAAAATCCATAATGGCCGGAATATCCTCCTGCCTTGCAAAACGTATCCCGCCGTCAGCTCCCGCCGCGCCGCCTTTCTTCCGGGATAACCTTCCGGCTCCTTCCTTTTCTCCCATTCCTATTGCTCCTTCAGGGCATCCTCTGCCAGCCTGACAATCGTTTCCTTTGTCATAAAATATTCCGGCACGATCAGCTCCGGCGGCACTTCCATATGAAAATGCTCTTCCAGCGCCACCACAATATCCATGATCTCCATTGACTCGATGATCTCATCTTCCAGCATATCCGTTCCGTCATATGCCATTATCTTATGATTCAATCCTTCCAACAGTTCAAATACTTCTTCCCGCATCACTGCACCTCTTTCTTCAAAGCCGCCCGGTCGATCTTCCCATTGGCGTTATGGGGCATCCTGTCCAGAAAGCAATACCGGCCCGGCCGCATATATTCCGGTACGACACAGCCCAGATGCCGGGCAACCGCCGCTTCCTCCAGCTCTGTCACTAAAAACGCCACGATCTTATGTTTCTTATCATCATACAGACAACAGCACTCCGTCACCTCCGGCATCCCGTTCAATGCCGCTTCGATCTCTCCCAATTCGATCCGATGTCCCATATGTTTGATCTGAAAATCCTTCCGGGACAGATAGATCAGCTCACCCCGCTCATTGTATCTGGCCAGATCGCCGGTACGGTAAATCGTCTCCTGATGCCCGCCTGCTTCGTATGTCACAAAGCTCTCTGCGGTACGTGTTTCATCCTTATAATATCCATACGCCAGAGAACTGCCGGCAATACAGATTTCGCCCATTTCTCCCGGTCCGGCCTCCTGCCCTTCTTCCGTCAGAAGCAGCACCCTGGTATTTGGAAACGGCTTCCCGATAGGAAGTAAGTCCCCGTCCTCAAACTCCCGGTCCACGATATAATAGGTGCTGGCACAGGTGGTTTCCGTCGGCCCGTACAGATTGGCGTACAGGGCAGACGGCACATACCGCCGCCATACATTCAACTGCTTACAGGGCATCACCTCACCGCAGAAGGTGATCTTTTTCAGACAGCTCACATCCACTGCCTTAAGAGCACGCAGATTGGCCGTAATCACCAGGGCAGAAGGCACCCAGTAAATCATGGAAATCCGGTGCTCTGCAATATACTGCAGCAGCTTTACCGGAAACTTAAAATAGCCCTGCGGTATCAGATACAGCGCCGCTCCCGCTGCCACACTGCCATAGACATCCAGTGTGGACAGGTCAAAATGCAGCGCTCCCTGATTGCCGATCCGCTCGTGTTCCGTGATCTGAAAAGTCTCTATGACCGCTTCCGTAAAATCTATCACCGCCCGATGAGAGATCATCACGCCCTTAGGCGCCCCGGTGGAACCGGAAGTAAAAAACACATACAAAAGATCGGTATCTATGATCCCGCGCCGGCGCCGCTCCACCGCTTCCTCGTCCGCTTCCCGCGCCAGCGCATCCTCTACCGTCAAAATCTGCCTGCCGCCTGCCATCTCCCGGACCCTGTCCAGATGCGCTTCATCCGTAATCAAAAGTGCAGGCGCCAGCGTTTCCAGAATCTTCTGTGCTCTGGCCGGCGGCATATGGACATCAATGGGCGTATAATAGCATCCGCTGTACAGGATTCCCCAGATCGCCTCCAGTGCAGCAACCCCCTTTTCCAGATACACAACAACAGACTGCCGCCAGAGGCCAAGCCCGGCCACAGCGCTTCCGATCTGCCGTGCTTCCCTGCGGAATGCACCATACCGGATCTCCCGGACCCCATCCACCACTGCCGTCCGCTCCGGAAACCGCTCTGCCGTCCGTTCCAGAAAATCCGTCACATTACAAACCATACCGCCGCTCTCCTTTTCTGCCCAAACTTC
>VSOB01000021.1 GCA_009774625.1 Lachnospiraceae bacterium
AATGGAAGCAATGGGGCTCGAACCCATGACCTCTCGCGTGTGAGGCGAACGCTCATCCCGGCTGAGCTATGCTTCCATAAAATGATTATAACACCAATACACAGAAAAGGCAAAGAGAAAAATGAAGAATTTGCCGCCATTGAATGTGGCTTTGGAGTGTGGTATGATAAGTCGAATCACGATGGAAAAAGGATAGAAGAACAGAATGGCAGATGGAAAAAGGAGCTTATATACAAAAGAAGAAAACAGGACATGGATTCTGAAAGGGATGCGGGATGGGCTTCCCATAGGAATGGGATATTTCGCAGTGGCATTTGCACTGGGGATCGCGGCCAGGAAGGCGGGGATGAGTGCAATGCAGGCGGGGATTATGTCGATTACGATGCTGGCCTCGGCAGGGCAGTACGGAGCGATCACTGTGATTGCCGGGGGCGGCGGATATCTGCAGATGGCAGTGACTACGTTGATCGTGAATCTGCGGTATTTGCTGATGTCCTGCGCATTGTCGCAGAAAGTAGATCCTGATTTGAGCCTGGGGCACCGTTTTCTGCTTTCGTATCCCATTACGGATGAAATATTCGGCATTGCCATGACGGTGCCGGGCAGGCTGAATCCTTTTTACAATTATGGCGCGGCAATGGTTGCGGCGCCTGGGTGGACGATGGGCGCTTTTCTGGGAGCGGCGGTAGGAGCAGTGCTGCCCAGGCGGGTGGAAAATGCGCTGAGTGTGGCTCTGTATGGGATGTTTCTTGCCATTATCATTCCGGCGGCCAGAAAAAACAGGATCGTGGCGGGGATCGTGGCGGTTTCCATGCTGTGCAGTTTTCTTTTTACAAAGATACCGCTGCTGAAAGATATTTCTTCCGGTATGCAGATTATTTTGCTGACGGTGCTGATTGCCGGAGGTGCGGCGGTTTTATTTCCTGTAAAAGAAGAAGCGGAAGGGGGCGATGGGGATGCATCATAGCATATCGATTTATCTTCTGGTGGCAGCGGCAGCCATATATCTGATCCGTATGCTGCCTATGACGCTGATCCGCAGGGATATTAAAAATCCGCTGATTCGGTCTTTTTTGTATTATGTGCCCTATGTGACGCTGGCAGTCATGACATTTCCGGCGATTCTCTCCGCCACAGGCAGCAGCGTTTCCGCCTGGGCCGGATTTCTGGCGGGCGTGGCGCTGGCGTATGTGGACGGCAATTTGTTTCGGGTGGCAATCTGCTCCTGCGTGGTGGTTTATCTGGCGGAGCTGTTTTTTTGCTGACAGTGGACGGGCCGGCCCAGGTATCCGGGCGGTATCTGACGATGAGGTGTAGGGAGAAAGGAAATCCTATTGGAAAAAGCATATAAGCTGGAATTTGCGAATGAACAGATACAGGGTCTGGCAGTTAGTTGCTGCGGCTGTTCCAAAACAGAGCCGCTTCACAGCTTTGGCCCCGCACTGAAGCCGCATTTTCTGATTCATTATGTACTCAGCGGAAAAGGCAGATTTTCGGTGAGGAATCAGGAATACAGTCTGGAAGCGGGAAGCGGTTTTCTGATAGAGCCGGGGGAGCTGGTATTTTATCAGTCGGACGAGCAGGAACCCTGGACTTATGTGTGGGTAGGGTTCGGCGGCAGTCAGGCCGGGGAATATGTGAGAAAAATGGGGCTTTCCGGAATGCATCCGGTATTTTGCTCCAACAGGCGGGAGGAGTTGTATGCCTGTGTCAGGAATATGATGGAACACAATACTTCCGGGGTGGCAAATGATCTGCGCAGAAATGGAGAACTGGCGATTTTCCTTTCACTGATTGCCGCGGAGTCCCAGGGGAAGGAAACGGAGGATGCGGATAAGGCCAACGCTTATGTGAAAAAAGCGGTGAATTTTATTCAGAGCAATTACTGCAATCCCATTAAAGTGACGGATGTGGCAGATTTTGTCTGTGTAAACCGGAGCTATCTGTATACACTGTTTGAACATTCTCTGGGGATGCCGCCGCAGAAGTTTCTGTCTGCTTACCGGATCACCAAAGCGGCAGAGCTGTTACAGACCACGGAGATTCCCATCGAAAGTATTGCCCTGTCCTGCGGTTATAACGATGCGCTTGTATTTACCAAAGCGTTTAAGCAGACAAAAGGCATCTCTCCCTCCCGGTATCGGAAGGAATTTCGGGAAAGCGGCAGCAGGCATAAAAAAGAACATCTGCTGCAGATTGAGGATTTTATCCGGCAGATCGGGAAAAAAGAGGAGTGAGCATAAGACCCGGACCGGCTTTAGCGGGTCTGGGTCAGGACATATTCAAATTGTGAGGTCAGATAATAATTGGTGAAAAGTTCGATCGGAATTTCACTGTTGTCACAGATACCGAAGGTCAGCCCCAGGGAATGAAGCAGGGGCGTATCTCTGGCGACTTTCAGATAACCTGCCAGAGTGTCATAAGCAGAGACAGCCTTCAGTTTCAGAGAGGTGGCAGTGATTTTGACATGGTAGTGGGATTCCAGAATCTTATATAAGGAATTTTCTTTGAAATCAAAAGTGTCGATATCGGGAAAACGCCGATAAGGCAGTGTGGCTGTGGTATAGCAGAGCGGACTTTCATCTGCATAATAGATCCGTTCCAGATGGAAAACAGGATCAGCCTTGGGAAGCCGGAGTTGTTCGGCTTCTTCTTTTGTGCAGATACGCAGTCCGGCTGTCAGTACATCCCGGCTGGGCGTCATGCCATGCCGGAGGATCTCTTCTGTATAGCTGGAAATGGAGGTCAGCTCCTGCTGTCTGGTAACTTGTTTGACACAGGTGCGTTTTCCCTGCATTTTTTCGATATAGCCCTGATGATATAATTCATCAATAGCGCGCCGGGCAGTGACCCGGCTGACTTTGTAGAGACGGATCAGATCAGATTCGCTGGGCAGCTCCGCACCGGGAGGCAGTGTGCCGGATTGGATTGCGGCAATTAACTCCTGCTTAATGATGGCGTATTTCGGCAATTTGTGATCTGCCTGTTCCTGCATATAGTTCACGCTCCTTTATTTCAGATTTATTATACAGAAAGGGAGCGGGAAAGTAAACCTGTGATAATAAGCGGGAACGCAATTTGGCAGTCTGAATGAATACAGAGCAGAAAAAATTAGTGAAACTGCACAAAAAAGTAAGATCGTTTTTGCATAGGATTCCATATTGACTATATATGTTATATATCTTATTATAATAAGTGAAAGGAGATATTGCTATATGAAAGACAGGGTGTTGGGGGTTTTGTACGGAATGGCCATCGGAGATGCGATGGGGATGCCGCCGGAGCTGTGGAGCAGGAAGCGGATGCTGGAATATTATGGTGAGATTCATGGATTTTTAGATGGATGTCCCGAAAATATTATATCTTATCAGTATAAAGCAGGACAGTTTACCGATGACACCGGGCAGGCTCTGACCATATTGGACAGTCTGATGGAAACGGATTTTGTACCGTCGCCGCAGAACATTGCGGAGCATATTCTTGCCTGGGCCGATCGTGAAAATGCATTTGAAAACAATATTCTGGGGCCGACTTCCAAGGTGACGCTGGGACTGTTTCGGGAGGGAAAGAGCGCAAAACAATGTTCGGACGAAGCGTTGTCCAATGGAGCGGCCATGCGCATCGCACCGATAGGGACATTGTTTGAGCCGTCGCAGAAAGAAGCGCTGTGCCGATATGTGGCGGCAGTGTCACAGGTGACGCATACCAGTGATGTGACTGTCGCCGGTGCGTCTATGATTGCAATGGCAGTTGCCTCTGCTATGCAGTATGGAGACAGAGAACAGATGATTGAGGATGCGCTTTCCGTGGAATCGTATGCTATGTCGCTGGGAGCCTCTACAGTCAGCCCGTCACTGGGAGCCAGAACCCGGCTGGGTGTAAAGCTGGCAAAAACCTTTCAGGAGGACCAGCAGGCTTTTCTGCAAAATCTGTATGATCTGGTGGGAGCGGGTGTCAATACATCAGAATCTGTTCCGGCGGCTCTGGCCATTGCCTATTATAGCTTTGACGTAAAGAAATGTGCCCTGATGTGTGCGAATCTGGGCGGGGATACGGATACCATCGGTGCGATGGCCACGGCGATCTGCGGCGGAGGGGGCGGAATGGAACACATTCCGGCAGAGTATATAGAAGTGATACAAAATGCCAATGGGGTGGATATGCAGCCTTATGCAGAGGCGATCCTGAAAAAGAGGGGGAAGATAGCAGAATGAGAGAGAAGTGTCTGGTGATAGGGGCCGCCATGTTGGATATGATTATGGAAATAGAACGGCTGCCCAGATCGGGAGAGGATGTTTATGCCAGAAACCAGTGTATGACAGTGGGAGGCTGCGCTTACAATGCAGCAGATATTTTGAAGCATTTTCGGGCAGCGTATACACTGTTTGCGCCGATAGGCACCGGAATGTATGCCGGATTCATTGAAGCGGAACTGAAAAAAAGCGGGCATATAAGCGCCATTAAGTCAGATGAGATGGACAATGGATATTCCCTGTGCCTGGTGGAAGCAGACGGAGAGCGTACCTTTCTGACACTGCCGGGGATTGAGTGCAGATTTGAAAAGAAATGGTTTGACAGACTGAATGCAGAGGACTATCATTCTGCCTATGTGAGCGGTTATGAGCTGGAAGGAGAAGGCGGTGAGGCCATTCTGGATTTTCTGGAAGCCAATCCTGAGATTTGTGTATATTATGCGCCGGGGCCCAGGATTTTGCATGTTTCGGAAGAAAAAAGAAAGCGGATGCGGTCACTGTCGCCGGTGCTGCATCTGAATGAAATGGAGGCGCTTTCCTGCACCGGAAAAACGACGATACAGGAGGCGGCTGCCGTGCTTGGGCAGCAGACCGGCCAGGCCGTGATCGTTACACTGGGCGGGGAAGGCGCTTATCTTCAGGAACAGGGAGAAGGCAGAGTGATCCCGTCTGTAAAAGCGGATGTGGTGGATACTATAGGAGCCGGGGATTCCCATATCGGTGCAGTGATGGCTATGCGTGCGATGGGGAAGGATTTTGAAACGGCGGTGCGGACAGCCAACCGGGTGTCGGCGTTGGTGGTAGGAGTCAAAGGTCCCACGTTAACAACGGAAGAATTTGAGAAAGGAGTACTGGAAAAATGAATGCGGTAAAAAAGTTTTTTACAGGATGGAGTAAATTTGAGGTGATCTGGCTTGCTTTATCCACGGTGATTATGATTGTGCTGAGTATCATCTGGGGAGATAATATACTGGCGCTGATCAGCGGGATCACAGGCATACTGGGTGTGGTACTGGCGGCAAAGGGAAAAGTGAGCACTTATTTTTTCGCAACCGTCAATGTGGCAATTTATGCATGGCTTACATTTAACAATCATCTGTACGGTGAGTTTATGTTGAATGCATTTTACTATATTCCCATGAATTTTGTAGGCTTTTATCTCTGGTCCAGACATAAGGATGAGGAGAGCGGGGATGTGGAAGGAAAATGCCTGACGACCAAACAGATTATCATTCTGCTGATAGCTGTGGCAGCGATCGTAGCGGCATACTGGCAGATCCTGAGTCACATCGGCGGCCAGTTGGCCCTGATTGATGCCATGTCCACAGTATTTTCCGTGGTGGCTCTGATTATGCAGGTAGCCCGTTATGCGGAACAGTGGCTGCTGTGGATCATTGTCAATGTGGTGTCGGTGATTATGTGGGTGCTTTTGATCGGCAAGGATACTTCTGCCATAACGATGGTGGTGATGTGGGTAGCTTATCTGTTTAACTCCGTTTACGGCTATTATAACTGGAAAAAGATGGCTGCAAAAAATGTGGGGAATCAATAAACGGAAAACAGGGATGATTTGACAATCCGGAGCAGTCCCGCTATAATGTAAGAAAAATTGCAGGGAGAGGTGAAAGGATGAAGAGATAATCTGCTTTTGAAAATATGGAGCTATTGTTTGCAGTGTGTGACATGTCAGTAGGCGTATGAAAGAAAATGACATGGACAAAAAGAGACACTGTATGGTCATGTTGCCAAAAGTGGATGATGTCTTATCCATAACCTCTCTTTTTTTGTGGGAAAACAGAAAACGGCAGCGCTTGTCCCGGCAGGAAACAACGGCGGCCTGCAGGGGGCCCGGCATCGGCATCAGTGCCGGTATATGCACTGGTTCCGGGCTTTTGCATGGTTTCTGTATAAAATAAAAAGAGAAGATAAGACACGATTCGGATCATTTGGCAGCAAATGGTTCTTTTTTTATGTTGATAACAGGTTTTGATGGCAAAAGCCTTTTGTCCTTTGAATGCTCGTCAATCTGTGCAATAGTTTGCTTCCGGTTCCGGGTTACGGAAATAAGAAGTTCTAAGTACTTTGATACTGGTTTCTGTCAGGCAACGCAATCGGCCCGCATTCGCCATCCAGGCTCAGGCCGGCCTTTCCCGGACTTCCTTGTCCGGGAATTGCTGGCAGTGAACAAAGTACTAAGAACATCTAATATCCTTCACAAGTCACAGGAAGCAGACTATTGCACAGATTGACGAATGTAAGTGTCAGAAAAGGCGTTTGGTATCAGAATACAGCAGGCGTGCGGGGGAAAAGAACCAGGAATCAGGAGGTTGTTATGTCAAGAATCGATGTCAGTCAATTGACATTCTGTTATGAAGGAAGTTTTGACAATATATTTGAGTCGGTTTCATTTTCCTTTGATTCGGATTGGAAGCTGGGGCTGATCGGGAGAAACGGAAAGGGAAAGACCACGTTTCTGAATCTTCTGCTGGGAAAGTATGCATATCAGGGAAGCATTACCGCCGGGGTGGTATTTGAATATTTTCCCTGGCAGTTGCTGCCGGAGGACATGGAGGTGTGCGGTGCGGATCTGGCAGAACGGATGAAGGCGGGATGTGAGCTTTGGAGAGTGATCTGTGAGCTGGAGCGGATGCAGGTGGACGCGGAGGTGCTGATGCGCCCGTTTGGAACGCTGAGTCAGGGAGAGCGGACGAAAGTGATGCTGGCGGTTTTATTTTCCGGCGATCATGAGTTTTTGCTGATTGATGAGCCGACCAATCATCTGGATCAGTTATCCCGTGAAACAGTGAAGGCTTATCTGAGGCGGAAAAAAGGGTTTTTGCTGGTATCGCATGACAGGGATCTGCTGGATGCCTGTATCGACCATGTACTGGTGCTGAACCGCTGCACCATTGAAGTGCAGAAGGGCAACTTTTCCGGTTGGTGGGAAAATAAGAGGCGCAGGGATAATTTTTCCAGAATGGAGAATGAAAAACATAAAAAAGAAATTGGCAAGCTGCAGCAGGCGTCCCGGCGTGCCAGACAGTGGGCGGAGAAAAATGAGCGCACGAAGATCGGATATGACCCGGTGAAAGCGCACGACCGGTCCATAAGCGCAAGGGCGTATATCGGTGCAAAGACCAAAAAGATGCAGAGTCGGGTGAAGCAGATAGAAGGCAGGATAGAACGGGAGATTGCAGAAAAGGAAGGGCTGCTGCAGGACATCGAAACTACGGCGGCGCTGAAGCTGTTTCCGCTTCGGCACAATAAAAAGGTGCTGGTGAGGGCGCAGGACTATGGTCTTTGTTATGGGGAAGCCCCTTTTTTGTTTGACAATCTTTCCTTTACACTGGAACAGGGAGAGCGGGTTTTCCTGAACGGAAAAAACGGATGCGGAAAATCCAGTCTGATTCGGGCAGTGCTCCGGCGTGTTACGGGAGAAAGAGATGCACAGAGCCAGGCCCCGACAGAGCAAGGCGTGCTGGAAACAGCTTCCGGTCTGGCGCTGTCTTACATCAATCAGGATACAGGCTTTTTGGAGGGCAGCATTGACGCATTCTGTGAAAAGAGAGGACTGGACAAAACGCTGTTTTGTGCGATCCTGCGGCAGTTGGCTCTGGAGCGGGTACAATTTGTCAAGCCGATGGAGGCTTTTTCCGAAGGGCAGAAAAAGAAGGTGCTGCTGGCGGCCAGTCTGATGACACCGGCCCATCTGTATATCTGGGATGAGCCTTTGAATTATATAGATGTATTTTCCAGAATCCAGATCGAAGAACTTCTGCTTGCCTGCCGGCCTGCCATGCTGATTGTGGAGCATGACAAAAGATTCCGGGATAAAATCGGGACAAAAGTGATCGATCTGTAAGATATTTAACATTTTCACAGTTTTATACAACAAAGAAAGCAGGCAGAACCGGATAAAGTATGTTAAGATACTGATGAAAGCAATGAGTAGCGCAGCGCTGTGGCATGCGGGAAGCGCAGCGGCGGGCGGACGGCGCTGCAGGACGTGAAAACAACAGAAGGAGATGGGGCTATGAAAGAGAAATTACTGGAGAAATTTAAAGAGCTGTACGGCAGTGCAGACGGCGTATCCGTGTATTTTGCACCGGGGCGGGTGAATATGATCGGCGAGCATACGGACTATAACGGCGGACATGTGTTTCCCTGTGCTCTGACGATCGGCACCTATATGGCGGTAAAAAAGCGGACAGACCACAAGCTGCGTTTTTACTCCATGAATTTTGATTCTCTGGGCATACTGGAATCTTCCATTGATGACATCAGGCCGGAGGATGCGGCAGAATGGACCAATTATCCGAAGGGTGTGATGTGGGCGTTTGCAGGCAGGGGCTTTACGATGGACTGTGGTCTGGATATGGTACTGTATGGCAACATTCCGGCAGGTTCAGGACTTTCTTCCTCTGCGTCTCTGGAGGTGGCAACCGGTTTTATGCTGAAGCAGGAATATGGCTTTGATGTCAGCAACATTGACATCGCGCTGATCGGGCAGTATTCCGAGAACAATTTCAACGGGATGAACTGCGGTATCATGGATCAGTTTGCTTCCGCGATGGGGAAAAAGGACAATGCCATCTTTCTGAACACGGCCGATCTGTCCTATGAATATGCCCCCCTTGTGCTGGACGGGGCCAAGATTCTGATTACCAACAGCAATGTAAAGCATAAACTGGTGGATTCCAAATACAATGAACGCCGCAGTGAGTGTGAGACGGCGCTGAAAGAGCTGCAGGAAGTCATCGGCATCCGGACACTGGGGGATCTGTCCGAAGAGCAGTTTGAAACTTACCAGTCAGCAATCAAGGACGAAGTGAGACGCAGACGGGCAAAGCATGCTGTCTATGAGAATCAGAGAACGATCCAGGCGGTGGATGCGCTGAAACGAAATGACATCGGGCTGTTCGGCAGACTGATGAATGCTTCCCATGTGTCTCTGCGGGATGATTATGAGGTATCCTGTGAGGAAATAGATGTACTGGCAGAGGAAGCATGGAAGGTGGACGGCGTGATTGGTTCCCGGATCACCGGAGGCGGTTTTGGCGGCTGCACGGTCAGCATCGTAAAAGACGAGGCGGTGGATACCTTCATTTCACAGGTAGGGGCCGCTTATGAAAAGAAAGTGGGAAAGAAGGCAGACTTTTATGTGGTGGATATCGGAAACGGTCCGTCTGTATTATAAGGAGGCAATGAGATGATTCAGGATGCGGTCAGAAAGCTGACGGAATATGGAATTGTAACAGGACTGATTACAGAGGCGGACAGAATCTATACGACCAACAGACTGTTGGAGCTGTTCGATCTGGATGAGCCGGGAGAAACAGGAGAACAGGATAATCAGGCGGAGGTTACTACCGAAGATCTGGAGGGGATTCTGGCAGAAATGCTGGATTATGCCCATGAGAGCGGCATGATGCCGGAGGATGATATCGTCCACAGAGATTTATTCGATACGAAGATCATGGGGATTTTGACACCCAGACCCAGTGAGGTCATCAGTACATTCCATGCCCTGTATGAAAAATCGCCCAGACAGGCTACTGATTTTTATTATAAATTCAGCCAGGATACGGATTATATCCGGCGTTACCGGATCGCAAAGGATATGAAATGGACGGCAGAAACAGAGTATGGCAGACTGGATATTACGATCAATCTTTCCAAACCGGAGAAAGATCCGAAAGCCATCGCCGCTGCCCGTCAGGCAAAACAGAGCGGTTATCCCAAATGTCTGCTGTGCCGGGAAAATGTAGGCTACCGGGGACGGCTGAACCATCCGGCACGCCAGAATCATCGGGTGATGCCGGTGATCATTCAGGACAGTGACTGGAATATGCAGTATTCTCCGTATGTGTATTACAATGAGCATTGCATCGTATTCAACGGCGAGCATGTGCCGATGAAAATAGAGCATGGCACTTTCTGCAAGCTGCTTGATTTTGTAGAGCAGTTTCCCCATTATTTTGTAGGATCCAATGCAGATCTGCCCATCGTGGGAGGTTCTATTTTAAGCCATGACCATTTTCAGGGAGGGCACTATGAATTCGCAATGGACAGGGCGCCGGTGGAACGCATCTTCCGGGTGAACGGGTTTGAAGATGTGGAAGCGGGCATTGTGAAATGGCCTATGTCTGTGATTCGTCTGCGCTGCGCGGACAGGAACAAACTGACAGAACTGTCAGATTTGATTCTGGAGCGGTGGCGGGGCTATTCGGATCCGTCCGCTTTTATCTATGCGGAAACAGACGGAGAACCGCACAATACCATTACACCCATCGCTCATTACAAGGACGGGAAGTTCCAGCTTGATCTGGTGCTGCGCAATAATATTACCACAAAGGAGCATCCTCTGGGAGTATTCCATCCTCATGCCACGCTGCATCATATTAAGAAAGAAAACATCGGGCTGATCGAGGTGCTGGGACTGGCCATACTGCCCTCCCGGCTGAAAACAGAGATGGAGCTGTTAAAGGATGCGATCCTGCAGGGAAAGGATATCCGCAGTATAGAAGAACTTGAGAAGCATGCCGACTGGGCGGAGCAGTTCCTGAAGGGATATGAGCAGGTGACAAAAGAGACGGTGGATGAAATCCTGCAGAAAGAAATCGGTCTGGTATTCAGCCAGGTACTGGAGGATGCAGGTGTGTTCAAGCGGGATAAGGCCGGTATGGCGGCGTTTGAGCGTTTCACGGACAGTCTGTCTGAGTGAGGGATTTATGAAGGTATTGCTGGCGGCAGTCAATGCCAAATACATACATTCCAATCCTGCCGTATATAGTCTGCGGGCATATGCGGCGGGATTTCAGGAATGGATTGAAATTGCGGAATATACGATCAATCACAGAGCGGAAGCAATTCTTGCGGACCTTTTTCAGAGAAGGCCGCAGGTGATTGCTTTTTCGTGCTATATATGGAACTGGAAAATCATACAGGAACTGCTGGAGGAGATTCCCAAGATCATGCCGGAGACGGACCTGTGGCTGGGCGGCCCGGAGGTATCCTATGATGCTCCTCAGGTTTTGAAACACTATCCCTGCCTGACCGGTATCATGGTGGGAGAGGGAGAAGAAACCTTTCGGGAACTGATGGCATACTATTGTGAAGGAGACAAAAGACTGACGGAAGTGTCAGGGATTTGCCTGCCGGATACAGGACTGACCGGGCTCCGGCAGCCGATGGAGTTAAACAGGCTCCCTTTTCTGTATGAGGAGCCGGATATGTTCCAAAACCGCATCATTTACTATGAATCCGGCAGAGGCTGTCCTTTTTGCTGCAGTTATTGCCTTTCTTCGGTGGAGAAAAAGGTGCGTCTGAGAAGTCCGGAGCTGGTCAAACGGGAACTTCTTCTGTTACTGGAACACAGAGTGCCTCAGGTTAAATTTGTGGACAGGACCTTTAACTGCAGCCGGGAGCATGCACTGGAAATCTGGCGGTTTCTGAAAGAACATGACAATAATGTCACAAACTTTCATTTTGAAATTTCGGCTGATCTTCTGTCAGAGGAAGAGCTGGCTTTGCTGGAAACCATGCGGCCGGGGCTGGTGCAGCTTGAAATCGGCGTACAGTCGGTGAATCCGGATACACTACGGGAAATATGCAGAATCACAGATCTGAAACGACTGCAGGAGACGGTAGGACGTATCCGCCGGGGAAACAACATTCATATCCATCTGGATCTGATAGCGGGACTGCCAATGGAAGATTATGACAGCTTTGTCAACTCTTTTAATACAGTATATCATATGCAGCCGGATCAGCTTCAGTTGGGATTCCTGAAGGTTTTGAAGGGATCCCCGCTCTGTGAAAAGGCAGCGGAATATGGCATCAATTACCGTTCCGCCCCGCCCTATGAGGTGTTATACTCTAAGTGGCTTACCTATGAGCAGGTGCTGAAGCTGAAACAGGTAGAGGCAATGGTGGAACTGTATTACAACAGCAGACAGTTTGTGCATACCCTGCAGGCGCTGGAACAGGTATTTCCCTATCCGTTCCGGCTGTATGAAGAGCTGGCGGCCTGCTATGAAGCCAGAGGCTTTCTGAAA
The DNA here is from genome assembly GCA_009774625.1 of Lachnospiraceae bacterium. Taxonomy (GTDB): domain Bacteria; phylum Bacillota; class Clostridia; order Lachnospirales; family Lachnospiraceae; genus VSOB01. The sequence goes on from VSOB01000021.1 coordinate 12,311, forward strand.
AACAGTCCGTCCAGAAGTGACAGGTATGAAGCGCTGCTGGACTTTGCGGTTTCCGCGGATAAAGAACGGGAAGCGCTGTATCGGGAATTGCTGACATTTGATCTGTATCTGCGGGAAAAATGTAAAAGCCGTCCTGGGTTTGCAGCGGACAGGACACCGTTCCGGGAAGCCCTGCGAAGCAGGGAGCGGGATAAAAGGGAGCATGTGGAGGTCTTTTTTTACCGGGTATGGGAGAGCGCCCTGCCTGGGGCCGGGATACGGGACATGCAGGATGGCGGCCCGTTCTTTGTCCGGTTTGACTATAATAAAAGAGATCCTTTAAGCCATAACGCGGAGGTTACCATACTATGACAAAACATACAAAAGAGATTCTGGATTTGCTGGATGAGCATTATGGGAAAGAATACGTATGCTATCTGAATCATGAAAATGCATGGCAGCTTTTGATTGCCACCATGCTCAGCGCCCAGTGTACGGATGCCAGAGTGAACATTGTGACAAAGGAGCTGTTCCAAAAGTACAAATCCCCTGCCGATTTTGCAAAGGCAAATGTGAGAGAACTGGAACAGGACATCCATTCCACCGGTTTCTACCGCAATAAGGCCAGAAATATCATAGCCTGCTGCAAAACGCTCTGTGAAGAATACGGTGGAGAGGTGCCCAGGGAGATCGATCAACTGACGGCGCTGGCCGGTGTGGGACGGAAAACGGCCAATGTGATCCGGGGCAATATTTATCATGAGCCAAGTGTGGTAGTGGATACCCATGTGAAACGGATTTCCAACAAACTGGGTCTGGTGTCCGGAGACGATCCGGTAAAGCTGGAATATGATCTGATGAAAGTGCTGCCGAAGGATCATTGGATCCGCTACAATATCCAGATCATCCGTCTGGGCAGGGAGATATGCAAGGCGCCCACACCCAAGTGTGAACTGTGTTTTCTGACAGGCTGCTGTCCTGCTTACCAAAACGGGACAGAGAAAAAGAGCGGAAAAGCTGCAAAACCCGGAAAACGTGAGAAGGCGGAAAAGTCTCCAAAATCCACAGAGACGCTAAAATCCGGGACAGCGGCAGGAAAAAAGGAACAGGGTGCAGAAACAGAATGAATAGTTATGTGGCGCTGGATCTGGAAATGACGGGACTGAAACCGAAAATGGATAAGATTATAGAAATCGGGGCGGTGCTGGTGGAGGATGGGGAGGTGAAGCATACCTTTTCCACACTGGTGAATCCGGGAAGAGAGCTTACCCCTGAGATTACGGAACTGACAGGCATTACTGGGGCAGAGCTGTCGGACGCGCCCCGTATGGAAGAGATTATGACAGAACTGTCAGAATTTATCGGGGAACGGACACTGCTGGGACATCGTATTTTATTTGACTATGCGTTTCTGAAACGGGCGTTTGTCAATGGGGGTATGAAATTTGAGAAAAGCGGAATCGATACGCTGAAGCTGGCAAAAAAGTTTCTGCCCAGGCTTCCCAGCAAAAGCCTGTCGGCCCTGTGCGGCTATTACGGGATCGAAGGACAGGCACATCGGGCGCTGGAGGATGCCAGAGTTTCTCACCTCCTGTACCAGAAGTTGCGGGAGCAGTTCTATAATGAGACAGATTTCCGGCCTCAGCCACTGATATACCGGTTCAAAAAAGAATCTCCTGCAGGTCCCCGGCAAAAAGAACAGTTATTATCCCTTATGAAAAAGCATAATGTTTCCATAGAGGCAGAAGTGGATGGAATGACCAAAAATGAAATCAGCCGTCTGACGGGTCAGATTCTTGCAAAATACGAACGATGATTTGCCGGGAAGCGCTGTTTAAGGACTGGGCTACCGAAAGCAGTCCGGCCAGCTTTTCCGTTTCGCCGTCGGCCCGGTAGATAGAGGAAAGCAGCCGGTAGGTGCCGCTGACATCGGTATGTGTGGAGACGGCAAATTCCAGTATGGTCTGCGCCTGGGAGATAAGGCCCTGTTCATAGAGCAGGGAGGCCCATTTCTGCAGGGTACGGACCAGAAGCGTATAATTCTGATCATAACATGTAAGGGCTGTAATGTTGGGAGCGCCATACATAAGTTTCAGGTCGGTATTGGAATAACCCGTCAGATTTACAATGGTCTGTTCTGACAGGGTATGGATAATATCCAGACATTCTCTGACATCTTCCCGGTCGGCACAGGCATCAAGAGGCAGGGTATCCAGTGGGATGGTAATATAGGCAAGGGAATCCAGAGATTTCTTTCTGGTACGGTTCGCCTGCTTTTCCCGGTCCCAGAATTCTTTTTCCTGTCGTTCCATAGCTCTCCTGGAACGGGTAATGGAATAGGAAAGCCAGACAATAAAGACGATAAAACTTGCCAAAAACGGTAATTTCATATATAATATCCTTTCAACGGGGTGATAACATGTTTCATAAAAAAAACAGAAAGATTATTTCAACTATCATTATTATAATCATCGTACTGGCGATGCTTTTGCCGGTGTTATCTTATTTTATTGTATAAGACAGGGAAATGTCAATTCTGAGGGGAAAAATGTTGCAGGATAGTAATGTGGGAAACTGTGACGGAATATGCCGTATTTTCAGGTGAGATATGGCGGAGCATGCAATTTGGAGGAAGCTATGAAAAAATGGAAAGTTGCTCTGGCTGCGGTACTGGCGGCCGGTATCTGTGCTTTTGCCCTGCAGGCAGGCGCGTTAGCGAAAGGAAACGGAGATGCTTATATACAGAACGGCATCTTTATCGGTGATATTGATGTGTCCGGTATGAGTATGGAGGAAGCCACAGCAGCGGTACAGGGTTATGTGGACGGTCTGCGTCAGGTGCCGATTACGCTGAATGCGGTAGGCGGCAATCAGGTGACAGTGACCGCAGGCGATATGGGGATTCAGTGGAAGAACCAGAACGTGCTGGAAGAGGCTTTCAGTCTGGGCAAGCAGGGAAATATTATCAGACGGTATAAAGAACTGAAAGACCTGGAAAGAAATACCCATAAATATGATCTGGAATTTACGTTTGACCAGGCGGCGCTGCAGACAGTACTGACAGAGCAGTGTGCACAGTTTGATGTGGAGGCAGAAGATGCCTCGCTGCGGAGGGAGAACGGACAGTTTATTATTGAAGGCGGACAGACCGGTGAGAAAGTGGATGTGGAGGCTTCGGCGGCAGAGCTGGAGGCATTTCTGACGGACGGCTGGAATAAGGCTGCGGCGGAAGTGGATCTGGTGGTGGCCGTGGATGAGCCCAGGGGAAGCCGGGAAGATCTGGAGAAGGTAAAGGATGTGCTGGGCACATTTACCACCAGCTACAGTTCGTCTGGTGCGGACAGAAGCGCCAATGTATCCAATGGATGCAGCCTGATCAACGGAACTACCATATATCCGGGGGAAGAGTTTTCCGCATATGAAAAAGTAAGCCCTTTTACCGAGGAAAACGGTTATCATCTGGCCGGCTCCTATCTGAACGGGATGGTAGTGGAAAGTCTGGGCGGCGGAATCTGCCAAGTGTCCACCACTTTATACAATGCAGTACTTTTGTCCGAGCTGGAAGTCACCGAGCGTCATAACCATTCTATGGAGGTCAGCTATGTGCAGCCCTCCGCAGATGCGGCGATTGCAGAGAGCGCGGGCAAGGATTTCCGGTTTGTGAACAATCTGGAATATCCCATTTACATTGAAGGTCATACAGAGGATAAGAAGATTACCTTTACCATATATGGTGTGGAAACAAGAGATCCGGCGCGGAGCATCAGCTTTGAAAGTGAGATTCTTTCTGAGACGAAGCCCAGTTCGGAAAGTGTGATTGCGGACGGCAAGCAGCCCATCGGCTATGTGAAGGTACAGTCTGTCCATGTGGGAAGAAGTGCGAAGCTGTGGAAGATCACCAAGGAGAACGGCACGGAAGTAAGCCGGGAAGAGGTCAACAGCAGCAGCTATAAGATGGTGCCCAGAACGGCTACCGTGGGGACGGCCACTTCTGATCCGGTGGCAGCCCAGTTGATTCAGGCGGCCATCGCCACCAATGATATCGATTATGTCAAAAGCGTGGCGGCACAGCTCAAGGCAGGAGATACCACACTGGGCGGTACTGTGGTTCCCAGTGTACCGGGAGTGCCGGGTGTGGACGGAACGGTTTTGCCGGACGGAACCGTGGTGCCGGCAGTGCCGACAGTGCCGGAAGTACCGGCGGTACCGGAAGCAGGGGGCGCCGGCGGCGGAGAAACCGCAGTGCCGGAAGTACCTGCCGGCGGTGAAGTGGCGCCTCCTGCTCAGTAGGAGCCGCAGCCGTATGTGACCTGCATGATATGCGTAACAGTGTGACAACGTGACAGGCGGGGATACAGGAATGAAGATAGGAAAAGTTTCGGAAAGCGTATTGAAGCGTTCCGTTTTACAACAAATTCATACCAAAAGAGAAGAAGTGTTGATCGGCGCAGGTGTGGGGGAGGACTGCGCCGTTTTGACGTTGCCGGAGGACGAGGTCTTTGTGGTATCGACAGACCCTATTACAGGGGCGGTCCAGGGGGCGGGGACGCTGGCAGTCCAGGTGACGGTCAATGATCTTGCCAGTTCCGGTGCGGAGCCGGTGGCAGTGCTGGTGTCTGCCCTGCTGCCCCCGGAAACAGAGGAACCCCAGCTCCGTGCATTGATGCATGAGGTGGAAACGGCCTGCAGCAGGCTGCATGTGCAGATCGCAGGCGGGCATACGGAGATCACGGCAGCGGTGAATCAGCCCATCCTGACAGTGACCGGCATAGGCAGAGCCAGAAAGGACCGGCTCATTACCACCAGCGGCGCCAGATGGGGGCAGGATGTGGTGCTGTCCAAATGGATCGGACTGGAAGGCACGGCGATTCTGGCCAGAGAGAAGGAACAGGAACTGCTGGAGCGTTATCCGTCTCGTCTGATCGAAGAAGCAAAGGCATTTGACCGTTATCTGAGCATCGTACCGGAGGCCGCCACCGCCGGGAAGTCCGGCGTCTCGGCTATGCATGATGTGACAGAGGGCGGTATTTTCGGCGCGCTCTGGGAGCTTGCGGAAAGTTCAGGCGTCGGACTTGAAATTGATTTGAAACGGATTCCCGTCAGACAGGAGACCATAGAGATTTGTGAGTTTTTTGAAATCAATCCTTATGAATTGATTTCCAGCGGCAGTCTGCTGATGGTGACGGATGACGGGCCGGATTTGGTGAGGAAGCTGGAGCAGGAAGGGATTTCTGCCGCAGTGATCGGGAAGATACGGGAAGGAAATGACAGAGTCGTCATAAATGAAGAGGAACGGCGTTACCTGGAGCCTCCCAAATCGGATGAATTGTATAAATGTATCTGGAAATGAATGGAGAGAGATAGATGAGAGAACAGATTTTGGCAATTCTTGAAAAAAACAGCCGTATTGATTTAAAGGAGCTGGCAGTACTTCTGGGAGTGGAAGAGCTGGACATCGTAAATGAAATAGCAGCAATGGAAAAAGAGGGGATCATATGCGGTTATCATACGCTGATTGACTGGGAAAAAACATCCATAGATAAGGTGACGGCGCTGATTGAGGTGAGAGTGACACCCCAGAGAGGGCAGGGTTTTGACAACATCGCAGAACGTATTTACAAATATCCGGAGGTGACGGCAGTGTATCTGATATCCGGGGCCTATGATCTGCTTGTCACACTGGATGGTAAAAATCTGCGGGAAGTTTCCAGATTTGTGTCGGATAAGCTGTCTACGATGGACTATGTGCTGAGTACGGCCACTCACTTTATACTGAAAAAGTATAAAGACCACGGTACGATTCTGGCCAAAAAGTATGAGGACGAAAGAGAGAAGGTGTCACCATGAGAAATCCGTTAGCAGATAAAGCGGTGGAACTGAAGCCGTCGGGCATCCGGAAGTTTTTTGATATTGTCAGTGAGATGAAGGATGCCATTTCGCTTGGCGTAGGTGAGCCGGACTTTGATACGCCCTGGCATATCCGGGACGAGGGAATTTACTCTCTGGAAAAGGGGCGGACTTTTTACACATCCAATGCAGGTTTGAAGGAACTGAAGGTGGAAATCTGCAATTATTTAAAAAGAAGATTTCGATTAAGCTATGACTATGTCAGTGAAGTGCTTGTGACGGTGGGCGGTTCGGAGGCCATCGATATCGCGCTGCGCGCCATGATCAATCCGGGGGATGAAGTGTTGATTCCCCAGCCCTGCTATGTGTCTTATGAGCCCTGTGCCATTTTGGCGGATGCGGTTCCGGTCATTATCAACCTGAAGGCTGAAAATGAATTCCGTCTGACAGCGGCAGAGCTGCGGGAGACGATTACAGACAAGACCAAGATTTTGATACTGCCTTTTCCCAATAACCCCACAGGCGCCATTATGGAACGAAAAAATCTGGAGGAGATCGCAGAAGTCATTCTGGAGAAGGACATTTTTGTTATTTCCGATGAAATATACGGAGAGCTGACCTATAAAGAGGCGCATGTGTCCATTGCTGCCATTCCGGGTATGCAGGAGCGGACGATACTGATCAATGGCCTGTCAAAATCTCATGCCATGACAGGCTGGCGTCTGGGCTATGCCTGCGGACCGAAGGAGATCATTGCCCAGATGCTGAAAATCCATCAATATGCTATCATGTGTGCGCCTACCACCAGCCAGTATGCGGCAGTGGAGGCTTTGAAGAACGGGGACGAGGATGTGAAACAGATGCGGGAGGCGTACAATCAAAGACGCCGTTATCTGTTGTATGCATTCCGTCAGATAGGGCTGGAGTGCTTTGAACCCTATGGGGCATTTTATGTATTTCCCTGTATCAAAGAATTTGGTATGACGAGCGAGGAATTTGCAGAGCGGTTTTTGAAAGAAGAGAAGGTGGCTGTGGTGCCGGGAACGGCGTTCGGCGACAGCGGAGAAGGATTTTTGCGCATCTCTTATGCCTATTCTCTGGAAAATCTGAAGGTGGCAATTGGCAGACTGGAGAAATTTATCCACAGACTGCGGGAAGAGCAGGGCCGTTCATAAGAAAAGTGTGATGGAAAACAGAGGGTGCATTGCCGGTAATGGGTGATGCGCTCTCTATTGTTTTGCGGAGAAAAACAATCGTGGGCAGAAAATGAGCAACAACATTCCGGACAGGAGGAACTGGATATGATAAATATTGTACTGCATCAGCCGGAGATTCCGGCGAATACGGGAAATATAGGGCGGACTTGTGTGGCGGCAGGCGTCCGGCTGCATCTGATCGAACCGCTGGGCTTTCGGCTGAATGAAAAACAGATCAGACGGGCGGGTATGGACTATTGGGAACATCTGGATGTAAGACGGTATGTGAACTACGAAACTTTTCTGGATGAAAATCCGGGAGCGGCTATCTGGTATGCCACCACAAAGGCGGAGCAGGTATACAGCGATGTGGCGTTCGGTCCGGATGACTATATTATGTTTGGCAGAGAAAGCGCCGGTATTCCGGAAGAGATTCTGGCCGGACAAAAGGAGCGGTGTATCCGGATTCCGATGCTGGAGGGGATGCGTTCTCTGAATCTGTCCAATTCCGCGGCCATCGTACTTTATGAAGCGCTGCGCCAGAACGGGTTTGCCGGGATGGAAAAGGCAGGGGCTCTGCACCGGTTGGAGTGGCAGGGGTAAAGCAGTGAATCTGATTCAGACGACAAAAGACAAAACAGGCTATGTTGTGAGCGATCACCACAGCCTGTTTTTTTGCTGCGGTAAGAACCGGGTGAGAATATCCGTTGTATGTTCCGGAAAATGGGGCAAATACTATAGTTATATGGATAAAACCAAAGCTGTGTGAAAATGGTTTTATGCAAAATATTTACGATGGAGGAAAAATGATGGAAGAAAATCTGGCAAACCCGATGGAATTGGATATGGCAGCAAAGTCTCAGGCCTATGGGTATGTACGAGTGTCCAGTCTGGACCAGAATGAGGACAGGCAGATGGTGGAAATGCTGAAAAAGGAGATTCCCAGACAGAATATTTATCTGGATAAGCAGTCGGGGAAGGATTTTAACAGGCCGCAGTATAAAAAGATGGTGGAACAATTACAGAAAGGGGACTTGCTGTATATTCTCAGCATAGACAGGCTGGGACGGAATTATGAGGAGATTCAGGGGCAGTGGCGGTTTTTAATTAAAGAAATAGGAATCGATATCTGCGTGATCGATATGCCGCTTCTGGATACCAGAAACGGAAAAGATCTGATGGGAACGTTTATTGCAGATCTGGTACTTCAGATCTTATCATTTGTAGCCCAGAGTGAGCGGGAAAATATACGGAAGCGGCAGATGCAGGGAATCGCCGCTGCAAAGGCAAAAGGGCTCCATATGGGACGACCGGTGAAAGAGGTACCGGAGGATTTTGAACGGTTGATACATCAGTGGAAGAAAAAGAAGATCACAATGGCGGAACTGCTGGAACAGTGCAATATGGCAAGAGCAACATTTTATCGGAAACTGAGGGAGTATAAGCCGGAAAATCAGACGGCAAGACAGGGAAAACAGGTATCGCAAGGTGTACCTTTTGAGAATGTATACAAATAAGCAAAAAGAAAGCAGGCCGGCGATAGCTAATAAATTTCCAACTGCCCGGATATGACAATACAATGGTAAATTTCCAGAAATATGTAGACATTTAAAACAAAATACTGTAGTATATAATTTATCTTTTAAGGCTCAAAAGGTACACCTTTTGAGAATGTATACAGGAGATTAACCAGGTAGGCCGTACAGGCGACAGGAGAATAAATGAGAAAACATGCTACCCTTTCAGTTTTGGTTCCCGTTTATAATGTTGAAAAATATCTGAGAAGAGCTCTGGACAGTATTCTTACGCAGACCTATAAGGTCCATGAGATTATTTGTGTGGACGATGGTTCCACCGATGACTGTCCGCATATTTTACAGGAATATGCAGAGCGGTATCCAAAAATCAAAGTGATCCGGAAAGAAAACGGCGGGCTTGTGAGTGCGCGTAAGGCGGCTATGCAGGCCGCCACAGGCGAGTATATTGCCCATGTGGATTCCGATGATTATATTGAGCCGGATATGTACCGGGATTTGATGGCTTTGATGACAGAGAATGATGCGGATATTGTTACTTCGGGTCTGATACGGGACTATGGAAACCATGTGGTGGTAGAAAGGGAAACGATTCCGGCAGGACTCTATACCGGGGATGAAGTGAGGGAGAAAATATGCGCTTCCCTGATTGATATTGAAAGTTTCTATTCGGCCAATCTTTCTGCCCATATTACCAATAAGATTTTCAAAAGAGAGCTGGTGTATCCCCTGCAAATGAAGTTGGATGACCGGATCTGTGTGGGGGAAGATGCAGCGGTGATCTATCCCTGTTTGTTTCAGGCTGACAGAGTATATGTTTCCGGAAAAAATGATTATCATTACTGTGTCAGGAATGATTCCATCATGGGAGTGAAAACGGCTGACAGCGCTGTGTCGCTTTCCGTGATGCTGGATTATCTGGAAAAAGAGTTTTATCGTGCAAATGAGACAGGTACAAATCTGGATAAACAGTTTGAAGTATTCCGCAATTATATGCTGCTTCTGCGCAATACGCAGCAGGCCATATTTTACAAAAACGGGCTGCTGTATCCCTTTGGGAATATCACCAGAGACAAAAAAATCCTGTTGTATGGCGCAGGGAAATTTGGCTCCGTACTGAAAGAGAAGCTGGAGGCAGAGGGATTCCGGCTGGCTGCCTGGGCAGATAAAGCGGGAAAGCGGGAAGGTGTGATCCATCCCTCCCAGATTGGCGCCATTGAGTATGATATCGTGATCATAGCTGTCCTGGTGTCAAAGGCGGTGAAGGAAATCCGGCGGGAACTGGAAGAACAGGGAGTGGGCTCCCATCGAATTTATGAGGCCAATGTGGAGTTTATGATACAAGATGCCAGTCGTTTGGAGAAAAAATATGTTTGAAAATCGGAAAGTGGTATGTTTTGGAATCGGCAGAAATTTTTTCCCTTATATGAAACGGCTGGAACAATGTGTGAAAGTGGATTGCTTTTGCGACAATAACAGCAGTAGGTGGGGCAGCAGTCCGCTTGCGGATGGAAGGGAGTGCATTGCGCCGTCCGCGCTGGAAGAGATAGATAATCCGGTCATTATTATCATGGTGGATGTGCAGAGGTTTATCCTGGAAATCGAAAAACAATTGGATGAGAAGGGGATCGAGCATTACAGGATTCTGGAGGTTTTAAACCAGATTCCCTATCGGGCTGACAGCAGCTGGCTTAAGGAGAATGCACAGAGACATATTCATAAGTTTCTCGATCTGAATCTGCATGGCATTACAGCCTGTAATTTTCATTGTTCTTATTGCTATGTATGGAGGCGTTTCGGATTTGAAAACGGTATCGTATTGTCGGAACATTCTCCCAGGGAAATCCGCAGCAGATTGTCCAGGGAAAAAACAGGAGGAATCTGCTTTATCAATCTGTGTGCAAGGGGAGAAACATTGCTTTGCCCGGAAGTGGCAGAGCTGGTTTATGAATTGCTGGAGGAAGGTCATTACGTATCTGTAGTGACAAACGGGACTGTCACAAAAAGTATACAGAACATTCTTTCTTTTCCCAATACTCTACAGAAGAGAATGTTTTTCAAACTATCGTTTCACTATCTGGAATTAAAGAAAAGAGGCTTGTTTGATCTGTTCTGGCGCAATGTGGATGCCATACGGGATTCCGACTGTTCGTATACGCTTGAAATCACGCCGTCCGATGATCTGGCGCCTTATGTGGAAGAGATCAGGCAGATGTTTGAGCAGAAGGCGGATGGCGCTATGCCGCATGTTTCATTTGCCAGAGATTCCACTAAGATTGATTATGACATTCTCTCAGATTATACGGTGGAAGAGTATAAAAAATTGTGGGGACAGTTTGACTCCAAGATGTTTCGTCTGAAAAGTGATTATTATAATCGGAAAACAGAGGAATACTGTCATGCGGGACAATGGAGCTATCTCGTCAATATTCTGACAGGGGACATTAAGACGTGTTACAGGCAGGATGTAATCGCCAATCTGTACAGCCCGTCTTTTGCAGGTTTTCCGGATGCGCCGGTAGGGCATGACTGTCATATGGCCTACTGCTTTAACAACCACGCGTTTCTGGCCTGGGGCACGGTACCGGAAATTGTCTGTGAGAATTATCTCGCTATGCGGGACCGGGTTGACAGAAACGGAAAGCACTGGGTAAAAGAGCCAGTCCGGAGCTTTATGAAGGATAAGCTGTATGATACCAATTGTTATGAGGGGGATGGTCAGTATGGGTATCACAGGCTAATGAAAAAAAACAGAAGACCGGCCATTGTCTTATGGAACAGTCCTGACTATGAAAATGTAGGAGATCATGCGATTGCGCTGGCGGAGAAAAAACTGCTGAAGGAAAATTTTCCGGACTATGAATGGGCAGAGATTACCTGCGGAGAGTTTCAGAAGAAAAGTGAGGCAATTCTCGGCGCCATAACCAAACAGGATATTATTGCCATTACCGGTGGAGGGAATATCGGCTCTCTCTGGCTGCGGATAGAGGATTATACGACTCATATAATAGAACGGTTAAAGGAAAATAAAATCATCATTTTTCCTCAGAGCATTTATTTTGAACCTTCCCATTACGGAGAACGGGAACGGGACTATTTTTGCAGTGTGATTAAAAAACATGGCAAAGTCATTATGATGCTGCGTGATCTGCGTTCTTATCATTGGGCCAGAGAATGGCTGGGGCCGCAGATCAGGACTTTATATGCGCCGGATATGGCTATGTATCTGAAACCGCTGCCTTTCTCTGCTTCCCGCGAGGGAATTCTTTTGTGTATGCGGCAGGACAGAGAAAGCCTGGGATGGGACACGGAGAAAATCAGGGAGATGCTGAAAGCAGACGGCCTGACAGTGGAAGAAGTATCCGCACTGTCGGGAAAACAGATCCACATCGGAGAACGACAGGAAGCTGTCGCACAGGTGCTGGAAATGCTGGCCGGAAAAAAGCTGGTCATTACTGATCGGCTGCATTGTATGATCTTCTGTGCATTGTCCGGTACTCCCTGTATCGCACTGGACAATATTACAGAGAAGTTATCCGGTGTGCATGAATGGATCAGAGACATTCCCTATCTACGGCTTATCAGGGAGGAAGCGGAGATCCGGGCGGCTTTTTACGGACTTTTAGGCAGTGACGGCAGTAAAGAGGCGGTATTTGAAAAGCTGCAGGCTGATTTCCAGGCACTGGCAGATTTGATACGGAAAGAAGTTGGATAAAGATGAAACGGATATTATTACTGGGAGATTCCATCAGACAAAACTACCAGAGCTATGTAAAAGAAAATCTGGCAGGTACTGCGGAAGTTTTCTATCCGAACGAGAACGGCAGATTTGGTTACTATACCCTCCGATATCTGCACGAATGGATCGGCGATTTATTGGGAGGGGGGGTGGTGCAGATCATGATTTATTTGATGTGGTGCATTTCAATGTGGGGTTATGGGATGTATTACGGCTGAAGGGAGATACAGGTACGTTTACCGGAGAAAAAGAATACGAACAGGTTCTGCTCCGGCTTTATAAAAGGATCCGGATGTATTGTCCGGATGCAGCAGTGATCTTTGCACTGACAACGAAAGTAAGAGAACCGGGCTTTGCTCCCGGAATCACTGTGGGAGAGCGGAGAAATTCGGATATTATCCGGTACAATCAGATCGCTGAACGGTTATGGAAGGATTTGCCGGTTACGATTGATGATCTGTGGAGTGTATCAGAGCAGATAAAGGATACGGCCCGCTCGGATGATGTGCATTTTGGGACCGAAGAGGGAAGCCGTATTTTGGGCGGGGCTGTCATCAGATGCCTGCGCGGATATCTTTAGAAGTATGGATAAAACGTAAAAGGAGTAGAACGTATGACAGGAATATTACCCGGCAGTATCAACTATATTTATCGGCATCTGGCAGATGAGGAATCCAGATATGTGTTTGCCAACCGGCTGTTATACAGTCTGACCGACGACAATTCCTATATGCTGCATATAGTCAAAAAGCAGAAGGAATGGGACTGGCTGATAAGCAGGCTGGAGAGCTGCAGGAAATGCTACGGCAGTGCAGAAATATGGGTTTTCGGCGCCGGTTTCTGGGGAAATGTGATTTATGATCTGCTATCGGAAACGTATCCATTGGCCGGTTTTATTGACAACGATGAAAGAAAGCATACATCGGAAGGACGGATCATAAAAGGGCCGGATGCAGAGACAGAAGGAATCTATATCATAGCGACGATGTATTATGAAGAGATCGAAAAGCAGCTTCTTAGGGCGGGCGCAGCCCCTGAATGTATCATATCCGTGGGACGGATATGGAGAAGAGGCTTTAGCAGGCGGCAGTATTTTGATCCGGGGTTTATGAAAAGTGAGGGAAACGAGAGTTTTATCGACTGCGGCTGTTATGACGGAATGGATGTGGACAAGTTTGTAGCGTGGTGCGGAGGGAATTATAAGCGCATTCTGGCGTTTGAACCGGATCTGCGGTCTTACGAAAAGACCAGAAAGCGGCTTACAGGGCGGTACCATGATACACAGGTGATCAACGGGGCGGTGGGAGAGATGAGGGGAGAAGCAAGATTCAGGAGTGATATCAGACCTGGTTCTTCCAGAATTGATGCAGAGCAGGGCGAGAGCATGACACAGGTGTACACCATAGACGGGGCGCTGGATGGAGAGGAAGCCACGTTTATCAAAATGGATATCGAGGGAAGCGAGCTGTCAGCACTGAAAGGGGGGGGCGGTACGATCCGGAAATACAGGCCGAAGCTGGCCATATGTACCTACCATAAACCGGAGGATATGTGGGAGATACCGGAATATGTGTTATCCCTGCATGAGGACTACCGGTTATATTTCAGACATTATAATTATTCCAGAACAGAAACAGTGATGTATGCTTTGTAGCCGACGGTGGCCGGCCAGAGGCAGGAAATACAGAATGCCGCCAGGCGGAGAGGTGTGAGATGGATGAACTGGTCAGTGTGATTGTTCCGGTGAAAAATGGGGAGAAGTACCTTGACATTTGTCTTGACAGCATAAGAAACCAGTCCTGGAAGAGTCTGGAAATACTTACGGTAGACGATGGTTCAGAGGATGCTTCACTGGCGATCTGTGAAAAATGGGTGCAGAAGGATAAACGGATCAAAGTACTGTGCAGTCAGGGAAAGGGCGTGGTCTGCGCCCGTAATCTGGGGATCAGCCATGCCGCAGGCGCGTATCTGACATTTGTGGATGCAGATGACTGGCTTGATACAGACGCCATAAAACGGCTGATGGAGGAGCGGGAAGGCTCTGATCTGGTATGCATGGGATTTCAGAAACATTATGAAAATCCGGATTGTGAAACGGTGGCCGTATACAATACCATTCCGGCAGGATATTACGAAGGGGACGGCGGAATGCACTATATATGGAGCAATATGCTTTATTTTGCGGATACGGCCAAACAGGGGATACGAAGCTCCATGTGGGCAAAGCTGTTCCGGAGGTCGATTGCAGAGCAGTTTTATACCAGGATGAATCCGGAGATTTTTTCGGGGGAAGATGCGGTTTTTGTATACTGGTATCTTTTGTTTTGCGCATCTGTCCGGATTGTGGAGGAAGCGCATTACAATTATCTGGTCAGGACAAAGTCCTCAGTCCACAGTGTCAATAAATATTTTTTAAAAAATATTCATGATTTATATATACAGTTGGAGCAGGTTTTTTCTGACCATATTGCTGAAAATGTCCTGCTCCCGCAACTGGAAAAACGCGTTTGCCTGATGATCGACGATGCGCTGAGTTTCCGTCTGGGGTTTGCATATAGTAATTCATACCGGTATTTCCTGCCTTATACAGATTCGGAGACGGACGGTAAAAAAATTGTTTTATATGGAGCCGGGAGAGTTGGATGTGATTATTACCGTCAGCTGCAAAACAGAGAAGGCTGTAAATTGGTTTTCTGGGGAGATAAAAATTATCAGTATCTGGAAAAGGACACGGTATCGGGAGATGCCGGTGCGATTGGGAAATTACCCGGTTCCGGATATGATCTTATTATGATAGCCGCAGGAGATGCGGCCTTGTCGCAGCAGATGAAGGCTGACCTGGTACAGAGCGGGGTAGAAGCTGTAAAGATAGTGTGGAAAGAGCCAATACAGAGATGAAAAAAGAATTAGTGAGTGTTGTAATGCCTGTCTGTGATGAACAGCAGTACCTGAAACAGGCAATCGAGAGTATTCTGCATCAGACCTACGATAATCTGGAACTGATTATTGTTGACAGTTCCACAGATTACATGTCTGTGAAAACTCTGGCCGGATTATACGAAGAGAGGGTGCGGTATTTTTATCTGGAAAAACAGGGGATCGGGGCCGCCCTGAATTACGGAATTGCCAGAGCCAGAGGGACTTACCTTGCCCGTATGGATGCGGATGATATTGCGCATCCGGAACGGCTGGAGAAGCAGGTCAGATTTCTGGAACAGAATCCTTCTGTGGGAGTGCTGGGGACCGGGTGGCATTGGATTGATAAGAATGGGAAATGCATTGCAACACCGGACGTGACAGAGACACAGGAAGCGCTGAAGGCGAAGCTGCTATTTCACTGTCCCATCAGACATCCTTCTGTAATGTTCCGGAAAGAAGTGTTTGAAAAGGGCTGGAAATACGATGAAAGGAAAACAGCAGAGGACTACGATTTATGGACACGGTTGATTCTGCATACAGAGTTTGCCAATCTTCAGGAGCCATTGACAGGCCACAGGATACACGGAAACAATGCCTCCGGTCTTTCGGAACAGAAAGTAAATCAATCTGCTGCTGAAAGCGCAAGAGCCTATCTGGAAGCTGTATTTGGCCTCAGGCTGTCATCTTATCAGACTGTGGACTTTTATCCCACTGAGGCCAAAATCCCGCTGCAAGAGCCAATCGAACAATATCTGGCAAGACAGGTGAAGCTTTTGCTTGCAATTGATTTGTTAAACAGAGAACGGGGAGGGTTTGACCGGCAGCTTCTTATCTGTGAAATACGGGAACGGCTGCAGCGTTTGTCTGACAAGGTGTTGGGCAGGTTTGCAGATCCGTCGGGCGGCGTACTTTTAACTATATTTCAGAATGAGTCGGAAAAAATACAGGAATCGGCGGACTTTTTGGGGTGGACAGAGGAATCGGAGGATGATTTGTATCAGCATGCAGTACAGGAAGTGAAACGTATACTGGAAAACAGAAATCTGATTTTGCAGAAGCCTATATCATTTGTCATATACGGGGCAGGGGCCAGGGGACTGGGACTATTGAAAGAGTATGAGAGAGCATACAAAGAGAATGGGATAAACTGGAGACTGGCAGGTATCATCGACAAAAAAACGATAGAGATCGGATATGGGGAAAATAGGCTGACCAGACAGCCGGATAAATTGTCGGAAATGGAGCC
Organism: Lachnospiraceae bacterium; assembly: GCA_009774625.1. Lineage (GTDB taxonomy): Bacteria > Bacillota > Clostridia > Lachnospirales > Lachnospiraceae > VSOB01. The sequence goes on from VSOB01000021.1 coordinate 28,772, forward strand.
GGATTATATTCTGATCAGTTCAAAATTGTATGAAAAGGAAATCCGGGACGGACTGGAGCGTATGGGAACAGACAAGGAGAAAATGATATCCGGAGACTGGCTGTGTTATGTACAGGCAGAGAGTGAGAGACAAAAACCGGGATGAACAGAGCTGTCTAAATAAAATAAATGGATACTAAAAAGATGAATGATTACAGAGAAGCCATTAAGAATTATCTGGAACTGGAAAAAACAGTGATTGACGCATTGGATGTGGATGCGGTCAATGCTGCGATGAATTTAATATTGGAAACCTATGAGGATGGGCATACGATCTATATATTCGGAAATGGAGGCAGTTCCGCTACGGCTTCTCATTTTCAGAATGATTTCAATAAAGGTATTTCTGAATATGTGGAAAAGAAATTCCATTTTCAATGCCTTAATGACAATATGGCCACAGTTATGGCGATTGCCAATGATATTGGGTTTGAAGAGGTATTCCGTTTTCAGCTCAGAGGGAGACTGGAGCCGGGAGATATCGTGATTGCCATTTCAGGGAGCGGCAGCAGTCCAAATGTAATCAATGCTGTGGAGTATGCCAGATCCTGCGGCAACAGGGTAATCGGGATGACAGGATTTGAAGGCGGTCATCTGAAAAGGATTGCGGATATTTCTCTTCATGCCGATGTGATGAGTATGCAGGTGACAGAGGACATCCATATGTTGTTTGACCATCTGATGATGAGTATATTTTATCAGACATTGTGCGGAAACCAACAGCAGGAAAGGGACAATTAAAATTACGGAAGAGGGGAAGGGAATGAAAGAGAAGCAGCAGGATTTGTTGATTTCTGTTATCATACCTGTTTTCAACGGAGAAAGATACATACAGGAATGTCTGGACAGTATTATTTGTCAGACGTATAAAAATTTTGAAGTCATGGTAGTGGATGACGGAAGCAGCGATCATACGCCGGATCTGGTTCGTGCCTGCGCCGGCCGGGATGCAAGAATCAGATTGTTTGCGCAGGAAAATCAGGGACCGGCTGTAGCCAGAAATATGGGAATGTCCCATGCTTCGGGAGACTATATTGCCTTTCTGGATGCAGATGATTTCTGGGCGGATGAAAGATGTCTGGAAACCATTTGTAATACGTTGGCAGAGATTCCATGTGATGTGCTGGGGACTATCTTTATCCTGGACTATGAAGGAAAAAGGGAACGGACAGAGTTGCATCTGGAATATTTTGCAGAAAGCAATGAGGGGCAGTGGATCTCTTTTTCTGAGGAACAGAAAATTTTTAACTTCACCTCGTATCTTTACAGGCGGGATTTTCTGGAATCTCATCAGATCCGTTTTCCTGCCCTTTGTTATTTTGAGGATCCTCCGTTTCTCTTCAACGCTCTGAGCGCTGCAGGAAAGTATTATATCATTCCGCTGGAATGGTATTGTTATCGGCGTGAACATAAGGAAAATTACAGGATCAACAAAAGGCAGCAGTCAGATTATATTGCAGGGATGCTTCAGATCGCCCGGAAAGCAGGGGCTCTTTCTTATGACAAAATTATAGAATTTCAGAAAGATTTACTGAAAGGGTATGCGTTTGATCTGACGGAGCAATTGCTGGACGGCAATCTGGAAATTTTGTTTTCGATGGTTGATCTGTTAAAACTCCTGGGGAAAAACCCGGAGGAAAATCAGGATGTACAGTTTGTCAAAGAAGCGGTGGCTGAGTATGCAAAGGTTTATATGGCTTCAATGGAGAGGATGCAGAAAGAGGTGCAGTCCCGGCTGGCGGAGGCTGACCGGATCGTTATTTATGGCGCCGGTAAATATGGGAAATGTGTTCTGAACAGTATAGGTTTTGGCTGCGGCCGAAGGGCTGATATTTATTTCGCAATGACAAAAGAGCCTGCCGAAGAGGAAATCTACGGCAGACCGGTAAGGAAGATAGATGAACTGCTACAGAATCAGAATGAGAAGATACTGGTGATCGTAGCCATACGTGAAGTACAGCCGGAAATGATGGAGGTATTAAAAAGGTATCATATCGAAAATTATATGGTGATCGATGCCAGAAATCTGAAGATGTTTGAACGGTCTTTTTCTTTGGGAAAGTGGTGAGGCAATGAAGGGTTCAGAAACAAAGATGCCATTGGTAAGTGTAGTCATTCCGGCTTATCAGGTAGAAGGATATATGGCGCAGTGTATCGGAAGCGTAGCAGAGCAGACTTACCGCAATCTGGAAATTATCATTGTATATGATGCTTGCAGCGACCGGACACTGGATCTGTGCAGGTACTGGCAATCCAAAGATAACCGGATCAAAATCATAGAACACACTGAGCGGAGGGGGCTTGGCGCCGCCAGAAATGCGGGCGTAAAAAATGCACAGGGAGAATTTGTATGTTTTCTGGATGCGGATGACTGGTATGAACCTGATTTTGTGGAGGGCCTGGTGGAAGCAATGGAGGGAAGCCGGGCAGAGCTGGCTTCTTATGCCGGAAGATATAATATTGTGGATGGGGTTAAGAAAGCCTTTTATTATCTGATACCGGGAGAATATATCACGGTTTCGGACAGGCAGATTTTTATGCTCCGTGACATACATCCGGTGTGGAACAGGATGTATCTGAAAAGCTGGCTGTTGGAGCAGGATATCTGGGAACCGGAACTGTATCATTATGAGGACTGGGGCTTTCAGCCTGTTGTGGAATTGTCTGCTTCCAGGATCGTGGTGGCCGAAGGCGCCAGACTGAATTACCGGGTGAGCCGGGAGGGAAGTCTGTCCGGAGAGCGGCTTATCACCTATATGGATGACTGGAAAAGGGCATTTGACTATATTGTGGATCATTTATCCCTGCGGGGTATCCTGCAGGAGAACAGGCAGTGTTTGTATTATTATTACAGAGGAAACCGGGCGTACAATCTGTCCACAGCAAAAAAAACGGAAGATGCGGAAGCGATCAGGGCAATCGGGGAGATGGACACCTATGTAAAGGAAAAACTGGGAATCTGCCAAAAAGATGTTTTTACACATATTTTAGTCTGGGGAAGCGAAAATGTAAGACGGTGCGCAGAGAGAGTCCTTATGACAGACGGCAGACCGGAATATCTGGGGAGCAGGGGGCTGGTAGGAGCAATGGACGTCCTGGACAAGATAAGAAGTGTGGACAAAAAGACCCTGTTGATTCTGGATTTTATGGAAGAACAAAAAGCAGTCAGTCATGCAGGAGCAGAGAAGTTCCTGAAAGACTGGAAGCAGCAGTGTGAGGTATTGATTCGGTTATTGAAGGATAAGAAAGACATTATAAAAACTGTACTGGTAAGTAACCGGCTTTCTCTGGAATATGGTTCGATGTGGCAAAAAGAAACATACGGAAATGTGAATCTTCTTACACAGATGAATGGACAGATCACAGCACTGGAGGCATATTTCAGAGGAACATGTGAAGAAAGTCAGGTTCCCATATTGACCATAACGCCTTCGGCTTCACACTGTTTTACGGATGGGGCAATGGGGGAAAGAATGTCTCCGGAACATGCCAATTCTTTTTTGTATGCCGGTGTGGGTCTTTCTGTATTTACCGCAGTTTTGGAAACAGATTGGGTTTGAAAAGGGTATTACATATGAAGCGAATCGCATTGTACTGCTTTTATGACCGGGACGGGATTGCAGATTCAGAAACATACAGACAGCTACGGCAGTTGCAGAGGGCGGCGGATGAGATCATTATTATCATCAATGGCGCTATCACAGACGAAAGCTGCTTTGACTGTATTACCAGACATATTGTAAAGCGGGAAAATCTGGGCTATGACGCAGGCGCTTACCGGGAAGTTTTTTGCAGTGAGCATTACAGGCAGATGATTTCCGGGTGTGATGAACTGATAGTATGCAACAACAGCTTTTATGGCCCTTTTTTGCCTCTGACAGAGATATTTGCGCAAATGGATGGCAGCAAAGCAGACTTTTGGGGAATCACCAGCTCAGAAAAAAATCTGGTGGAGCATGTCCAGAGTTATTTTCTGGTGTTCAGAAAACCTGTATTGAACAGTGATATTTTGTTCCGCTATTTCAGGGAGAAAATAAGCGGCGCTTCGGGATATGATGAGGTTTGCAGTGTATTTGAAAACGGACTGTTCAATGCTCTGACAGAGCAGGGATACCGGTATGATGCGCTGGTCAAAAACATTTCCTGCGACCTGTATGTGAATCCGGTGGGCAGTCTGCTCCTGGATCATGTTCCGATCGTAAAAAAGAAAGTATTTTACGGCGAATTTTATCAGGAAGAAAAAGTAAAGGATGTACTGGCCTGTCTGTTTCATCTGTATGGACACGCAGCAGAGGCGGTACTGGAAAATCTGAAAAAGAGATATGGTTACAATCTGTGCATCACAGAGATTCAGAACAGGCATGTACAGGAGAAGTTGCATTCTGACATCAGTCAGATCGAACGGCTCATTTCCAAAAGAAGAATTATGGGCTTTATAAAAAAAGCCAAAAAGATCTTTATCTATGGGACGGATTCTCTGGCAATGCATGTGTACCGCTCTGTCATCAGTATCCCGGGAAATCCTTCTCTGGAAGGGTTTATCATACCAAAGGGGAAGAAAACGGACAGAGAAAAATTATACGGATATCCCACGTTTGCGCCGGAAGAATTACGGCAGAGAAGTAGTAAAGCGCATATACTGATCTGTGTGGAAGAGGGCCAGGCCGGGGAAGCGTATAAACAGTTATCAGGAATGGATGCCAGTCTGCTATGTGTCTGGAAACAGGAGGATACTTTGGAGGATTACAGTGTTTCTGCAGGCGAAACATTACAGGACGGATACTGGAAAATGCAGAGCAGACAAAGCCGGATACTGTTTGTGAAGGATGATGAGGGGCATTATCTGGGAGAAGTGACAAAAGAAATACTGGAGGGCAGCTCTGGCCTTTCGGGAGATACTCTGATTGCAAGAGTGTATAATCAGGAAGGTATCTATGTCAAAAAGGGTGTTCATCCACTGGTGGGAAAAGCGATTTTTAAGAAAGCAGGGATGGATGTACTGCCGCTGGTAGACGAAGAAGAGCGGTTGGTGGGAATTTGCCGGGAAAAAGATTTCTGTACAGGACATGAGGAGCAGACAGGAATGAAAAAAGGATGGGTATTTCCTTATTCCAGAATCAAAGCAGGCAGCAGGATCGTACTGTACGGTGCAGGTACGATAGGGCGTGCGTTTAAAGAGCAGATTGATTTTACCGGATACTGTGAGATGGTTCTCTGGGTTGACCAGGATGCCTGGAGACTGTTTCCGGATGGAACGGTTTCTCCGCCTGAGCATATCGCATATGTTTCTTATGATTGTATTTTAATTGCCATTAAGGATCCATTGGTATCTGTGTCAGCCGTAAAGGCGCTGCAGGATATGGGGATTTCAAAAAAACGGCTTGTTCCGATTGCGGATGTGCCGGACAATGGATTTGACTTTCAGGAACATCATAAAACCGGGAAAAAAATAAGTTTTGTAATTCCATCCCCTGTTGCAGGAAGCGGGGGAAACAGAACTTTTTTACGTTTTATGAAAAGTCTTTCAGAACGCGGACATCAGGTTACTGCATATGTTTGCCCGGAAACACTGGTCTGTAAGGATATAGAGAGTCTGGAACGTGATATCAGTGAACATTTTTTTGATTTGCAAATAAGACTGGTGATAGGGACGGATGCGATAGAACCATGCGATATACTGATTGCCACCTATTGGAAATCTGCCTATGTGGTAAAAGAAAACAGTCAAAAGGCCAGAATGTCCGCTTATTTTATACAGGATATTGAATCTTATTTTCATCCGATGGGATATGACTTTATAGAAGCATATATGACCTATCAGTTGGGGCTGGTTCCTATTACTTACGGACCTAAGGTGAAATATGTAATTGAAAATGAGTTTCATGAGAAAAAGGGTGTACACTTTGATTTCTCGATCAATGCGGATGTTTATTTTGCAGGAAACGGCAGGAAACGGAAAAAACGGATTTTATATGGGGCAAGACCGGAACTGGCAAGGCGATGTTACCCTTTGGGGATCAAAGCATTGAAGTTGGTTAAGGAAAGAAACCAGGACGTGGAAATTTATTTTTATGGGGCGGAAAGAGAAATATACGGAGAAGTGCCGTTTGATTTTGTGGATTGTGGAATTTTGTCTCCGGATGCACTGGGGGAACTGTACAGAGAGTCTCTTCTGGGACTGTGTTTTTCAACCACAAATCCATCGCTCATTCCCTATGAAATGATGCGGTGCGGTTTGCCGGTGGTGGATATTGATTTTGATAACAATTCATATAATTATGGCGGATTTGACAATGTTTTATTGGCCAGGCCAACACCAGAGGGAGTGGCAGAAGCTATGATAAGTTTGATTGAGAATCCAAATTTATGGGACAAGCGTTCAGAAAACGGAATTGTATATACAAGAAATTTTCTGGATGATGCTGCGTTGGAAGAAGAGATGGAAAAGAAGTTACTGGAACAATATGGTGAGGAAGTAAATATAAAAGGAATCCAATGAATGATATTGTATGATAATATATTGGAAAAAAGAGATTTTTCTCAATATAGGTATATTTTAATTAATGTGTGTGAAACTGCTGTGGTGTACCCGTGGAATAGCAGAAAAGCTATGTATTGCCTGATGGAACATGAATTTATCAGGAAAGCAGATTGTAATGCTGCTTTCAGGGAGATCAGAAACGGTCTTGCAGATTTCTGGCATGCTAACAAGTTAGAGGCTGTGTATCGGAGACTGACAGAAGAATTTCATATTGACAGTTCATTGGCAGAAACAATGAAGAAAATGGAAAGAAAGCTGTTGCTGGATTATGCACAGCCCAGAAAATCAATACAGAAACTATATGGTCTGGCAGAAACACTTAGGATCCCGGTTTACTTTTATACTGATTCCGGAGATTCAGACACAGTAAAAGCGATCATGAAAAAATGTGGATATAAAAATCCGAGGATGATATGCGGTGACGGGAATGTCATGACAGAGACGGACGGATTTCTATCTGCCAAAAAGCTGTTTATCGGTGATAAAAAACCGGAGACATTGGGAGAAGTGGATTTTTTCTATATTCCTGAAACAACGGAGGTATTGTCCGGCTATTTTAATCCGCAAATCTTATGTGAAAATGCGGTAAAAACAGCGGCGGGTAATTTGATTCATTATCAGAAAGCAAAAAATTCTGCTGGTTTTGGAGTGATGCAGAAAGTAGTGGCCAATTCATTTTTTGATAATCCATTCGTCAGATGGAAAAAAGACAGTTATTTTAATGGAGATCCGTATTTTGCAGGATATTATGCACTGGGCATGCACCTTATGGGGATTGTGAAATGGCTTAGTCAGAATATAAAAGGGAAAAAGCGTATTCTATTTTGTGCGCGGGATGGATATTTGATTCAGAAGGTATACGACCTTTGGAGAAAGTATGTTCCGGATTTGCCGGAATCACTTTATTTACAGGCTTCCAGGAAAGCTTTAATGCCGATATTACTGAAATCCGAATCGGATTTTTATGTGCCTCCAGGGATCTTTTTTGATCTGTATACACCTAAAACAATTATGTTATTGTTCTGGGAATTTACGTCCATGAGTGAATTATATGATTTCAGACATATTTCATTTGCAGAAAATGAAGTGGTGTGCAGAGCGGAGATTGAAAAAGCAGGATTTTCCTATGAATCCAATTTTCAATCCAGGCAGGAGTTTGAGCGGTTTATCACCTTTTTTCTGAAACATTATTACAGTAAGGAGAGGCATTGTCTTTTATCTGATGCTGTGAGCGCTTATTATAAGGAATTTGATGAGGGTGATGTTCTTTTTGATGCGGGTTACAGCGGAAGGCTGGCAAAGGCTGTTGTGGAGCACAGTTCGGGGATAGAGGAAGTTTATTATCTGTATACAGATGAGGAATATGCAGAACTGAGTTCGGGTAACGGCAACTTTAAAATACACTGTTTTTATCCGTTTACACCCAGTGTGGATAATGTTCTGCGGGAATATCTTATCGCTGAAAATGCACCCACTTGTGTGGGGATTGCCCGGAAGGATGGAAAATCTGTTCCTGTCCTGCAAATGGAAGCGCAGGCATATCAAAACAGTCCGGCAATTATAGAAATGCAAAGAGGGGCATTTCGTTTTGCAGAAGAAATGGCAGTAATATTTGGCGGCAGGATTAGAGCAATTCCCTTTAAACCGCAGGAAGTTTCTTTGCCGTTTGAGGGATTTATCAGAAATATTGCAGAGGCGGATCTTGCCATGTTTGAGGATACTTATCAGGAAGATTATGACACAGGACAGCCTATGAAAATCAGTTGGGCGGAATATTATCATGAGTTGAAGATTCCATTGTTTCGGATGGAATAAAAAAGTACAGAGCAAATGGAGAAATGTATGAAGAAAGATAACAGAGTAAAAAAATATCATCTGGGCTTTACGGCAGGTGCGTTTGATCTCTTTCATGTAGGGCATTTGAATATACTACGGAAATGTAAGGAACAGTGTGAATATTTAATGGTGGGAGTTATGACAGATGAATTTATCGAGCATCAAAAAGGTAGTAAGCCTGTTGTGCCGTTAGACGAGAGAATGGAGATTCTCTCTGCAATCAGATATGTAAACGAGGTAATTCCTGTTGATTACCATAATACATCAAAACCGGTTGCCTGGACTTTATATCATTTTGACGTATGTTTTTCGGGAGATGACCATGCACAGGAACCGGGATTTTTATGGGAACAGAAAAAGCTGCGGGAGCTGGGTTCTGACATGGTATTTTTTCCTTATACGAAGAAAACAAGTTCTACAAAAATCAAGGAGATCATCAGCCAGATTAGTCAGAAGCCGCTTTAAATTTGGCAGGACATATATACATTATTTCAATACAGGTACTTATCTGGTGGAGACGGAAACAGCTGCCGGGAGAGGAAGGAGCCCCTCAGTCCTCTTCCTCTTCCTCCACTTTGGCGAGGGTAAAGATAAATTCTGTTCCAACGCCTTCGGTACTGACTACATTAATATTTTCGCCATGTGAACGCAGGATTTCCTTTACAATGGACAGGCCCAGTCCGGTGCCCTTTTTGTCTTTGCCGCGGGACAAGTCGGTTTTGTAGAAACGGTCCCAGATCAGTTTCAGGCTGTCTTTGGGAATGCCGATGCCGTTATCTTTGACGGAAACCAGCACTTTATTGCCCCTTTCGGTAGTTTCGATTTTGATGACGGAATCATTGTGACTGAATTTGATGGCATTGTCCAGCAGGTTGTACAGTACCTGCTGGATTTTGTCATGGTCGGCACGGACGGTCAATGTTTCTCCGGTCAGGACCAGCTCGATCCCGATCATTTTGCTGGTGCAGATGCCTTCAAAGGTGGCGGCTGTATTGCGTATCATTTGATTGACGTCAAAATCTGTGCGTTCCAGCAGCATACCTTTGGTGTTTAAATTGTTAAGCTGCAGCAGTCCGTTGGTCAGTTTGGTCAGTCGTGTGGTTTCATTCAGTACAATGTGCAAATATTTTTCATGCATTTCGGGCGGGATCGTACCGTCCAGCATAGCCTCCAGATATCCCTTGATGGAAGTCAGGGGAGAGCGGAAATCATGGGATACATTTGCCACGAATTTCTTTTGATTATCTTCACTTTTGGCGATCTCAGTGGCCATAAAAGAGAGGGAGGCGGCCAGATATCCCATCTCATCTTCACTGTCGATCTGAAATTCATAGTGCAGGTTGCCGCTGGCATACTGTTCGGTCGCATAGGTGATTTTCCGAAGCGGAATATACACCATCTCCGTGAAAAAGAAAAGAATTATCATGGAAAGCAGCAGCATAATACACAGCAGGATATAGGAAATATTCAAAAGACTGTCAGCCGATTGCCGGATCTCGCTCATGGAAGTATGGATGACAACATAGCCGTTCACTTTGAAATTGGAAGTAATCGGGGCAAATACACTCAGGGTTTCTTCGGAAAAGGACTGAAAGAAATTGCCCACTGTATAGAAAGAGCCTGCCGTAATAGTAGGATCAAAGTGTTCCACCACAATGGGATTGTCAATGTCTACCGGTGCGGAAGAGTTGAGTATGATCCGTCCGGATGGATTGATGATCCAGATGGATGCGGAAAGATAAGTATCCATCAAATCAAGCTGTGTTTTTACCGCATCCAGAGAAGCCTGATTGTTGTACAGGTCGGAAGCATAGGTATTGGCAATCAATGTGGCTTCCCGGTAAAGTGAATCCGCTTTTTCCCGTTTGAGATGCTCAATCGTCATACTGGACACAAAGGTTGCCACTGCTACAAAGCCGAAAAAACCGAAAATGAGGTAAGCCAGAATAAATTTCAGATAAAGAGTTTTCCGCATATTCAGTTCTTCACCTCAAACTTATAACCGATCCCCCAGATGGTGGCCAGTTTCCAGGAGGCGTGGTCTTTGATCTTTTCCCGCAGACGTTTGATGTGTACATCCACAGTCCTCGTATCACCGGCATACTCATAGCCCCAGATCTGATCCAGAAGCTGCTCCCTGGTGAATACATGATTGGGTGAGGATGCCAGGAAATAGAGCAGCTCCAGTTCCTTGGGCGGCATTTCCACAGAATGTCCCATATAAATAACAGAATAGTTGGTCTGGTTGATCACCAGATCCGGATATTCCACACATTTGATGTCTGTTTTTTCGGCGGCGGCAGGCGCCGCTTTATAACGGCGGAGTACGGCCTTGACTCTGGCAACCAGTTCTTTGGAGTCAAAGGGTTTTTCCATATAGTCGTCGGCGCCCAGCTCCAGCCCCAGTACCTTGTCAAAGATTTCCCCTTTGGCGGAAAGCATGATAATGGGAAGGGCGGACTTGGCCCGGACTTCCCGGCATACCTGATATCCGTCCATGCCGGGAAGCATCAGATCCAGAAGCATCAGATTGGGACGGAATGTATCCAGAACGGGCAGGACGGATTCTCCGTCATTGACGATCATGGTTTCGAAGCATTCTTTGGTCAGATAGAGGGAAATCAGTTCCGCAATATTGTTGTCATCATCTACGATCAGAATTTTCTGTCTGCTTACCATGTATATTCTCCTTTATCAGAACGGTTCGGCGCTGCCTGATATGCAGCGCCGAATCACATCATTATTCATAACATAACAACACAAAGTCTGCAAAGCATGTTTTCTGTCATGTTATCAGGATTGGTATCCGGTATACCCGGTTATCGAAAGGTGGCAATGGTGACGCCCGCGTCGCCCTCGCCAAATTCCCCCAGCCGGAACTCCTTTATATTTTTCATACGCCGGAGCTGTTTGTGGACGGCGTTTCTGAGCGCACCGGTCCCTTTGCCGTGGACGATGCGGACACTGGGCAGATGGGCCAGATAAGCGTCATCCAGATACTTGTCAAGCTCTGACAGCGCTTCGTCCACTGTTTTTCCCAGCAGATTGATCTCTGTGGATACCGTAGCGGACTTTGACATTTTTATTTTGCCGGTGCCGGTACGCTGCAGAGAAGGCGCGGTAATGGTATCTTCCCGGATCAGTGCCAGATCATTGATATTGACCTGAGAACGGATGATGCCGCACTGTACGAACAGATTGCCTTTCCGGTCGGGCAGGGAGCTGACGATGCCCCGCAGTCCCAGAGAGAGTACTTTGACAGCATCCCCTTTTCTGAGTTGGCCGGGTTTTAATGTGCCTGTATCGGTTTCCTTTTTGCGGACAGCCAGTTTTTCGTTTTTTTCGTTGATCTTGGTACGTACTTTTTCGCGGGACTTTTCCAGCTCTTTCATGGAAGCGCCCGGTCCTGCCTTCTGGAAGGAGCGGATGGTTTCATCGGCCACTTCTTTGGCTTCCTGCAGGATTTCCCGTGCCTGTTCATTGGCCTGCTGGAGAATCTTGCTTTTGGAGGCTTCGATTTTATCCTGTTTATCCTGCAATTTTTCTTTGAGCGCTTTGATTTCCTGTTTGTAAGAAGCGATTTCTTCCCGTTCGGCTTCTATGGTGATGCGGCTGTGTTCCAGATCGGCCAGCAGTTCTTCAAAGCTCTCTTTTTCTTCGTCTATTTGTGCCCTTGCCTGTTCGATGATGGCTTCCGGCAGGCCCAGTCTGGCGGAGATGGCAAAGGCGTTGCTTTTGCCGGGAATGCCGATCAGCAGCCGGTAAGTGGGCCGGAGTGTTTCCACATCAAATTCGCAGCAGGCGTTTTCCACAAAGGGCGTGGTCAGGGCATAGACTTTCAGCTCGCTGTAGTGGGTGGTGGCCATCGTGCGGATCCCGCGTTCATGGAGATGATTCAGGATGGCGATGGCAAGCGCCGCGCCTTCTGTGGGATCGGTTCCTGCCCCAAGCTCATCGAAGAGGCACAGGGCATGCTCGTCTGCCTGTTCCAGAATCCGTACCGTATTGGTCATGTGGGAGGAGAAGGTGCTGAGGCTTTGCTCGATACTCTGCTCATCCCCGATGTCTGCATAGACCTCTTCAAATACCGACAGCTCCGACCGGTCCAGCGCCGGAATATGCAGTCCGGCCTGTCCCATCAGTGTAAACAGGCCCACTGTTTTCAGGGAAACGGTTTTGCCGCCGGTGTTGGGACCGGTGATGACCAGCAGGTCGAAGGCATCACCCAGCCGGATATCAATGGGAACCACAGTTTTTTTATCGATCAATGGATGGCGCCCTTTCCGGATCAGGATCCGGCGCTTATCATTGAACAGAGGACGGGTGGCATTCTGCATAAGGGCCAGAGACGCTTTGGCAAAGATAAAGTCAAGCTCTGTCAGAATATGCTGATCGGACAGAATATCGTCGCAATGTTCTGCCGCCATAGCGCTCAGGTTTTGCAGGATGGCATGGATTTCCTCCTGCTCCTGAAGTTCCAGCTCTTTTAACTGATTGTTCAGGGAAACGACGGCTGCCGGTTCAATAAAAAGAGTGGAGCCGGTGGAGGACTGGTCATGCACCATACCGCTGACCTGATTTTTGTATTCGGCTTTGACCGGTATGCAATAACGATTGCCTCGCATGGTAATAACCGCATCCTGTAAATAAGTGCGGCAGGAGCCGTTTACCATTTCATTCAGCCGGGAATGGATCCGGTCATTGATGGTGGTCTGGCTGCGCCGGATACGGCGCAGCGCCGGGCTGGCATCGTCCGCAAAGATATCCTCCTCCGGCATACAGCGGCGGATCTCATTTGACAGTCCGTTCAGAGTCACCAACAGAGAAAACCGTTCTGTCAGAGAATCGGCGGCTTCGTCATCCCGTTCGGCCTTGCCATAGGTTTTGATCCGTGCGGTGCAGTCCAGCAGAGAAGCGATCTGCAGCAGTTCCCCGGAAGAAAGGGCAGCGCCGATTTCCAGGCTCTTTATCATACGGCCCAGGTCCCGGTTGCCGGAAAAGGAGGGGGCGCCTTTTTTGAAAATACGGCTCAGTCCATCCTCTGTTTCGGTCTGTGCCTGCAGGATCGCTGCAGGATCGGAAGAGGGCAAAAGGCCGGAGCACAGTGCCTTTCCGGGAGGCGATGAAGCCAGCTCCGTCAGCATATGGATCATCTTATGATATTCAAGGGTATTCAATACTTTTTCATTCATAACGCCAGTATACCATAAAGCGGCAGGGGAGGAAACAAAAAACTTGTCAGTATTCCCGGCATCGTCTATACTGAAAGGAAGAAAGTGAGAAAGTATCATGGACGAATATCAGAAAGAGTCGGAAAAAAAAGAAAATCCCCGGTTTGATTTTATGAAGGAACAGATCAAGGAGCGGCCTTTGAACAAAAAGAAGCTGCTGCGCCGTACTGCCATGACAGTGTCGATGGCAGTGCTGTTCGGGCTGGTGGCCTGCCTGACAGTGCTGGTGTTGGAGCCAGTGTTCAGCAATTGGCTGTATCCGGAAGAGTCGGCGGAGAATATTACCTTTCCGCCGGATACGGAAGAGATCCTGCCGGAAGATATGGCATTGGATGATGAAGAGCTGGAGCAGGAAGAGCCTGGGGAGAGTACGGCAGAGACGGAAGAGCGGATCGATGAGCTGGAGATTTACCGCAAAACCTATAGCCGACTGCAGATGCTGACTGCGGAGGTATCCCGAAGCCTGGTAACGGTAACGGGAGTCACATCGGATAAGGACTGGTTTGACAATATGTATGAAAGCAAGGGACAGACCACCGGGGTGATCCTGGCCAATAATGGCAGGGAATATCTGGTGCTGGCCGCTGCTGCGCCGGTACAGACTGTACAGACGATCCGGGTCACATTCTGCGACAATTCTCAGGCTCAGGCGCAAATCAAGATGGTGGACCCGGTGACCGGGCTGGCAGTGCTGGCCATAGACAATAAAGATATCGGCAGCGGGACTCTGGAGCTGATCACAGCGGCGTCACTGGGCAGCTCCAATTATGCCTCTCTGACCGGCAGCCCGGTGATCGCCCTGGGCAGCCCTGCGGGGGTAAGCGGCTCTGTGAACTATGGGGTGGCCACTTCCTGCGGAAATATTCTGAATACAGTGGATTCCAGATATAAGCTGATTACCACGGATATGTACGGCAGCCGGGGCAGCACCGGCGTGCTGGTGAATCTGCAGGGACAGGTCATTGGCGTGATTGACCAGAAGTATAATGAAGAGGGAATGGAAAATATGATTTCTGCGCTGGGCATTTCGGAGCTGAAAGCCACGATAGAACGGTTGTCCAACGGGAAAAGTCAGGCTTATATGGGAATCTATGGAACGGATGTGACACAGGAGGCGAATGAAAGCATGCAGGTTCCCTATGGGGCCTATGTAACGGGAATAGAAATGGATTCTCCTGCTATGCAGGCGGGCATACAGAGCGGAGATGTCATCATCAGTCTGAACGGCAGGACTGTGGATAGCTATGAGGGGTATATTAAGGCTCTGTCAGACAGTACGCCGGGCAGTACCGTCAATGTGACGCTGATGCGTATGAATCAGGATGCGTATCAGTCGATCAGTTTTCTGGCTCCGCTGGGAGAGCTGGAATAAATATATGGCTTTAAGCATCAGATATAAGGCACAACTGTAACACTCTATTAATAAAAAATAATACAAACAGTATCACAAGTATTATAAGTATCATAAATGTCATAAGTATCACAGAGGAGAGAAGCGATGAAGTTCATTCAGGAATATAAAGAAGGCGACAGGGTATTTGATATTTATTTATGTAAACATAAACAGTCTGCCGTCACAAAAAACGGGAAAGCGTATGACAATGTGATCCTGCAGGACAAAACAGGTACGATAGACGGAAAGATATGGGATCCCAACAGCGCAGGCATCGGAGAATTTGACAGTCTGGATTATATTGAGGTTTACGGAGAGGTTACCAGCTTTCAGAATATGCTGCAGGTGAATATCAAAAGGGTCCGGCTCTGCCAGGAGGGAGAGTATGACCCGGCTGATTATCTCCCGGTCAGCGGAAAGAGTATAGATGGGATGTATCAGGAGCTGTTGGCCGTTATCGACAGTGTGAAAAATCCTTATCTGAAAGAGCTGTTGGATGGTTTTTTCCGAAAAGATGAAAAGTTTATCAGGGCATTTTGCCAGTCCTCGGCAGCCAAAACGGTACATCACGGATTTGTGGGCGGCCTGCTGGAGCATACTCTGGGTGTTGTCAGACTGTGCGAATATTATTGCGGGGCATATTCCCTGCTGAACCGGGATCTGCTCCTGACAGCGGCGATCTGCCATGACATCGGCAAGACAAAGGAGCTGTCCCTGTTCCCTGAAAACGATTATACGGATGAAGGACAGTTATTGGGACATATCGTAATGGGATCGGAAATGGTGGGAGAAAAGGCCCGTTTGATCAAAGGGTTTCCGGCAGTACTGGAAGGAGAACTGAAACACTGCATTTTGGCCCATCATGGAGAATATGAATTTGGCTCCCCTAAAAAACCGGCTCTGATGGAGGCGGTGGCGCTGAATTTTGCGGATAATACGGATGCCAAGCTGCAGACCTTCACAGAACTTCTCAAGGGGGCGCAGGGAAACGGATGGCTGGGCTACAATCGTCTGTTTGAGTCCAATCTCAGAAAGGCCCATCTGGAATAAGGAATAACAGGAAGTTAAGGATAGAAACAGTGGACGTGGGTTTTGGGTTTACAGAAGTCAGGACAGGGCCGCAGGGCTGTGAGAAATAGTCGGATAAGCTGGAGTGTGGGATGAAATATAAGAAAAATGACATAGTTGTCATAGATATAGAGGACATGGGAACAGACGGGGAAGGTATCGGCAAGGCAGATGGATTCCCATTGTTTGTCAAGGATGCTTTGATCGGCGACCGGATCGAAGCCAGGATCACAAAGCTGAAAAAGAAATATGGCTATGCCAGACTGGAGAAGGTGCTTGCACCTTCTTCTTTTCGTGTCCGGCCGGAATGCAGATTTCACCGGCAGTGCGGAGGATGTCAACTGCAGGCGCTGGCATATGGCAAGCAGTTGGAATTTAAACAAAATAAGGTGAAAAACAATCTGGTCAGAATCGGAGGATTTCCGGAGGCTATGGTGGAAAGCCTGATGGAGCCTGTTCTGGGAATGGAAAGTGGATTCCATTACCGGAATAAGGCCCAGTTTCCCATTGGCATGGACCGGGAGGGAAATCCGGTGGCCGGATTTTATGCAGGCAGAACCCACAATATCATTGCCAATACGGACTGTGCCCTGGGAACTGAAGAAAACCGGGAAGTGCTGGAGGTAATTCTGGCTTATATGAGAAAAAACCATGTCAGCGCCTATGATGAAACTACAGGCCGGGGGCTGGTGCGCCATGTGCTGATCCGAAAAGGATTTGCCAGCAATGAACTGATGGTGTGTCTGGTCATCAACGGAAAGGAACTGCCGGCAAAAGAAGAGCTGGTCTGCGCCCTGACGTGCATTCCTAATATGACAAGTGTGTCGTACAGTATCAACCGGGAAAATACCAATGTGATTATGGGAAAAGAGATTATCCTGCTGTGGGGCAGCAGGACGATACAGGACAAAATCGGGGATGTACGGTTTACCATTTCACCGTTGTCTTTTTATCAGGTGAATCCGGTGCAGACAAAAAGGCTGTATGAACTGGCGGTGGAATTTGCCGGCCTGAAGGGAACGGAAACAGTCTGGGATCTGTACTGCGGGATCGGGACGATTTCCTTATTTATGGCAAAGAAAGCGGGTCAGGTCTACGGTGTGGAGATCGTTCCGCAGGCGATAGAGGATGCAAGGGAAAACGCGGCGCTGAATCAGATTGAAAATGCAACGTTTTTTACCGGCAGGGCAGAGGAAGTGCTGCCCGAAAAATATGCCGGAGAAGGAATACGGGCGGATGTCA
>VSOB01000022.1 GCA_009774625.1 Lachnospiraceae bacterium
GTGGTTTTGTTGACTTAATGATACCATATCCCAAACCTTGACTCCATGTTTTCCGGAGTTTTCGGACAGTCTGCAAGGAGATTCTGCTGTAAAATCGACCAATTATCACAATACCGGTTTGTGTATATTACGCTTCTTCATCCAGCTCTTTTACGAGATCAGCGTACATGAGCTTTTCACCCTGACGCTCCACAAATATATCTTCCGGAGTAATACCATTCTCGACCGCCCTGCGTAAGATTACGGAAGCATATTTCTCATCAAGCTCCATCATGAAGCAGGCTCTGTTTGTCTGCTCGCAGGCCATCATGGTCGATCCGGACCCGCCGAAGGTATCAATGACGATTGCATTCTCCTGGGAGGAATTACAGATCGGATAACCAAGCAGATCCAGCGGCTTGCTGGTCGGATGATTGGCATTGCGCTTCGGCTTATCGTAATTCCATATGGTGGTCTGCTTCCTGTCGGAATACCACGGATGCTTGCCGTTCTGAAGGAATCCGTAAAGCACGGGCTCATGCTGCCACTGGTAATCTGAGCGTCCGAGCACAAGGCTGTTTTTTACCCAGATACATACACCGGCAAGATGGAACCCGGCATCGATGAATGCCTTCCTGAAGTTCAGCCCTTCCGTATCCGCATGAAAAACATAAGCGGCTCCGCCTTTCTCAAGGTGTGCCGCCATATTGAAGAATGCCGTATGCAGGAAGTTGTAAAACTCCTCGTTCTTCATGGAGTCGTTCTGTATGGTAAGGCCGCTGGAGCTTTTAAAGGAAACCCCATACGGAGGATCCGTTACGATTAGGTTTGCCTTCTTATCACCCATCAGCTTATCAACATCATTCGGATCGGTCGCATCTCCACACATAAGCCTGTGACGACCTACTGTCCAGATATCACCTTTCTCAACGAAAGCCGCTTTCTCAAGTGCCGCCGTCAGGTCGAAGTCATCATCCTCGACATCGGAGTCATTCTGTGCTCCGAAAAGGTCTGCGATTTCCTTTTCATCAAAACCTGTAAGCCCCAGGTCAAAATCAAGATCCTGCAAGGCCTCCAACTCGACCCTCAGAAGGTCATCGTCCCATCCGGCATCAAGAGCCATACGGTTATCCGCAAGGATGTAAGCCTTTTTCTGCGCCTCGGTCATTTCGTCGACAAATACACAAGGCACTTCTGTATAGCCTTCAGCCTTCGCCGCTTCGAGCCTGCCGTGTCCGGCAATGACATTATGACCGCGGTCGATAATGAGCGGATTCACAAACCCGAACTCACGGAGCGAAGACCTTATCTTATTGATCTGTTCCGCAGAGTGAGTCCTCGCATTATTCACATAAGGAATAAGCTGGTCAATGGAGATCAGCTGCAGTTCATTAGTTGTTTTCATGTCGCACCAACCCCCATTCCGCAAAAACTTCGAAGCCGCCAAGAGACAGGATGTATTTCTTCGCAACCTCAACTATCTCGGCATAAGGCACACCATCAATCTCGGTATCACCGATAGCACAGCAAAGCTCCACAGGCTTTCCTGTTTCCTGAGCCTTCATCCATGTCGGCCCCGAGCTTTCTGTTGGTAGCACCGGAGTCAACCATCGTGCCGCCAGTCCAGTCCCCGATCGGATTGATCTCTGCATCAGGATAAAGTTCCTTAAGATGCTGTGTTTCCGCATTGCTCTGGCAGATGATAAGTCTTTCCTCGTCCATGATGTACTTGCCGTCTGAACCGTAGGTCTTATACAGAAACTCTGTAATATCCGTCAGCGCCTTCTGCTCCTCGGTGACCGGCACACCCTTAAAGATGCCATTGTCACCGCAGCGGATCTCTTTTTCCTGATTCTTCGCAAGCTGCACATCCTGTGGTACTTCCATATAATCAACGAAAGTGTCATCACCCGTAATTCTATGAACAATCTCACGAACTACATCTTTCTGTATATCTACACTTGTTTCCGCAATGATATGGCTGATGCCATGTCCGATGAGCACCTCGACTGCAATCTTCGGATTCTCCTGCCGTTTATATGCTTCATCAACAAGAGCTCCGGCAATTCTGTCCGCAATCTTGTCCGGATGCATCGGATTAACCTTTTCAAACATTTATCTTTATCCTCCTGTTCTTGCCCGGAGCAGAAGCTCCATAGTGGAATCCTGCGGAGAGCCCTTAAACTCCTCAGCGCAGTTCTCTTTCACAATCTGATAAATCTCATTCCAGATGGTGGTGACCTGCTTTGAGTAGTCCATCGCCATCTTCACATAAGGAGAAGATATCGCTGCTCCGGTAGTTGGATGCTTCGCGATGTAACCTAGCTTCGAGATCGTCTGCTCGCAGTGAATCCAACGACCCACCGTCATTGCATATTGCTCGACAAGCTGCCGGTTTACGAATCTGTCGCACTTGCGTTCCTGAAGCCAGCGGTATGTCTCCTCATATATCTGCTGCGACACGAGCGTAGTGCCATCTCGCTGCTGTTCGGTCAGGAAGTCACGGATCGGCGGCATGTCTACAGCTTCCAGTTCTGTCGGCTGCATCATCACCTGAGCCTTCTGACCATCCTTAATCTTGTCTGCCAGGACTTTCGGCTTTCGACCCGCGCCCGGTCTTGCTCCGCCCCGGCGTGTTCCGTCTTTCGCCATTTGAATTCACCCCGTTTCTGTTTGATTGTTTGAAAAAAGACTGTGCTTTTTCAAACACAGCCTTGCACACCAATCGTTAAATATTTCCTTTATTTTCGCGGTTTACGGTAAAATCGAACACCCGGTCAATAGGGTGTTTGAAATCCCGAAAAATTCACGCGTGACCCCCGCGCCGTTCCCTGGGGAGAGTCGCACAGAGATTCATACCGCCCCTGCCCCATCGTATATATGAGAGCCCCTGCGATTGATTCCTCGATAATTTTCAAACAAAATCAATCGCGCTTATTGTGCCAGCGGTCACCTCGCTCCGCATGTATACGGCTGTGGCAGCTCTTGCACAAAGATATAAGGTTGTCTCTCGCATGCGTACCACCCTCGGACAAAGGTACAATGTGATGCACCTCCTCGACCGGCACGATGACTCCTCGCTCGAAGCACTTCTCACAGAACGGATGCTCCTTTGCATACGCAGCTCTGATCCTTGACCAGGCTCGCCCATACCTACGGCGTACAGCAGGATCCCTGTCGTACTTCTCGTAACGGGCATTTTCTTCTTTCTGGTGTTCCTTGCAGAACCGTCCGTGCGTCAGGTTCGGACAGCCCGGATGGGAACACGGTCTTGCTGGTTTATATGGCATAGCTTCACCTTCTTCCCATAACAAAAGCCCCACAAGGATTGTGTCCCTGCGGAGCTTCTATCATTCTGCTTTCGTCAGTATAACAATATCATAGGACCCTATGTGAAAAACAGTGAAAAATAGTGAAATCTTATTTCTCAGGTACGTGGACAAGGCTTAATGCTTTGCTATGCAGAAGATGCACGTTCCTTACGGAATAGTTCATCTCGGCAGCTATATCCTCCCACGTATGAAAGCACAGATATCTTAACTCCAGAAGCATTCTGCATTCCACAGGCTCCACGGCATTAATGACATCCGACACCTCTTTCTTGAGTGCGACAAGTTTTTCTATCTCGGCCTTTATCTCATCCTCGACCATCATGATCTTGATTATGATATCCTCTGTCCTCGAATGACTCTTGTTGGGATTCTTCGGCATGTCGGACAAGGTGCTGCTGGTCTTGGTAAGAAGTGTACGCAGGGATTCAATCTGCTCCAGCTTGCTGTTGATCCTCTGGTCTATGCGAAATGCCTGGTTTAAATATTCTTTTGCTGTCATGTTAATTCCTCCTGTAATTTCTTCAGCAGTCGTTTTCCGTCTACGGAAGTGAGCTGCCCAAACCAGTCGGAACAGAAGAATCTCTCGCAGTCTTCTACCATGAGCTTAGCGTCTTTGTTCTTCGGGTTTCTTTTCAGTTTCTTTCCTGCCGTGCGGTAATCCTTAACAGCCTGAAGGATAATCGCATTGGCAAGATTCTCATAAGGATCGGTCAACGCTTCACCTTAAGATTTGCTTTTACGGCATCGATAAGAGCATTCTGTGTCTTCTCCTTCTGCCGCAGGGCTTTCATGACATTCTCGTCAATCGTATCCTTAGCGATAATGTGATGTATTATGACCGTATCTGTCTGCCCTTGCCTGTGAAGCCTTGCATTCGTCTGCTGATACAATTCCTGAGACCAAGTAAGTCCGAACCATATCAATGTTGAACCGCCAGTCTGAAGATTAAGACCGTGCCCTGCTGATGCAGGATGAATAATCGCCACGGGAATATCACCATTGTTCCAATCTGCAATATCCTTCGATGTCTTAATCTCCCTGACATCAAATCTGGACTTGATACGCTCGGCATCATGCTGATACCAGTAAGCAACCAACACGGACTTGCCATTGGCTCCCTCAAGCAGGTCTTCCAGTGCATCCAGTTTCCGGTCATGGATGAAAAGGCTGTTTTTCTCATCATCGTAGACTGCTCCGTTGGCCATATGCAGCAGCTTGCCGGAAAGAACCGCTGCATTGACAGCATCAATCTCTTTACCCTTGATCTTCGCCACCATGTCATCCCGGAACCGGTCATATACGTCCCGCTCCTTCTCGCTCATGTAAACAGGAACCTCGTTGATGACGCATTCCGGCAGTTTCAGATAATCGCAGGACTTCATCGAGATGGTAATGTCCTCGATTCTCTTATAAATCTGATCCTCTGCTCCCGGCAGCGGCTTATATGAAAAAACAATCTCCGCATTTCGCTTGTCCGGTGTAAAGTAGGCATTCCGGTAATTCGTGATATACCTTCCGAGCCGTTTCCCAAGGTCAAGCACCCGGAACTCCGCCCACAGATCCATAAGCCCGTTGGAAGAAGGTGTACCGGTCAATCCCACAATCCTCTTTACATAAGGTCTGACTTTCAGAAGGCTCTTGAAGCGCTTTACCTGATAAGACTTAAAGCTGCTGAGCTCATCAATCACGATCATGTCAAATCGGAAAGGTATCCCGCTCTTGTTTACGAGCCAGTCCACATTCTCCCTGTTGATGATATAGATATCCGCACGCTGCATCAGTGCCGCCTTCCTTTCTGCCGCCGTACCGACTACCACCGAATACTTCAGACTCTTCAGGTGATCCCACTTCTGCATTTCCGAAGGCCATGTATCCCTCGCCACTCGCAGAGGTGCAATTACAAGAACTTTCCCGATAACGAACTGGTCAAGGATCAGGTCAAATAATGCCGTCAACGTAATTACGCTCTTGCCAAGACCCATTTCAAGAAATACCGCTGCTATTGAATGCTGCAGAATAAACCTCGTTGCATATTTCTGATAATCATGTGCGTTGTATCTCATCAATCATTCCTCCAATCTGCTCCGGGTTGTCAATGAGATAGACCTTGAAGCCGAGACTCTCTAACTGTCTCTTTCGTCTTTCCTGAAGCAGTCTCATCTTTTTACCCGGAGCCTTAAGTTCTGCAAACACAATATATCCACCTGGCATAAGCACAATACGATCAGGCACGCCATTAAATTCCGGACTTACAAACTTTAATGCCAGACCGCCAGCAGCCTTTACTGCCAAACGAAGCTTCTGTTCGATATACTTTTCATTCATAAAAAACCTCTTTCCTAATGTGACACAGGAACACAGCGGCACAACTATTCCCTTATATTTTTATACGCGTGCGCGCTCACAGACATCCATCACCTTACTTTTAGATAAAACCCGTTTCGAATATAAGGAAAAATAATTGTGTCGTGCGTGTCACTCATTTCGTTTTCTGGTATTGACGCTGTCTGCCATACAAAGGCTGACGCCTGATCACAGTGGTGCGTTCCCATCCATCGACCTGTGCCATCATTGCTGCAATGGCATAGCTGTCCGCAGGCTTCATCTCCTGAAGGCTTTTGCCGAAACACTCGCACCATATTTCCGCATTGCTGACCGAAGTGCGCTCCACCTTTCCGTCCTGAATGGGTTTGCCAAACTCGCAGCCGTTTAAATAGTTCCGCCTTGCCACAAGTTCCATATCATCCCAGTCCTCCGGAAGCTTTGACCTTTTCGATATCTGCTTTCTTCATACCGGCAAGCTCCCCGATTTCAATCACCCAGAAGCCCTGCAGCTTCTCCGCGCCGGACTTGTCGTCCATATCGGTAAGAGACAGAGTCTCCGAGTAATACTCAGGCGTGACAAGATCCTTTACGATAGTGCTCTTACCAATACCCTGATCACCATCCAGCACCGGAACCGAGTCAAACTTTATGCCGGGAACATAGATTCCCGCTACCGCTGCAGCAAAAGTCTTTCTGGTAACAGTACGGACATACTCGGTATCATCCGCCTGAAGGTATTTGATGAGCAGGCTCTCCACACGCTTTACTCCGTCCCATACAGGAAGCGCATTCAGATAATCCCTTATCGGATGGAAATGCCTGTCGTCCGCAACCTTCGTAAATGCCACATCATGGTTACGGCTTGAAAAAGGAAGATATCTCACATCAATAATGGATTTAAGCTGTGCAGTATCCGCATCCCGCCAGAAAGTATTCCCCTCCGGACGCTCCCAGGGCAGCGGACCCGTCACCTGTATGCGGTTCGCCATCTCATTGAAAGCGAAGTTATTGAAATCAGGATCACTGTTTAAGATCAAGTTTAGGTTATATACGCTATTCTCAAGAAGCTGTGACCTCGGCTGGTATTTCAGCTTTGTCTTCCACTCATCATCATCGACAGCAGTAAAATCCACCTCAGCCTGTGCCAGCCTCTCATTGGCCGCAAGGAGTTTTACCTCATCCACCTGTATGGCAAAATCGCACATAGCTTTAAAGGAAGCCTTGTCATCAAGATCTCCAAACCTATGGGTACGGACGATATCAAAAGCGTTGCAGAGCTTCAGATATGCAGCATCCTTTGCATGATGGGAATATACGAACTTATCGTCCTTGATCTCCACACCGGCCACGCTGGAGGACTCGATCAGGTGAAACCTGTCAGGCTTATCGGTCGGCTCATATACATCAGAAAGAAATGTGTCCAGTGCCTTGGTGATCGGATAAAACGCCCTGTTGAACAAACCGACCACACCGTCCTTATCAAGAGGATCCTGCACCTTCTGCTGCGCCACCGTATTTGCCTTGCTCTCTCTGGATGATGTAGGCAGCTGCGTAGGATTCGTCCACTCCGGATGCGCAGACAGAATATCGTCCGGATCAAGCCAGCCGCCGTCAGCCTCCTTATATACAAATGTCCCGTTTGCCGGAGTTGAAGGCCAGTACATCAGCTGGTTCGGCTGATAAGAGCACTCGTCGAACATATCGATACCGAGTATCTGTGCAAGATAGCGGGATACCGCCACGAACTCCTCCGAGGTGACATCCCTTGTCAGCGGAAAGATCAGCCTGACCCTCGGCTCGTCCACGGTGCTGCTGTGGGTAGTATAGAGAACAGATGTATACGGAGTGATGTTCTCGTAATCGTCCAGAAACTCCTTTGTAATCCGGTCGCCGTCAAGCGCGATCATGGAACGCTTCTCCACAGTATCGACCTTGCGTCTACCGCCTTTAAGTACACCTGCCACAAAACCGCCGTGGTCTTTGGCCGCGTCCTTAGCGGACTTACTCATCTTCTTATATTCCTCAACCGATTCCGTGGTATGCATCGTCGATTTGAGCCTTGCTTTCAGATCATCAAACTTCACAGTCTTGTTGACCCATTTTTTCGCCTGACGGCTGTTGCCGTAGGCTATTGCTAAATCGCGCATTATCTGAACCTCCTGACTCTCGGCGTCTTGCCATGTTCAAACCTGGCCTGTCTTGCCATACGGTAAGCACGTTCCGTAGCCCTCTCGTCCATGCTCCAAAGGTAATTGGAGTCATCGCCAAACAGGCTAAACTTGCCGTGCTTATCAATGCCCGGATAGGCACCAAAGTGATCCCCGTCTATGGTCTCGAAATTATAGAAGTTCGGCCAGCCATGATGATCGTGATATGCTTCCGTTTGCAGGTTGCCCAAAATCTCATACATATCTTCGCCATCAGGGATATTCCCGACTACCAATACTGCTGTTTTGGATACACCAAAACGGTCATCATCGTCATAGCCAAGATCAGAAAAGCAAATAATCTTTCTCACATCCTCGTCAGTCATGACACCTTTGACCTCGACATAGATATCGCAATGCCGTTTAAACAGCCCGTGATTAACAGTCACATCATGTAACAGGAAGTCCGGGAGATAATAAATTCCATTTCCGAGATCATAACCTTCCGGCTCGTACTCCCACTTGACCCCGAGCGTATCAAAGAAGACTGCCCACCTTGCTTCCAGACGGGATCGGAACTTATATCCCTTATATTCTGTCTGTATTGCTTTAATTCTGGTCATCCCTGCTCCACCTCCTCAAACCTGCTGTTGAAGTAACGCACCTTCTGTCTTCGCTGCTTTGCCTTGGTAATCTCGATTTCCATACCCTCCGATATACGTTCGCTTAATACCCAGACCTCGCTGCACTTGCCCATAAGGACAATGTCCATAAAGACGACAAGGTCGCACTCGGCAGGATCGGCATCCTTCATGAACTGCGGAAACATGAGATGCGGAGCCAATGGTATCTGCCCTTGATCAAAAGCGTACCTACAGAAGTCCCTCGCCTTTTTGATGTTGGTTTCTGTGTCACCAGAGTACGGGCTGCAGATATACACGAGCGGCCTGTACTGTCTGTCAGTTGTGTTCGTCATACGAATACCTCCTGTAAATTGAATTTTCAGAGTTTGCCCTCTAATGGGTAGCCTTGGCAGGAAACTGAATCTGACGTTTTGACACAACTTTTTATAAAAAAAATATCGGGACTGCTTTTACACAGTCCCAACCATCATGCCCATTCTCTTTTTTAATCAGAAATCCCTTTCCGGATAAGCAACAGCAAGCTTCTCTGCAGCTCTGGTAAGCTTCTTGGAAAGATTGTTCTCGAGCTTTGCAATATCCTCTCCAGGTTTCGCCCTTTTGGTCACGTAATCTCTAATAGTGACTCTGTCGATCTTTGTTGCGATAAAAGCCTCGGCAACCTCCGGCTTAAGAATCTTACAAATCCACTGGCAGACTGCATCGTAGCTATCCTTACGGTTTCGTTCAATCTCGTCCCTTCTGAAAATACGGTTGTCCGCAACTTCGCTCATAAGCGGCTCCGAGGACTCAAGCTCCTCACCTTCATCATCCGACGGAGCTTTTGAATCACCTTGGTGTCTCCAGAACTTGTGCCAGTTGTTGTAGTCAGGCCTGTTAAATTGTTTGTCACAGGCTTCCTGCAACTTCGACTGTCTTTCATCCTCCGGAACACTCTCCAGATCAATATTGACGCAGCCGCCTAACTGCTTTGTTTCCTCATCACTGAGGTTAAATGTTACTCTTTCTGTCTCATACCTGATAACAACTTTCATTTTGTTTTCCTTTCCGTCCGGGACCGAACGTTGGGAAAACAAAAAGGAACCTCTGTCTATGAAGAGATTCCGCTGTCGTTAACCGAGAATGGGCATGACGAATAAACGCTGGAGCATCATCTCTTCACTCCCGGCACAAATGCCGGTGCTAAGATTTCTATGCTTCCCAACGTCCTAATGGCCATCTCGGACTATGAGATAAAATTGTATTTAGGCGCCTTTCGGCTTACCTACATTCGTTATAACACGGGATTCTTTTCAAAAAGAGACATTGCATGTCCGCTGGAAATGACCGCTATATAACGAAAAAACCAGAGCTTTTCAACTCTGGTTTAATCATACAAAATTATGAAATTATCTTTTAAGAACGAAAAACAGGAAAAATGAAACCATCAGATTTTACCCGGTGTGGGCTGGTTTCTTAATAAGGCTTGATATGTTTGGCGCATGGATCTTATACGCTTGTTTGTCCATTCCTTCTTCACATACATTTTTCTTATATCATAGTGTTCTCTGAAGAATGCCGCCCACTGAGATCTGTCTATATGTGTATAAAAAAATTCCGGCATAGACCATTTATGAACTATCTCGGTATGTATAAAGTACTCAGCAGATAAGTACTGCCACATTTTTTCTTTAATCTCATTCCACCCCGGTTCATCCTTATCGAAGATGCACGGAACAAGCTGAGGCCTATGAAGCACGAATCGGCTTTCTGTATGCATCGTATTAGTAAAATATGGAGGCAAAGGTACAGCAAGATTAGCGCAAAGCAATCCAAGCCTTTCTATCGGCAGTTTCTTCACCCCTTGCTTCTCAACCTCGGTAGCAAAAGAATAAAATAGCTAAACGTTATATTTCCATTCAAGCGTAAATAAGGCAATAGTTGCGAATATTACGTCCGCATCATGCCCATCGAGCTTGTTTATTAATTCCGAAACAAGCTGATCATAGTCGTCCATGTAATCAACAAAAGTATCATTTGAAACCTTCTTAACATCACAGATCCTCTTGCTGATAATAGTCTTCAAAAGCGGATGATCCGCCATAGTGTTTAATTCAAAGTATTGCATTTCCGTTAATTTGTGCCCTACAATCTTATCCCCCATCGAAGATATATCGTCTGGCAGCAATTCAGAAATTTGCTCGCCTATTTCTTCTTTTATCCTTTCATACTGAAGATTCCTATAATGTTGGGCGTATGCGATGTTACGGCTGTCTCTCATTCTATCTGCATCGCTATCTGTGCCACGATTTGCTCTCAATGACTTCTTTCTTTCAGATTCTGCATATGCATCTTTTATAATGAACATTATGATGTTATCTCGCAAATCTTCTACAGAGAATGGAGAGAATGTATATAAATCCCTTTGGGGAAATAATTGATCCAATCTATTGTCTATCATTTCGATCATACTATATCCCACGATCACCACTCCTTTGATTCCAAAAAATGGACACATCATGTCCGTTTTTTGCCGAAAAAAATTTTATAAAGCTATACCGTAAGGATCCAGATATTTCCTCACAGCCCGCATAGATTCAGGGTATTTCATGAACAACGCCTCTTTTATCCATTGATGGTCAGGGTTTTTGACAGGATTTAACGGACACCCGAAAACATCAAGTAGCTTGTCACTTATAACTGGCGGTAGGTGAAGAGCGAAACATATGAGAATAAGGGTATCCTGTGAAGGCTCCGTCTCACCCTTTACGATACGGCTGAGCGTCTTTGGATCTCTGTCTATGGTCTTCCCAAGTTCCGTATATTTAACATTCTTCCAGTCCATGATCAGCTGAATACATTGCTGCGGATCATCTGTCATCTGCTTACGAATTTTCAGTTCCTCTTCCTGCTGTTTTTTTCGGTAAGCCACCTGCCGTGACTGTGGAGCGTTTTGGTATCCGTTATGGAAGTGAATCTCAAAGGTAATATCGCTGTCTTCCTGGTTGAGGAAACAGGCAGTATGATAATCATTGTCTGCGCCGACCTTGCTCGTAACCTTCATATCGAATGCAAGACAGCACTCTTCCATATGAGCCCTGGCATAATCAGTCAGCTACAGATCACCGAATTCATCTGGTTGCACATACAGTGGAGCATTATAGACATAGTGATTATCTACAAATAGATAGTCTCCGGTCTCCGTCAGTTTCCGTAATTCAGGATTAAAAAATCTCTCGATAGCAGCATCCTGTGCTGACAGAGAAAATGTCTGGTTAATCTTTAAGGAGCCCTTGCGAAAACCGTGCGGCCGAACATAATGTCCATCAATATAGGTAAATGTTCCGATTGCCTCTTCAAATCCAAGTTCCACAAGACGAATCTTCGCAGCCTGCTTCGATACTACAAAATCTGCTTCCAATGCGCAGATAACCTGCTCCATCACATCTATGGTATGCTTGGCATTTGTTTCACGCATGAATTTGCCAATATACTCATTTACCTTTGCCCGGAATGGCTCTACAGGCATCTGAATCCTTGGCGCAAGCTGATTTGCCTGTTTTTCCATCTGCTCGGTAGCACTTTTCGCAACCTGTGACGCAGCACCACCCACAACTTCACAGCTGATATGCGAAGCCCCGGAATTGAAAAGACGCTCCAATTCAAAAACTTTCTTGTGTTTTTCCCAGTGGATACACTCGTGGATAATAGTGTTATTGACCGATCCAAGATTGCGCAGGAGAAACATCTTAGGATCAACAATAATGGTCTTCCCATCAATATGAGTCGGAACATTCTCTCCCTTGTTGGCGTCATACATTTCCGTTTCCGTATCAACAAAATATATCTGTCCGAAAACGGTAGCATCCTCCCGTATTCTCTGCATCTTTACAGTAAGTCCGAGTTTCTTTGCTATCTTCTCCGGATCAACGAATACCGGAGCCTGACCGTGCGACGTTATCTTCAATGCGTCTGGATAGTTTTCTTTCAGGAATTCTGTGGCAGCCTTATCAAGCTGATCATGGGGGATGAACGGGACCAGTGAATCAGACAGAGAATTTGCTGGTGCTTTTTGCGGACTATACAAACGAATGTTGCTTTTATCAAGCGTCCAGTCATCCAGGGCACACGACAGATCTCCTTCACATGGTATGCGAAGCCAGATTGACTTTTCTTCAGCTTCATCGTAGTGGTAATCGCCCTCCCGAATGTCGAGATCTACCTCGAAGCCGACATCAAATGCTACACGCATTTCCGAACGGTCTTCAACATAGACACGTTCAACTCTACCGTCAACCATCTCAACTGAGCCGACACGATGGATTTTTCTCGTATACAGATCAAACGATTCCCAATTATCAGCAATGTATTTCTCAGCCGCAGCATACAAGCCGTTATAACATTTGTCTTTTACAAATTCTTTGAACGAACGGCCTGCAGCCATACGCAACTCCTCCGATCTACTTTTCTCGATGCAATACAAATAGCCCTTTTAAGTACTCCATTACTCTGATTCGCATTTCATCGTCTTTACTTCCATCTTATGAACATATGATGAATAATTAAGAATGCCCATCAAACGTCACTTTCCTCATATCAGATTATTCCGCTAAGATCTTTTTCAATCCACTTACAATTTTCTCTACATCTTCCATAGTATTATACTTGCCAAGCGAAATTCTTATCGTTCCCTTCGCGTATTCATCGCCCAGATCAATCGCTTTCAGCACATGAGATATCTCGGTGTTCTGGCTGTTACAAGCCGAACCTGTGGAGATACAGATTCCGAGCAAGTCCAATCTGTGTAAAATTGCCTCTCCGTCCGCTCCCGGAAAAGAAAGACTGATTAAACCGGGTAAAGTGTGCAGGCCCCCATTTCGAACAAATGGAATATTGCTCTCTACCAGCATGTGCAGGAACTCGTTCTCTAAGCTCGTGATTTTCTTACTGTTTTCTTCAAGATGATCGCAGTTGTTTTTTAGAGCCGCAGCCATAGCAACGATTCCCGGAATGTTCTCGGTACCTGCGCGGCTTCCCGATTCCTGTGCTCCACCGTCTGCATAAGGAATCAGACCGCAACCCTTTCGTACATATAAGAATCCGCAGCCCTTCATGCCATTGAATTTGTGCGCTGATGCAGAGAGCATATCAACTCCGAGACTGTGTACATCTATATCCACATGTCCTACAAGTTGAACCGCATCCGTATGAAATAACACACCTTTTTCATGTGCTATATCAGATAAATCTTTTATGGGCTGAATCGAACCGATTTCATTGTTTGCATACATCACGGAAACGAGTTTTGTATCTTCCGTAATCTCTCTCTTCAACACATCCGGAGAAATCTCACCTGTTTTTTCGGGCTTAAGATAAACTATATGATGCCCGAGCTTCTCCATTGCTGTACAAGAATGCAAAACCGCATGATGTTCAAAAGACGAGGTGATAATCGTATATTTCCTCTCGTTAGACGTTGCTACGCCCTTAATAGCCCAATTATCACTTTCCGTTCCACCGGAGGTAAAGTAAATCTCGTCCGGAAATGCGCCTATACAGGAAGCAATTGTCTCCCGTGCCTCCTTTAATGCTTTCTTAGGTGTTCTCGAAAAGGCATACGGCTGAGAAGCATTTCCATATTCTTCAAGGAAATATGGTGCCATCGCTTCATATGCGACTTTATCCATTTTTGTTGTTGCGGCATTATCCGCATAAACATACTGCTTCATAATCATTCCTTACATAAAGAGTTTGCAGCCCTCAGCCTTAAATTCCTCTATCTTTTCCAATAGCTCGTCAATCGTACATTCCAGATAATCTGCAAGGCAATCCATACAATAAAAGTTTAGGATCTCCGTTCCCAAAAGTTTCTTATTGATCCCGATTGTATCATTATCCAGATTATCCTTTCCGCACACTACGCACTCATACTTCATTCTTAGGTTCCTTTACAGTAAAAGTAGGCATCTGCTTATCGTCCTTTTTATATTCAGCATCAAGAATCGAAAGCTGTCGCCAGATTATCTTTCTCATATTCACGGCAGGTCTGAGACAATAGCGGTTAAACAGCTTCAGATCAACATCCTCTGCTGTACGGACATGAGGAAATAGGAGTTTCAAATATGCCGTGGTTATCCTTTTCACCGCTTCTGTATGTCTTACATATGCATTCTCGGAAACATCGACAATCTGGTCAACGATGGCTCTGTAACTCGCGTCATCCCGAAGCATATGAAGAACAGTGCAGAAGTATTCGGAATTCAAAGCCCATCCAGAAACTTTCAGGTTATCCTTCATCTCCGGAATATCCCAGCCCTTAATAAATCCATGAATACGATCTATAAGAGCACTTTCCTGAAAAAGCGTAGGAAGTTCCGAGAACATACTTGTGTACTCATCCATGTTATCAATCGAGATATTTCCGAGTAACACAACTCCGGCAAAGGACTCTCCCTCATAGCCACTTATGTTAAACCGCCCTCGCTCCATGTACCCTTGCATAATGGAGCGCATCTCGCTAATATCATTAAAGGTGACCAGCTTAACTTCATCAATAGCAACATAATCGTTTCCAACTATGAAGCCAGGAGCTCGGCGACTTACATCATAGAACATCTTTGAACGGGTAATCTTGCCACCGTCAGTCAGCAAGCCATATTTGCTTACGTTTCCGAAAACATAGGATTTGCCGGTTCCTTTCGGTGCCAGTTCAAGAAGGTTAAGCCGCTTCTCAATAAAGGGAAGCAAACGGGTAAGCATTGCCAGTTTTTCTTTTTCATTCTTATATCCGGCAGCATTGTAGTCCATCGCTCCAAGCAGGACATCGATCCACTCGGAGATGTCAAATTCCGCACGAACATCTTTGTAATAATCAAGATCGGCTGTGTACGGGCAGAAATTAGTGAATCCAGTCATTTTAATCTTGCCGGGGATCTTGGGTTTTGCTGTATCATCCGGTAAACGGTACCCAAGTTCAATCACTCCCCAAGTTTCCTGACCGTTTGTAAGCTCATTCTTATACTGTTCCCATACAGGCGTTTCAATGATTGTTTCCCTGTTTGTCAAACCAAAATTGGGAAGAGAGAATGATATTTCTCCGGTTCGGATATCAATATCTATTCCGACCTTGGTGAGAATCTTCACACGCTCATTTTCATAGATGATTCTATTCTTTATGCTAATCCACTCTTCTTTTTGCGGGAGATATGTCTTGATGAAGTCTGTTACTTCCTCAACATCGTAATTACCCTCATCATCCTCAAATTTCTTAAGAACCCAGTCTCTCAAGAAAGAAGGTAATCCAAAAGATGAGAAGAAGTTACTTTTCTTCAAATCTTTATACACCGCCATATCTTCGAAGCATTCCCGAAGTTTGTTTTCCATGACCAAATTCCTCCTACAACAGATCTTTCTCACGCTGGCCTTCACGCTTAACAATAAGTGTCAGTTTTTCAGCAACGACATTGTCGCCGGAATACACATCTACCGAATAAGTTCCCGGCTTTTTCAGATCAGGCATATCCACCCGATAAAAACCACTCCCAAGCGGCTCAGCCTCATAGCTCTTTCCATCAACTGTTATGCTTACATCCGAAAGCTCTGCCGTCATGAATATCTTGATGGCAGCCTTCTTACGGAAGCTGACTTCGATTTCCAATACACCTGTAAAACCGACCGCTTCTGCATCTACAAGCATGAGATGAACCTCAATCTTTCCATCTGAATATGTCAGTTCAATAATCGGAACGCATATCTCCTCGAGCGTGGCACCGCCATGTACTTCCACATTAGCTTTTCTGCCACCCCTGAAACGATCATAGTTTGCCAATGCCCAGAAATCACCGGCATCCGTAGCATAATCCGGTTGAACATCCACATCACTCTTAGGACAGCATCTTCCTGAATGTTGTCCTTTTTCTTGCATCTCCCATACATTCTCAGTATCATGGAGAACGGCAAGTCTGCTGGCTCCATGATCCGCAATCATCACAGCGCGTTTAACCGTACCGCCGCCAATCAACTTGTTTCTGATTTTCTCCAAGGTGTCATCGATGGTTTCCATTTCCTTCATGAGATGCAACGGCAACTTCGAATTACTATAATAGTCGTAGTCAAACTTGCCATGGTGCTTGATATCATCGATATCTTTGATGGAGACGATTTGTTTCTCATCCCACAGTTCAAGAAACTCCTTGTTCCGACTGGTAATAGATGGAAGCTCACAACGGCACACGATTATTTTTGCATTTAACTGAAGCTCTCTGCATACCGACATAATGTAGCCAAGATACTCTACACCCATAGCATCCATAAAATACAACAGAGAGTCCTTTGTGCTGATTTTTTCTATCTTTGAGGAGCGTGGTTCGAGAATTAGATTGTATTCTCTCTTTTCAGCCTGTTCTAATACGATCGCCTCAAATTCCGGAAGGATTTTGTTAATAACCTTCTGATATTTGTAATCTTGAAAATAATTATCCAGAAGTTCATTTCTAAATCTGTACGGCTGAAGGTATGCAAAAAGATCGGGATAAACTCTCTTAAGTATCCCCATAAGCTCGTCCCGCTTATACTCCTCTCCGTACTGATCCATGAATGTAAAAATAGCTTCCTTTTCCTGCTCGGTATTGTCCGTCAGGTAATAAATGGCGTTTTTCCCTTTGCCAACTGCCACTTTACAGTAGGCTGTAAGTTCCGCTGAAGGATTCCCTATCTGATTAAGAAGCATTTTGCGGCTTTCATAACAATCCCAGAAATCCGCATCCTTGACATTTTTGTTCAAAATACCACGGTAAACATTGGAAATCAGTTCGCGTAAACCTGATGATCTCGCGGACGCATAATTAAGGCACCAATTATTCTTTGCTCCAAAAAGCTTTAATCCAACAAAGTACAGCCACAAATGATTTGGAGCCATTCTGTTATAATTCTGCACATGGATTTCCAGAGTCATGTGATTGCCAAATTCACCGTCAATAACAGCAATCCAGTCCGGTTTCGTTTCAAACAATCCAAGTGCATACTTCCACTGTTCATCCGTACCAATAGCCTCACTCAGTTCGGAAGTCTTTGGATCTTTCTGCAACAGAGCATCATATGCTTTGGACAATCCAATGATACGATACAGTGCCTTGGGATAATCAGCCTTCTCCTTGCTGGTAAAAATAAGCAGTTTATCAGAAGAAGTACTTTCAACCGAAACAGAAAACGAATCTATCCCATTGATTGTCTGGACACCTTTAAGTGACAGCCCCGGTGACGAAAGGTAGATTTCCGGTGATGTTTGTTCCTCGCCATCAAGTACAGCAATGCGAGGCTGTAAGCGCGGATCTTTGAAATCCATATATCTGTGACATTGGTAGGTTACGACAACCACATGCCCTGCCGTGGTCATAGAAAGAATCTCGCTGATAACTTTCCTTAGCTCCTGCTCGCCACGCAGTTTCAGAAACGAAGTCAA
This sequence comes from Lachnospiraceae bacterium, assembly GCA_009774625.1. GTDB lineage: Bacteria > Bacillota > Clostridia > Lachnospirales > Lachnospiraceae > VSOB01. Next base: position 17,864 of record VSOB01000022.1, read on the forward strand.
GCCGGTGACAAACGATGTGCCGTCCTTTGTTTCCAAATCATGAAAGAGTCTGTCTATCTGTGGAAACTCATCTTTTTTGCAATAATCCGATGCCTTTATAATAGTGTTAGTTCCTACATTGTAATGCACCATCAAATCGCTCCAGTCCTTATGATTCTGTACATCCACAATCAAAGGTTGAACATTGTCTTTCGACAGAAACCTGTCTATTTTCTTTTTGCATTCAGCTAAATCCATTCTGAATCACCTCAATTACCCTTGATAATCTCCATACCAACAGTCATGTTATCCTTAATCAGTTCCTTCAGATAACGCTTCACTTCCTCAACATCCATATTGTCGATCTTCTCAAGTGCCTTTGAAGATCCACCCTGGTTGTACTTGGCTTCCGCCATCTGCTGAAGCTTCTTATCAACTTCCGGAAGACCAAACCAGTCATATGGATCGGTTGAAATGCGGCTATTCAAATAGCGTTTTACTTCTTCCACATCCGTCAGCATTACCGCAAAGCCCTTAATAATCGTTTCCGTGAAAATCCTGTCAAGCGCAGCCTGATCTTCAAGCAGTCCATAGAATGAGGCTTTCTCAAGATACTCCTTGGCTTTTTCAATAGCGGTTCCGTCAGGATGATTCTTATTCAATGTCCCGAAAGCAGCCCGTGCCTGTTGCACCTCGTTATCCGGAACAAGGCAGAGTATCGGCATGAGATGTTTTCTAGACCATTCTCTCGGCGATGTTGACTTGGTTTTTTCCAACCAAAGCTTTTTCAACTGCTCGTTTCCAAGAGAACTGCGGTATTCTTTTGCTTTCGCATCGACCGTATTGGTATATGCGGCTTTATCCATAATAAAGGTTCCGGCAGGAATCGTCTGGTAAAACGCCCTGATTTCCTCCTCGGTCAGACCCTCCAGATAATATGCGCATACGGTTTTAAATAGATCTACCTGATTGTTGTAGAACTGATTGAATGTCTCTTCATTTGCGATGAGAAGATCAAGAAATTTCTGCTTTTGAGAATCAAGCAATGTTCCGGCTTTCTTCATATTGTGAAGCATTTCCATAAATGATTCGAGTCCGCCAAAATGATTCTTGGCTAATGCGAAAGAGATGCGAATATAGTTACACTTGTCGCACCACTCTCTGATGGTGTTCGCAAATGAGATGTTCTTTGCAATTACCTTGTTGCTCTCAACAATAATTCTGTATTCCAGAATAACTTCCTTGATTTTTTGCTCTGCGGTATCGACATTCCATACCCAATTCGCTGCATCAGCATCGAACTTGCTCCGAAGGACATTAATATACTGTCCGTTATCACCAACTTCAGACGCCAGCTTAACCAACTCGCCGTTCCCGAAGTCCTCGAGGTATTTCTTCATACCTTCGGTACAGTTTTCCTTCGTCAGCAAGGTTTTCAAATCAGCAGAAGCGTCAGCATACTTCATGCATAATTTGCCGATTTCCAGTGCAATAGTGTTATCCGTTTTAGAACCACCGATATTGTTACTGTTCGCAATGCCGCAATAATTGTCAATCAGATTCGAGATCACTTTTGAGTCAGTTTTGAGGCTGACATCACCTATAATCTTCTTGAGCGTCCATATCGGGAATGAATACTCCTTCATCTTGTTACGGATACGCTCTCTGGTCTGTTCGATGGATGTGCAAAGATTCAACGGAATACCGAACGCAATAGATGTCGCTTCATTGAATGCCTTCTCCTCCGGAGTCATGGCAACAATGAACTTATCCTTATATCTCGGATTCGGCGTTATATGGAGATTAATGATTTCCGCAACCATCTCCTTCAGCTTTTCCAGATTAAGAGCATCATTGGTAAGGCCATCGCTCCAGCTGTATGCACCGTCTATGTACTCTTTCAGGACAAACCCAAGAATGAACGCCGAAAGATTACACGGCATAAATCCATAAGGTTTTCCTTTAAGTACCTCGTATATGGAACGTATTGAGACTCTACCAGCCGACTCAAAGGCATCAGCAATTGCTTTGTCTACTTCAAGTTTAATCCTTGAAATCAGAATGTTCGGATGCGTCTCCCAATATGCCGGATCATCCCAGGCTTCCTTCAAAGCGGTCTCAAGTTTCGTTGTTACATTACCGGAAGAAAAGGTCTGCCTTGTGACTCTGTTTGCACCACATTCGACGCCAAGTTTAAGGCTCGATGGCGTATACATAGTAGGAAGCACATTGTACGCAGCCTCCAAGCAATCCGGAAATTTCTTCTTATTGATTGCGTGAAGCACGGACATAAGAATGTCTATTGATGTAGCTCGCTCGCCATCCAGCTTCTTCTCCGTGTAAACAATGAACTCTCCACCGGCTATGCGCATTTTCCATTTCTTAAGAGCGTCCTTTGCATTGCTCGAATACTGACCAGCAAGAGTATTGTCCTTACCCTGCTGATACATAGATTGAGCCATTTCATTTCTGTACTGGCTATAGCCATCCTGTCCGAACGGATTGATGGTCGTATCGATAAAGACCATATGAAAGCTTCCGTCTTTGACGGCATCCTGAATCTTCTTGGAAAGCATTGAGGCTTCCATTTCACTCTTCGCAAAGCAGACTACAGCCGGAATCTTATTTTCAAATTCTGCCTCTCTGTTTCGAAGCGTTCTGATTGTCTGATCAAAATCACTTGAAGATACATACTTCAGCTCATAGCGTAGCTTAAGAGCGCCTCCAAGTGTAATCGCCTCAGTAACGGTGGTCTTATCCATAAGCTGCTCAGTGATCAGAGCAGTTGTGGTCTTTCTGTCTATCTCTTCCTTAAACTTATCCAGTTCCGCTCCGCTTACTTCATTCACATAAGCGTTATACTGGAACTTGCCATTGCCCAGCTGCTTTTTAAATAGGACTTTATCCCTTACAAGCTTTTCAGCGCAGCGTCCAGCCGCTCCTCCGTCAAGATCGGAACCCTCAAACGCATGATCCACATTTTTTTCGTTCGGAATGAAAAGCTCTACGGAGTCCCCCGCATGCTGGGAAATAGCCTGAAGAAGCAATACCGTCTTGAGGATGCGCTTCTCATCCATGTCCAACTTCTGGTTTGCGCTGCGAGTGAAATAATCCAACACAGTCCTGATATCATGCGCCAAGAAGTCCCTTCCCTTGTCGTAGAAGAACTCCCAGAGCATATCTATTGTCAAAAGAGGATTGTCGTTTTCCGGTCCGTAGTTATCAATAAACCACTGGAAGCCTTTTATCTCATCCCCTCGGTCGTTCTTGATAAAGTCAAACATACTTCTCTGGTTCGAATCAAAAGCAGATGAGATATGCTTGAGAAGAAGAGCCGTGTACGGATGAATCGGAAGAATATCCAGCATCTCCTGATCCTTGATATTGGCAACTCCTCTCACAATCTTGCGTGACTCTTTTGTACGGTCAGCCAGGTCATCCGCCACGTCTTCCCAATCGTCCAGCACAGCCTTATCCTGATTCTTCTCCATCGCTGCGCCCATAAGCTGGAACGCAATATTCTCTGGAAGGCTTATCAGACTATGAGGATTCACAAATCGGCCGTTCAGTTTGATAAAACCCTTGTCGCCTTCATGAAAAAGACCGGAACTGACATGCGTAACCAGAATAAAGTAAAACGGCTCCGTTTCGCTTAACTCACAAAGCTCCTGAAATCCGGTAAGATTTCTGCTGTTGTTATAGAAATATTCCGTAAACTCATCCCAAATAAACACAATAGCTTTCAGATCATTTGCCGCTATGATTTCCTTAATCCATTCGGAAAGATCACTTGCGGTCATGGAGAATGCACGGATTTGGCGCTCTCTTGCAACCTTAAAGATTTTTTCCATCAAGGTGTGCAGGGCATTGTCCTGATATGTACTAAGTTTCTCAACGATTGCATCCACATCGTCCCCACCGAAAAGATCTGCATAGCTGCCCTTTACATAAACATTAAAGCTCTGCTTATTCTCCGCGTCCGAAAGATAACGAATTACAGATTCCTTCAAAGAATCCTTTCCCTTGTTTTCAATCTCTGCAAGATCAAATGCCTTTTCAATGCTCTCTTGAATAGCTAAAACAAGGTCGTTATCTCCATGAATGTTGGACGAGCCATACCGATGAACTGTCAAAACTTTGCCACTATTCTTGATTCTCTGAAGATTATTGCAGAGGTCGTTGTCCATGCCGTACTTTTCGAAGTACGCCTTTGTGTCATGCGGATCTGCATCAAGCAGCTTCTTCAGTGTCAGGACAGCATGCGATTTACCCGTGCCATACGCACCCTCCACCCAGAGGGAGAGTTTCTGCTTCCTGTCGAGTACACTGACGGTATTCTTTACCAATTTGATAAATGTCTCATGCGGGAAGAACTTCTTCCACATATCCGGCTTGCTGTTAATGATTGCTTCGTTTACTGCCGGGAAGTAGTCCGGATCAATGTCAAAATAGTGCCTGTAATTCTCTAACATCGGTAAAAGCCTCCTTAGAATAACGCCAGCACATCAGCGGATGTCTTGTCAGCGTTAAGTGTAATCGTATCCAAATCAAGATTGAACTGCGCCGTAATATAATCAGGGTGGTTGATGTTCAATCCTGTCAGTATCTTTTCCATTGTGTCCCGCTCAAGATTAAAAATCTCCGTAGGACTTATCCCATCACTATCAACAACATGGTCAAGAAGTCTGTTCAGAGTGAATTGATAATAGTCTCCACAAGCCTCCGCAAATTTGTATAGGCTGTACAGAACAACTTCTAGATTCGGCGTTTTCCAAGTGTCCCTATAGAACGAATTCAATGTTATTATCTCGTTTCCTGATGCATTGACCTTCTCTTCAAAATCACACTTTCCCAATCCTATCGCTTCTCCAAACGGTGTCTTAGTAAGAAGAATCTTGAACGCATCTGTCACATTTCTTTTGCCAAGTCCTTTTGCATCATTCTCCATCACATCGTTAAGCATATACTTCATTTGATCTAGCGTAATGGTCTCATGAGGAACAATATTTTTCACAAACCAATTAAACTCAGCCGTATAGACGAGATTGCAAAGCATCAACGCCCATGTGACATCAGAATCAGATCCATAAGTGAACAGCACCTTTGCAAAATCACTCGGTTCGTTCTTGGTATATTTATCTCCACCATTTGTCTTGTTGTATACAACAAGACCCGCATCCTTTACAAAATTAAGAAATGCATCCTTTTTCTTGTTGGCAACAAAGCCATGCCCATCTGACATCCAGAAATCCGCTGATCCCTCGTCCTGGAAGAATAAATCCATCCAATTTTTCCTGATTCCGAAACTGAAGTACCTGTCCAAGCCTTTCATCTTTTTTTCACCTCCGATTTTGTTCCTAATTGAGTTATATCTCAAACAGTGTTCGTGGATGTCATGACATTGATAACAATGTACGCAATTAACAGATATCTTTAATCCGTTCTTCATATCTATACATCCGGCAGAGCAATTCGCAACACATGCACCACACCCGATGCAATAAATACTTTTAATTATTACGCTACGGAATAATGAGATAAACTTAATATCATCTTTACTCGTTCCGCAGTTTGGGAAGGAAATCAAGGTGCCAGATGCATCCTTTTCCATCCTAACTTCATAGGCTTTCCCTCGAAAATCAATTGTATACAGTTCATTATTCAGCTGTATAAACATCCCAATGGTTTTAGCCCATTCTTTCCAACTATTATTGAGGCTTTGAACCATGATTGTTGTTTTGCCTTTGTCCGTTTCTACTATGTGTTTGTCCTGTCCAAAGTTTAACTCTCTTCCAGTTTTCCTTGTTTTCCAATGTCCATCATCAATGAACTGTTCCATTTCGGCATCAGTAAAAGTAGTTTTTCCACTGGTGCTTTTTATTCGGTTGACAAGTTCCATTACCTCCAATGGATAACACTGTGCTTTTAGATATTCGTGCTTTCCAGATGACATCGGGCAAACCAAACACCCCGCACGAGTGTTGCCTTTTTTATAGGCCTCATTAACAATCAGATCCTCTTGGTAGATGTATGCAAATAATTCAGCTGAATTCCACTCCAAAATAGGATGGCAACTGAATTGTCCTCTGTGTTTGCTTCCATAGCTTATATCATCATACTCACTTCGACTGGTGCTCTCATCTCCTCGAATTCCTGTAAAAGCCATCCCAGTAAATCCCTGATTCCCGATCTGCTCCTGTAAAAGCATAATCTGAGGTGATGTTTTATGTACACTACAACACCATCTTAATGTTACCGCAGGCGGTCCAAATAGGTTCCAAGAGTCTTTTGTCGACATTACCGACCTCGCTCTTAAGAACTCAATCCCTTCTTCTTTACACAATTCCTGAACCCGATCCACCACCTGATAGGTATCGGGAAATTCCATCCCTGTATCCCCAAATAGCACCTTGAATTTATTATGAGGTAATGCTCTTCTTACAAGGTCAAATGCTACTATACTATCCTTTCCACCGCTAAAAGCCACATAAAATACATCAACTTTTTCTCTGTATTCCACATAGGTATTATATATCTTCTTTATCGTATCCTGTACCAACTTTTCAAGAAGGTCTCGATTCTTTTCAACCATCGCCGGAATATCTACAAATCGAAGCGGCATACCTTCCGGTTCCGGATTTTCCACTATAATTATTTCTGGCGCGGTATAGATTGATCCCCCCTTCGTTTTGGCTACGAGTCGTCCTCGGTAGTAGTAGTTGTTGGCTTCAGCCCACATGTAAGGGTATGTATCATTCCGGTCATATTGCCAATTCTGATCAAACCCTAATATGTCTAACTCCTTGTAATAAACAGGCCTTGGCTCTTTACTGAAATTCAGTTGAGAGCTGTTTAGCAATAGTCCGCCTGTTTCTGTATCCCAGCTATATGAATACATAGCATCATTTCTCCTTCTTGTTTCGCTTTGCCCGTGCTTTTATCATTAATGCCTCTATCCCGGTGTAGGTGCGCCGGGCAATGAACCCTTTGTCGAAAAGGTAATTAAGCGCATCTTTCTTTTGAAGCGTTACTCCACTTTCCGCAAGAACATCTACAATCAGGTCATCAAAGCTTTCATAAACATTTTCTTTTTTGACCATCGCACCAACAACCGTATTCCTGTTATATCCGCCATGCATCAGATAGTAGCGTTTACTGTGAAATGCCACATAATGCTCCAGAAGGTATGGCGTCCACGGATGAGAAGCCTCCGGGAAGATTCCAAAGTCTGTTATTTCCGGTAAGGCAAGATAGCTTCCCGTACAGAAGCGCTCCAGCGCTTTGTCCGTCTCTTTTACCCGAAAGCTCACACCGTCTCTGGATACAAACTGTTCCTGGTTGATTCTGGCAGCATTCTGATATAAAGCATCGAAGTATATTGTTGAGCCCATATTCTCCGCAAATACAAGAAGCTCTGAAAGTGTGAATCTTTCCTGTTCTGCACCATATGCGGCAAAAACATCGCTCATGGATAATTCTTTATCCTTGCTGCTGATAATATTTCCCGTAAAAGAGAACTTATCTCCAAGCTTATATTTGAGCGCATCTCTCCATCCAATCACAGAGAACATTGCGTTTCTCTCGTAAATGTACGGGTACTTTCCTTTTGCTGCATCATATAGTTCATTCCCACTGATAAATGAATGACTCTTAATCTCTTCATCTATGAGAGCTGCAATATTATCAAGTTCTTCATCCGTCACAGAGAACGAATCCGCATGGAAGTACTCTCCCTTGCTGTTCCGCACGAACTCACCATGTGTACCTAAAAGCGTTCTGATTCGGTCGGAAGGTATGTGGGAGAGCGTCTTACAAAGGTCATCGACTTCCATAGGCAGACCGTGTTCTTTAAGGCAAGTGCGGACATCATCTATAGGATCAACCGATGACTGCCTCTCATTTGACAGGTAGCTCCTCGCTATGAAATACCTGCCTCTAGCCATGTACGTGATATAGGCCTTCAGCATTTCTCCGTCATAAATGTTCTGATCAAGGAACTCCTCCGAGAATTCTCTGAAAAGAGCCTCATAATATACGACTCTCTTTCCTTCTTCAAAGCTTTTGTCGATAAAGTCAAACAGCCTGTCTCGCAATTCCTCACTTAACATTGTTTCCGGAGCATAGACACGCCCCTCGTGCTCTATTCCGCAAAAGCAGATTATCTTCTCAATTTCATCAGATTCCTGCTCCAGCGCATTCTCGTTGATCTCTTCAAAATACCGACGGAATTTTCTCCTTTCAATGGATGAACCCAAGCGGTATCCTCGTGGGAACTTTTGTATAAGCACAGTTTCATAGGGCTTTATATCTACCTGAACATCATCTTTCTGAGGCGAGGTATTCATTCTTTTCGCAGAAAAAAATCTGTCCAGCACCGTCCAGTCCTCTCCCAGATACGCCAGAAGCTTTGTGATGGCTGTGCGGAAACGATTATGCTGAACCTCGTTTTTCTCAATAAATTCAGCATCGTCAAAAAGAGCATCTGCTGTTTTTCTCGCTTCTGCCGCCGTCGCTCCAAAAAGGCTGATGGACTCAAGCGAATGTTCCTCCGCATACTTTTCTGCACCACGAATTGCAGAGACATATCCTCTGCAGGTTGCCTCTGCCATATGCTGATCATTCAGCATCCATTGATAAAATTCTTCTTTATCATCCCGCTTATATTTTCTCCCGTTTGCAGCGGAAAACTCTCTGTCTTCCACAGACGACTTGTTTTCCTTTTCAATCTGCATCCAGCCATCTGACAATGATAATCCATCCTGAGCATACTGGATGAGATAATTCAGGGCAGAATTTATCCTTCCCATCTGTCTTTTATGCATGAACTTAAATACCTTGCTTTGTTCAATATTGCTGCAGATTTTCTTAAAAACAGCAATATCCGTATTCTCATAAAGAGACTTTTTCACGATTTTAGCTTTTTTCGCCTGCTGCTCTATTTCCCGGAACACCATATACAACTCTGAAAGCTGTGCAGGTGATACTTTCTTTGAAAGCCAAGAGATAAAAGCCGCTTCGCCATTATGTTTGTCATCAGCCATTAGCTTTGCCTCTTTCAATAGCCCTTCGTATTTCTTGCGGTCATTCCTGTACATAGAAACCGTTTCTGTAAACAGTTTCGTTGCCGGTTTTGTTATCGTTTCTCCACGATAGGCTGACTCCATGCTTGCCATTTGAAAAGAAATGCCGCCCGTATTTCGATAAGCATCCTCTATCTCTATGCCCTTATTAATCGCTATGCGCCTTAAAGCGTCTGAACAATCCTTCACGGCATCCCGTCGCGATGCATCGCCAGACACCGTCCGGAGATATGCATCCAACAGCAACACTGCTTCATATTCTGTAAATGGTGCCTGTCTTGCCATAATTCACCCTTCACTTACGTACTATCCATTAATCTGATATTTCACTAACGTCAAAATCAATTGAGTTCTTCTTGCAGTACTCATCTATCAGCTTCATGGTTTTTAGATTAGGTTTAGCTTTACCGGTTTCCCAGCGGTTTACAGTAGCGAAGGAAACACCCAATTCTTTAGCAAAATCTTCCTGAGTCATAAATGCTTTCCTGCGCATTTTCTTAATATCCTCTGCAAAACTCATTATCAGTACCTCTTTCAAAAATATACACTGACGTTCCGCCAGCATAATAATAGCATATTACAGTAGCTTTTACAACATCTTTATAACATTTTGCTGTACTTTTTGACAGGATGCAGACCGAGGATTTTTATTCCAACAAACCTACAGTCTCGCCCTCTCCTCCGCCGTTTTCCAACAAACCTACAGCCTCAATAAGCCAAAAAGCGTTTCCGTAGCCTCCACCTGTGTTTTTGCAGTGGTCAGCCTTGTTGGAGAGGCAACAAAAAAGGGGTTCCCGGACGATCCCCGATCGAGAACAACATCCGCAGAATCCCTTAATTTCAAACCATTTTCGTCTCCCTTATGACTTTACCTGTGACATCAAGACCACAGCCTCCACATGCACCGTCCCCGAAAACATATCCACCATCGTCACGTTCTCCGCTTCATAGCCCATCGCAAGGAACACCTCCAGGTCTCTGGCAAGGCTGGTGGGTTTGCAGGAAATGTAAAGGATTCTGTCCACGCCATATGCGATGATTTTCTGCAGTGCTTTGGGATGGATACCGTCTCTGGGTGGGTCCAGGATGATAAAGTCCGGTTTCTCCTCAATGGTATCCAGAACTTTCAGTACATCTCCGGCTATAAATTCACAGTTTTGCAGCCCGTTTCGTTTTGCATTTTCCCGGGCTGCCTCCACGGCCTCTTCCACGATTTCCACACCTATGACTTTTTTTACCACCGGGGCCATCATCTGGGCTATCGTGCCTGTGCCGCTGTACAGGTCAAACAGAATCTGATCCGGCTTTCCGTCTCTGCTTTTTCCCACTTCCCCAATCAATTCCCTGGCCGTTCGGTACAGTACCTCCGCGCCCCGGCTGTTGGTCTGGAAAAAGGAAAACTGCGAGATTTTAAACTGAAGTCCCAGCAGTTCTTCGTAAAAATAATCCTTTCCGTATAAAACAATGGTCTCATCACTTTTTATCGTATCGGATACTGCATCATTCTTTGTATGCAATATCCCTGTTATTTTGCCATGTAACGGAAGCGACAACAACGTGTCTTTCAGTGCTGTCAGGTCATGGGTTTCCTGTGTGGTAGTCACCAATGCAATTAAGATTTCCCCCGTCTTGCCCGCCTTTCTGACCAGCAAGTGGCGAAGATAGCCTGTATGGCGCAGTCTGTGATAAAAAGACACACCTCTTTCCCGAAAATACGCCAATATTGCCTTTACGATATTCCGATAATCTTCATCCACGATCCGGCATTCCGAAACTGTTACAATATCATAAAAACTGCCTTTTTTATGCAGTCCCAGCTCCAAAGGGCCGCCTTTTATGCCGTCTCCAAAAGAAAATTCCATTTTATTCCGATAACCATACACCTGAGGATTGGGACGGATAGATTCCCATCTATAAGTTCCTTTCTGTTTCTCCAGTACCGGCTCCAGCAGCATCTTTACCTGTTTTTCTTTCAATGCAAGCTGTATCTCATATGGAACAGTCTGATAACTGCAGCCTCCGCAGGCGCCAAAATGGGGACAGGGACTGTCTGTTTCATACTCTGCAGGCTCCAGGACTTCCAGAAGCTGTCCCTCTGCCCTGCCCTTTCTTACCTTTTTTACCACAAATGAAACCTTCTGCCCCGGCAGTCCGTTTTTCACACTGCAGATTGAGCCGTCCTCACACTGTACCAACGCTTTGTTGGGAAACTTCACTTCTGACACTCTTCCTTCCGCCCGTTCACCTTTTTTCATAATCCTCTCCTTTATCCGGCAAATCTCATTCCCATATCCAAACGGGCAGTTGTCCGCCATGACCAACTGCCCGGTAAAGCCTGATTTACTATATACTTTTCTTGACTTTGCAGTCATACTTCCAATCAGCGCACATAACAATAGTGCCCCAAAATCAAACCGGCAGATGCATCCTGTCCATGGCTGCGCAGGACGCCAGGCCCCTTTCACAAAAGGCTGACCGCCCCTTCGGCCCGGTTCTGATTTTTCCATTCTGACATGCTGCCTCTGCCTGCGTTCCAATCCCTCCAAAACAGTCATTTTCACACAGACAAGTCTGGTATGCAGAGAATATTGCTCCAGAGCCTGACGCACTGACCGGATAAATCTTCCATTGATCCTGCCCTTCTCAAAAGCAATAAAAAGTACACTCCGCAGACTTTTTATTGTCATGAGCCAAACAAGTTTACAGATAAATATTCCATTTCTGTTCGTCCACACTATTCTATCATAAGCCGGTGCTGCGGACAAGTCACCCCAACCACCCCAAAAATAACACAAAAATCATCCTTAATTTCAGTTTCGCACTCTCACGCCCCGATATGATCCGGAAAATCTGTCATACAGATATGACTGAGAAATATTCTCTGTACATTGCATTAAATGGATAAAGCCTGTATCATATAAAACAATCACTCTGTCACAGACAGCGGAGCATCCATCTTACCGCATCTCAAACGACAGGATATATGATCCTCACGACATTCGCCAAATGTCCGCCTCGCTGCCAACTGCTTCATGGTCCGCGGGAAGCTAGCAGAACAATGGAAATCCTGCCCGGCGGATGGTCCCTCAGGTTTATATTTGTTAAGTACAAAGCCGGGCGTCAGTATCTGTATTCTGATAAGAGCTGCTGAGGTGATTCTGCCTTTTGTTTTAAAATGACGAAAAAGAATCATATCTGCGGAGTTCCTCCTGAGGCGGGTTGTTTTTTCCGGGCCGCTGCAGTATACAATGCGGTCAATGTTTTTAATATATGATGAAATTTCCCGAAATCTCCCATGTGATTATAAATATAATACAACAAAAACGGGATGCCTCCGCACCCCGTTTTATCTCATATCTTCTTATTTTTCTTTTTCCCGATTACTCTTCTGTGGATTTATCCTCAGAGGCTGTCCCTTTTTCTTCCTTTTCCTCTGCATCCTCGTCATCATCGAAAAATTCATCGTCAAAATCATCCTCGAACTCATCTTCAAAATCTTCCAGATAATCCGGGGTGAAATAACGGTAAATCGCATACGCTACTGCTGCCACTGCCGCTATCACCAGTAAAATTGCCACAGCCCAGCAAAGGGGTGAAATTTCCTTTTTCTCTTCCTTTTTCCCCATCCATTCCTGAAGTTTTTTCATAGCAATGATATCCTCCAATCTATTCATAAAAACCACCTTTCTTTATATAATCGGAACACGAAATACGCTGCCTTCTTCCAATCTTTTCCGATTCCAGATTTATTCTATATTATATCACCATTTTCTATTTTTTACTATAAGAAAATTTTATTTTCTTTTCTCTTTCGGCTCAAATAAAGAATGCGGCAATTTTTGCTTTGATTTGAGGATATCGGGATGGGCAAATACGATTGCGGCTTTACAGTTTCTGCAGTTTGGCAAAAGCCGCATACATTACTTTTGTTCCCGCGCCGTCAAATTCCACTGTCACCTGAAAATCTCTTGCGCCCTCTTCTATCTTCAGAACCGTGCCTTCCCTGTATTTGATGTGCTTTACCCGATCGCCCACCTCATACTCCGGCCGTCCGCCTGCAGGCGCACCTTTGGACAGACTGCTCAGGCCGCCTTCTGTCTTAGTGAAAAACGGACGATTCTCTTTTTCAGTCCTGCGCGGCGTGACGATCGCTTTGGGACGAAGCCGCGGATCGTTGGCCGGTCTGGTGGCGCCCACACCGCTTTCCAGACTGTCGGCAGTATAAGTACTGCCGCCGTAACCGCCAAAGGGCTTTTCCCTGAACCGCTTCATGGACCGGGTATCCTGCGGATATTCCTCCCACTCCCGCTTCCTGACCGCTGCAGGTTTCTGGTCCATCAGTTCTCCAGGAATCTCATTCAGAAAACGACTGACCATATTGTACTGGGTTTCTCCCCGGATCATCCTTGCCCTAGCGCATGTCAGTGTCAAATCTTCTTTTGCTCTGGTGATGCCCACATAAGCCAGCCGCCGCTCCTCCTCGATTTCCTCCGGGTCATCGGAAGTAATCGTCATATAACTGGGAAAGATGCCATCCTCCATTCCGGCCAGATATACCTGGGAAAATTCCAATCCTTTGGCACTGTGAAGTGTCATCAAAAGTACCCGGTTGTCCTCATCTGCCACACCGTCAATATCCGCCACCAGAGCCACTTCCTCCAGAAATTCGCTTAAGGACGGCTCTTCATGACTGTCCTCATAAGCGATCACCTTATTCATCAGCTCATCTATATTTTCAATCCGGCCTTCTGCATCCTCTTCTTCCGACTCTTCCAACGCCTTTACATAGCCTGTCGTATCGATGATATCCTGCAAAAGTTCTTTCAGTCCATAGTATTCCAGCTTTCCCCGGAGGCTTTGAATCAGCGTTACAAACGGCTTCAGTTTGGATGCACTTTTTCCGATTGACAGAATCTGGTCTGCCTCCCGCAGCGCATCATAAAAACTGATCTGGCGTTCATCCGCATAATCCTGCACTCTGGCTATGGTCGCCGCACCGATTCCCCGTTTGGGAATGTTGATAATACGTTTGACAGCCACATCGTCCTTTCCGTTGTCCACAGTCTTTAAATAAGCCAGCAAATCCTTGATCTCTTTTCTGGCATAGAAATTGACGCCGCCTACTACATGATAAGGGATCCCGGCCAGCACAAACTGTTCTTCCAGAAGCCGGGCCTGGGCATTGGTCCGGTAAAGAACCGCACACTGACCATAGTCACTCTCCGCCGCCGTTTTTTTTCTGCGAATGTCTCCGGCTATAAACTGTGCCTCTTCATAAGCCGTATCAAACTGTCTGAAATGAAGGGGATTACCGGCTCCCTGATCCGTCCACAGCGCTTTGTCCTTCCGGCCCACATTGTTTCGGATCACGTGATTGGCCGCATCCAGTACATTCTGGGTGGAACGGTAATTCTGTTCCAGCTTGATTACCTTTGCTTCGGGATACACCTGCTCAAAGTCCAGGATATTCCGGATATTTGCACCACGGAATTTATAAATTGACTGATCATCGTCTCCCACCACACACAGATTTCTGTTTTTGGCTGCCAGCAGCCGGATCAGCTCAAATTGCACTGTATTGGTGTCCTGATATTCATCCACCATAATATACCGGAATCTGTTCTGATAAGATTCCAGTACATCCGGACAGTTCTGAAACAGTTCCACCGTTTTCACCAGCAGATCATCAAAATCCAGCGCATTGTTTTTCCGCATCACCCGCTGGTATTCTTTGTACACTTTGGAAATTTTCTCTGCTGTATAGTCTCCCAGTGCATTCTGCTCAAAGGCAAGCGGTGAGATATACTCATTTTTTGCAGAAGAGATGGCGCTTAGTATCGTCCTCTCTTTCAGCATTCTGGTATCGATTTCCAGACGTTTGCAGATTTCCTTCATCACTGTTTTCTGGTCATCGGTGTCATATATGGTAAAGTGATTGTCAAATCCCAGCCTGTCAATGTATCGGCGCAGTATCCTGACACAACTGGAATGAAATGTGGAAACCCAGATGCTTTCCGAGCCAAAACCCACCAGCCTGTCCACACGCTCCCGCATCTCTCCGGCTGCCTTATTGGTAAAAGTAATGGCCAGAATGTTCCAGGGATTGACACTGCATCGCTCGATCAGGTATGCAATCCGATGGGTCAGTACCCGTGTCTTGCCCGAACCGGCCCCCGCCAGAATCAGCACCGGGCCGTCTGTCTGGTAAACGGCTTCTTTCTGCCTTTCGTTTAATGTATCATAAATACTCATAATGTTCTCCTGTTATTATGTATGATGTGGGTATTGTGCTTCCTTGCCTTCCTTTGCTCCGCATTCACCTTTGCCGGGCTTCGCCCTCCTTGCCTTCCCTTCTCTCCGCAGTGCTTTCAACAGGTGAATGCTCCGCATTCACCTGTTGTCGGGCTTCGCCCTATGAAAACGCTCTGAGTCAAGTTCGGCTGCTGGCAGCCGACTTGGCTCTGAGCGTTTTCGCACTGCTCATTGTAGCACATTTTCAGGTTTTTTCAATATAATAGACTATCAATTTTTATTTTGGAGGAATTGTTTATGAAGCAGAAGTTGATCAGTCTCCTGTTGGCGTCGGCTTTGGTAGTGTCTGTGCTGACTGGCTGTGGGAGCAAGGCGGAAAGCGGAGTCCAGAATGCACCCGGAGAAAAGGTGGTTTTGAATGAGGTGGCTCATTCCATTTTCTATGCGCCGATGTATGTGGCCATTGAAGAGGGGTATTTTGAAGAAGAAGGCATTGAGTTGGAACTGGTGACGGGATTTGGCGCGGATAAAACCATGACTGCCGTCCTCTCTGATGAAGCCGACATCGGTTTTATGGGATCTGAAGCCTCCATTTACACATATCTGGGCGGAACAAGCGATCCTGTCGTTAATTTTGCCCAGCTTACGCAGCGTGCCGGCAACTTCCTTGTGTCACGGGAACCCATTGATGATTTTTCCTGGGATATGCTGAAAGGCAAAGATGTGCTGGGCGGCCGGGCAGGCGGTATGCCGGAAATGGTATTCGAATACATTTTGAAAAAACACAATATTGATCCTGCCGCTGATCTGTCTATTGACCAGAGTATCGATTTCGGTTCCACTGCGGCGGCTTTCTCCGGCGGGCAGGGCGATTTCACAGTGGAATTTGAACCTCATGCCACCTCTCTGGAAGCTAAAGGCGATGGTTATGTAGTGGCTTCTCTCGGCACGGATTCCGGTTATGTCCCTTATACGGCTTTCAGCGCAAAAAGCAGTTATATCAAAGAAAATCCCGAGACCATCCAGGCATTCACCAACGCACTGCAGAAAGGTATGGATTATGTCAACAGTCACAGTCCGGAAGAGATCGCCAGAGTGATCCAGCCTCAGTTTGAAGAAACGGATCTGGAAACCATCACTACGATTGTTACCCGCTATGCTGAGCAGGATACCTGGGCAGACAATCTGATCTTCCGGCAGGATGCCTTCGACTTGCTGCAGAACATTCTGGAAGAATCCGGCGAACTGGAAAAACGTGTTCCCTATGAAGATCTGGTAACAACAGAATTTGCAGAAAAAGCTGCAAAGCAATAATTTCAATCATCATACATTGCCGAAAGCATACTGCAAAACGTTTCCCAATCAGGTATACAGAAAATGCTGCAAAAATGGAATCCCACTTTTGCAGCATTTTTATCTGTCGCTCATTAAACAACCGATGGTTTTCTCTCAGATGCAATATCTGGAAACCTGTTCACAAGCTCATTTTCCCGTCCTGTTTTGTTAAAATGTCACAGGACCGCATTCCGTATTGATCACACAACTGCACCCGCCGATGCTGGTACCGCATATCTGTGTGGACGCCGGTGTGGACGCAGGATCTCTTGCAAGCTGTGTATTGTCGCATCTCCGATCCCGCAGTTCCCGCAAAGGATTGGGTGCGATCTCATATCGATAATCGCAGCCCCGTCCTTCGATTCTCTGCACGATTGCACAATGGCTTGCCACGCTGCATACATCCTGATTGACCACATCCTGATACCAGTAGAATTTGTCATCCGGCGGAAGCTGCAGAAGCGGCACCACATATTCCTTTTTCTGGGTGTTGCCTGTTGTGGTGCGGATGATCTCACGCACATAGTCCACATTGGAACGAAGCGCCAGAATCTGCGGAAAATCGCCGCAGGGGATCACTTCCATCCAGTCTTTGTTCTCATATTTCTGAAGCAGCTCTTTCGCCTTGTGCAGATGGGCAATCTCCTGTGTCAGGCACTGCTCCCAAATGCACCGAATCGACGGATCACACTCGGTCAGCATACAGGAATAGTACAGATAGCATTCTGTATACTCATGCATCAGCAGATCTTCCAGCCAGGTAGCATTGGTATCCTTCAGGCTCTCATACTGGCTCACATGCTCTTCTTCGATCATGCCGATCTCCTGATACAGACGCCTTCCCAGATCAGATTTGTTATACAAAGACGCCACATTCATATAGTAGTTCATAGTCTGCTGCTCGGCAGCCGTAATAATGCCGATATTCAGCTTGGTCTGTACGGTGGCTTCACAATTCTGAATATGATGGAAAATAGAATCTTTCGGATATCTGTGCTCGGAAATCGTAGGACGGGCCGGCATGATCTCCGTATAGCCCCCTACCAGTTTTTCCGGGCAGACACCATATTCATAATCCAGCAGATTGGAATACCGATACAGATGGTCAAAGTCCTCCAGCAATGCAAAATTCAGCGCATTTTTAACATTACAGTCGCTTTCCTGCTTTGCCAGCACCGAGGTCAGATCCACCGCCAACTGCTCATAACTGATGGTATGCTCCAGAATCGTTTCATTTTTCGGTTTCAGGCAACTGATTCTTTTTTGCTGCTGCTGTTCACTTCTGCGCACCAGAGCCAGCTCCCGCCGCAGATCATTGTTATCGCAATGTCTGGAAAAGTTTCTGGAAAACCACTGCGCTTCAAATTCCGTACCATTCATCAAAACAATACGGCACTTTGTATAAGGATTCACTGTTTCTTTGTTATACGGGCAAGGATACATAGTATTCCAGTCCATAAACCATTTCTCAACCGGAATCGGTTTTTCATCAAATGGGTTAAATATCTGCATAAATCCTCCAAAATTTTCTGTTTCTTTTACTTTATGCAGATTTTTTGATACATTGCTTTTCCCAGTTCTGCAATCCCACGCCTGTCGGCTCTTTACCATCTATTCCGCTTCTTATTGATCTCAGGCCTTTTTCATAATATAATTCATCCATAGGAAGAAATACTTTTTCTGTTGGTTCATGGATTATAACAGAATATTGGCTGTGATACAATCAGAACGATAAATCGAAAGTCAGGGGGGGAACTGAAACGATGATAGAATTAAATGCGTTCAAAAAGCTGATGGCCGAAAATGATGACCGCCTTCCGCTTCTGACGCTTGATGAATTTTTCAGTGGAAATACGGCAGAAGATTCCATCGCGCCAAACCAATGGGAGGAAGGCCGTCCGCCCATTGCCGGAATATGGAATCTGATGCAAACTCTTGAGAAAACGCCAGGTGTGGCATGGATTCGTATTGAACTACACGACGATACGGAAATTGCAGAATATGACGGGAAAAAGATATTGGTTCTTGCGGGAGAGTCAATCATAGTATGCACCTCTCTCCCGGCATCGGAATTAGAAACCCTCGCAAGATGTGAATGGCTGTGTTCCGGATGGCTTTCATTGTTTTGCAATTGTATGGGACTGATAAAAAAGCAGTGAAAAATCCGCTCCTCTATAACTTCCTGTTTGCAGGGCAGTGATCCATAATGGATCACTGCCCTTTTGGCCATTTTAACAAAAACAGTGAAAATCTGTTTGCATTAACACAAAAGGTAAAAGTGCGGAAATGACTGCAATTCCTCAAAGACAATAGAAAGCATGCTTATCAACCTTTCTGTTATCATGGATCATCCTGTAAACTTAGTTTACAGCGACTTCAAATCACCTGCAATCTCTCTCAGTATATCCTCTACCTGCGGTGCGTATCCCAGCCGGTCAAAGGTCCCGTGGAAAATGCCTCCGTAACGGATATGACGGTTTTCCACACCGGCCTCTGTGAGTTTGCGGGACAGTGCTTCACAGCTTCCTCTCAGGAAATCATATTCTGCCGCCATCACCAGTGTTTTCGGAAGCCCGGAAAGGTCTGCCAGAATAGGGCTTAAATAAGGCTGCTCCAAATCCACGCCCTCCGGCACATACCATCCGGCCGCTTCCACGGAGGTTTCCCCGATGATCCGGATCTGTGCCGCAATCAGAGGATCCCGGCCCGGATTGTCATAGTCCTCTTCTTTCCAGTAATAAGCGCTTTCTATATTCTCTTTCATATGTACGCCCGGGTAGATCAATGCTTCATAGGCAAGCCGGCCTTTGCCTTCCGCTTTGTCTTTTAATGCACAGGCCAATGTCAGGTTGCCTCCTGCAGAATCCCCTGACATACCGATCTTATCCTTTCCGATCCCCAGCTTCCCCGCATGGTCATACACCCACTTTAAGCTCTCATAGCAGGCATCGAAGCCTGCCGGGAACGGATGCTCCGGGCTCAGCGGATAGTCCACGGAAAATACCACCCCGCCGCACAGTTGTGCCAGCAGCTTACATTGATTTTCCACCGTTTCGATATCTCCGCCAAAATATCCGCCGCCATGGATAAAGATCAGACAGGGCCGGTTTTCCTCCGGCGATAATACTTCATACTGATACAGATAAAACGGCCTTCCGCCTGCAGACAGTTCATGACGTATCGTACGTATCCCTATGGAACGGTCACTGCTGATCCATCCGAACTGCGCCCGCAGCACGTCCAGTTTTTCCATATTCTCTGCCTGCTCCGGCCCCAGCAGATGGGTTTCATTGGCCCATAGCTGCGGATCCAGCTCTTTTCTGCGCAGGGCAAAATCTTCCCTTGTCACATGGGCCGCCGCCGCACTTCTGGGGTCCGCCTGTCCCGGTATCCGGTCCTCACAGTTACGTACCTCAATTTCCAGCCCGTCCACTTCTGTTTTTTCTGCGTTTTCCTTCAGACTGTTTAACAGTCCTGCATATTCTTCTGCTCCCATTTTTTTCTCCTATTCCAGTTCCGCAGTTCCCCTCCTGGCACGGCTTTTCCGGAAATCTTACCGGCCTCCTGTCGTGTCCGCTAATCTTTCCACACGCCATCCGGGTATCTGCTGGTTTTTTGATTCCAGTTCCGCAGTTCCCCTCCTGGCGCGGCTTTTCCGGAAATCTTACCGGCCTCCTGTCGTGTCCGCTAATCTTTCCACACGCCATCCGGGTATCTGCTGGTTTTATTTCTGAGATTCCCGCCGTACCTGGCCAATGGTCTTTCCTGCATATTTTTTGAATACCCGGCACAGGTATGCCGCATTGGGGTAGCCGGTCCGGTCCGCGATCTGCTTCAGCGACAGCTTTGTGGTGGCCGCCAGTTTGGCTGCCTCCACGATCCGCAGGCCGGTCAGGTATTCCACAAAGGTGATGCCCAGCTCCTGACTGATGATGCGGCTTAAATAAAACGGGCTGATTCCGATGGCCTCCGCCACATTGTCCAGAGCGATGTCCCTGACAAAATTTTGTTCCATATAGCGGATGGCTTCCTCCACATAGGCGGAAACGCCGCCGTCCCTGCTCAGGCACAGGATCCTCCCCAACTGCTCCTGCCAGCATTCCAGGCCGCAGCGGCTTTCCCCGGCCTTTTCATCCGGCGGCTGGTCATACAGCTCTTCCAGGCTTTCCTGATAGGAAAGCGGAAGCTCCTCCAGCTTTTCATAAAAGCCGCCGATGCCTGCCCGAAAGCGCATCCCATACTCCCGGCTTAGCTCTTCCACTGCCAGATAGACCAGATCCCTCGCCCATTCTGCTGTATTTTCATCCTCCGAAGGTGTATTCTGCGCCAGCAGGATCAGCACAATGCCATGTTCCGTTGCATTGACGATGCAGTTGCACAAGCCTTCCAGCGCCCGGTGTACCGTCTCATTCCAGGCGTTTTTCTCTGGCAGTGTTCCGCTCTCCTCAAATCCCAGCGGAAGGATGGTGGCAAGGGCCGCGCCGCAGAAACGGATGGCATGCATATCACAGTACATCTGCATACTGCTTCTGGATGGTTCCTTCATCAGTATCGAATATATCATATCACTTTCCAGCACGGAATGCATGCCCATTAACAGTGAATGCATCTGATTTCTGGAAGCCATGTCCTCCCGTTCCCTTTCGATGCTGTCACACACCTGCCTTATGGTATTGAGAAAATTTTCTTTTTTGTCCGGCTTCAGCAGGTAGGCATCCACTTTCAGATCCAATGCCTGCTTTACATAGTCAAACTCATCATAAGCCGTGTTGATAATAAACCTGGTCTTAACCTTTCTCTCATGCAGCAGTTGAATCGCCTGGATTCCGTTCATCCCCGGCATATTCACATCCACAATGGCAATGTCCGGCGAAAGCTGCTCCACACTGTGGACCAGCTCATATCCGTCATTGACAATCGCTGCAATCTCGATGTCGGGAAATTCCCGTCTGGTAAACAGCTCCAGCCGCTTACATGCCGCTTTTTCATCGTCTGCTATAATCAGTGTATACATACCTACTCTCCTTTACAGACGTTCTGCCGGGGCACCACGATATGCAGTACTGTCTTTCCCTGGCAGCTATCCACCCAAAACCGTATCTGGCCCTTGTAAAACAGCTTCAGCCGCATATAAATATTACGGATTCCCACATGAGTGTCCCGCTCATGCTCAAATATGCCGCTCCGGATTTTCTCCAGATATTCCTCCGGGAAGCCGCAGCCGTTGTCCTCGATCTCCATGACTGTGCAGTTGCCCTCCGCCCTGGTCCGGATGATGATCTTCCCGCCGCTGCGCATATGATACAGCCCGTGTTTCAGTGCGTTTTCCACAAGGGGCTGCAGGATCATACAGGGCATTTTCTGCCCGCCGCACTGCTCATCAATTTCAAATACAAAGGCAAACCGTTCCTCAAACCGGCATTTCTGAATATAAATATAGTCTTTTACATTTTCCAGCTCTTCCTTCAGAGAAACCGTTTTGGTCAGACGATCCAGATTGTACCGCAGATATTCCGCCGTAATGTCAATCAGCATTCTCGTCTGCTCCGCATCCTCTATCACTGCTGAATTGGAAATCATATTCAATGTATTAAACAGAAAATGGGGATTGATTCTTGACTGCAGCAAATCCATCTGGCTGCTCTGCAGCTCATTTTTCAGCCGCAGATTGTCGATCTCCATTTCCCGGATCTGTTCCCGGATCTGGCTGTCCTGCTCCAACTGCTCCACCTGCTCCTGTATGATATCCAGCAGCTCATTGATGGTATCCGCCAGAATCAACAGTTCGTCATGGGATCTCAGCTCCAGACGTTCTGTATGGTAGAGGTTCCCTTTCACACATTCCACAAACTGGGTCAGCTGCCTGAGACTTTCTGAAATGTTCCGTATGATTTTCAGATTGTGGCGCAGATAAATGATCAGTCCCAGCAAAAGAAGGCCGATCTGCAGTAAACTGATGCTCCGGCTCAGCTTTACCATCTCCTGCTCCCTTTTCTGGGAAACAGTCAGCTCCAGGGAATAAATTTCCTTAAAGCTGGTATTGATATAGTCCATCACCTCCTGAGCCGCCCGGTACTGTTGATCGATTTCCTCATTGCTGACTCTGCCCGGATTGTCGGACAGGTAGCTTTCCAGCAGTCTCATCAGTGCGTCGCATTCTTCCAGATAGGTTTCCGTCATACAGGTCAGATCTTTTTTGGCGCGGGAATACTCCCGCTCCACCTGACGATTGACCACATCGATCTGACGCCGTATGTTTTCTCTCTCAGAGGCATAGCTTTCCACACTGCTTTCCCGCAGATACAGGTAGGCATCATTGATTACCATATTGGAGGTTTCGATTTCCACATACAGTTGATTCAGCTCCAGCAGTTCATTCAGTGTGCTCCGATACCCCCTGGACAGCATCCAGTTCCCGATGGTGGCTGCCGCAAACATAATGATCACACAACAGAAAATCACATAATAGCCTTTCTGGTATTCGACGCTGATGGATTTTTTCCGATCTCTATTCATAGTCTGCGGCCTCCGGGCTTTCCTCCGTGATCCAGTCCACATCTGTCAGGATTTTCCGGTCCCATACACCTCCGGATTCTATATACTGCCGTATCTCCCTTACTGCGATCTGCCCCATCATCTCCTGCTGCTGTTTCATCACTCCTTCAAACGCTCCGGAACACAGTCCCTGGAGCGTTTCCTCCGACAGATCAAATACCATAATATGCTCATATTTTCTGTTCTGCCTGGTCAGTCGGGGCCCCAGCGCCTGACCGGATGTGCCTTCCACGCACACCAGCGTATCCACTTCCGGATACGCTTTGAGGATGGCGTGATATTTTTCTATGACCCGAAGTCCATCGTACTGATTGTACTCCACACAGGCCACCTGCAAATCCGGATATGCCGCAAGCACATTGCACATTCCGTCATAGCGCTCTTCCAGATTCGGATAATTCTCCGCGCCGGACAGTACGGCGATCGTTCCCTCTCCGCCCGTGATTTCCGCCACGGCCTCTCCCATTTTCTTTCCTGCGGCATAATTGTCTGTACCCACATAGAGATGGTCAAAACCGCCATCCACATCCGTATCGATCAGGACAATCAGAATGCCCTGCCGCTGTGCTTTCCGCAGAGCCTCCAGATACTTTTCGTCCTCTATTCCCTGCACGATCAGGGCATCCACCTTTGCCGCTGTTTCCTGACGGATCAGCTCTGTCATCTGTGGAATATCATAATTCATACGGGGCAGTACGATTTTTACATCCACACCGTACTCCGCTCCGCCTGCAACGATCCCTTCCCGCGTCTTTGTCCAGTATCCATAATCGTCATGGGGCAGCACTGCCGTAACCCGGATCCAGTCCGCGCCGCCGGTATCTGTTTTCCCCCGCCAAAACCAGAACACTCCTGCTCCCATTGCGGACAGTCCTATCAGAGCCGCCGCAAGCCAACACCACAGCTTTCTTTTCATACATCGATTGCCCCTTTTTTGTCCATTATAGGATTTCCGGGATACAGGTGTCAAAATTCACCTGTCAGTTCTTTCCTGCATATTTCCTAACGTCGATGGCTACTGCAATAATGATAATCAGGCCCTTTACCACAAACTGCCAGTAAGAACTCAGACCGATAAAGGTCAGGCCGTAATTGATGATATTAAAAATCAGCACACCGGCGATCACTCCGGGCACCGAACCGATTCCGCCGCCTGCGGAGCATCCGCCCACGATACAGGAAGCGATAGCATCCAGTTCGTAGCTCAGACCATAGGAACTGGTGGCACTGCCGGTCCTTGCCGCTTCCAGACAGCCTGCAAACCCATACAGGGCGCCAGCCAGCATATAAGTAATCATCAGAATCTTGAATACATTAATCCCAGAAACTTTGGCCGCATTGGCATTGCCGCCCACCGCGAAAATTTCACGTCCCAGACAGGTCCTTGTCTGGATGATCCACACAATCGCACACAGCGCCAGTGCAATAATGACAAGGATGGGAATGCCCATGATCTGTCCCGTGCCCAGATTGCCGAAGGCTTCCCGATAGCCTCCCAGAGGCTGGGAATTGTTGGGCGCTTTATTGAAGTATAGACAGTTCACGCCATATGCAATCATCTGCATACCCAAAGTGGCCAGAAATGCCGGAACCTTCAGCTTTGCCACCGCATAGCCATTGCAGGCGCCCACCAGAAGTCCCACCAGTACAGAAGCCAGCACCGGAACGATCACCGGCAGTTCTCTCATCTCAGGCCAGAATTTATTGGCATAGGCAGCCTGCTGTGCCAGTGAACCGGACACCACTGCCGCAAGGCCTACCACACGTCCGCCTGACAGGTCGGCGGAACCGGATACGATAATAAACATACATCCCAGCGCCACCAGCATCCTGGTGGAACTCTGTGTCAGGATATCCCGGAACACACGGATGGAAATAAATTTCGGTGAAATAATCGCAATGATAATCACAATCAGCAGCATTATCAGGTACAGGGCATAATTCATCATAAAATCTTTGATTTTACTGTTTTTCAGTTGCATATTCGCTCTCTCCCTTCTCATAGGTACTTGCAAGATACATAATGCGTTCGTCCGATACCTCATCCCGATTCAGGATCCCGGACAGATGCCCTTCACACATAACCATGATCCGGTCAGACATTCCCATCAGCTCCGGCATTTCCGAACTGATCATAATCACACATTTTCCGTTTTGTACCATTTCCTCCATCAGGCAATAGATCTCATATTTGGCGCCCACATCAATACCACGGGTGGGCTCATCCATAATCAATATATCCGGTTCCAGCAGCATCCATCGTCCCAGCAGAGCTTTCTGCTGATTGCCGCCGGACAGATACTGAATCTGTGTTTTCAGTCCAGGCGTCTTGATCGACAGGGAATCCACATATTTCTGCGCATCCTCTGTCCGGGCCGCATAGTTGAGAAATCCCGTCCCTCCTGTATACCGTTTATGGTTTGCCGTCTGATTTGCCAGTACGATGTTTTCTCCCACTGACAGCATGGGAATGATTCCGGTTACACGACGTTCCTCTGTCAGCAGAGCTATTTTATGCCGGATGGCTTCCTGGGGGCTGTCGATCTTCACCTCTTTTCCATCGATCCGTATCGTTCCCGACGCAATCGGACGCAGTCCGAAGATACTTTCCATCAGTTCGGTTCTCTGTGCGCCTACCAGCCCGCCGATTCCCAATATTTCGCCTCTGTGCAGTGCAAAGCTGATGTCTGTAAAGGAATGGGGTACCGCTGAGGTCAGATGGGATACCTCCAGAAATACCTCTCCCGGCGTATGTTCCGGTTTCGGGAAACGGTTCGTCATATCCCGTCCCACCATCTTGCTTACGATACTGTCCATGTCAAGCTCTTTCGTGGGCCAGTTTCCCACCAACTGTCCGTCCCGCAGCACTGTCACCTCATCTGTGATATCCAATACCTCTTCGATCTTGTGGGATATGTAAATAATGGCAACCCCCTGCGCCGTCAGCTTTTTGATAATGGCAAACAAAAGTTCCGACTCCGTTTCGGTCAGAGAGGAAGTCGGTTCGTCCATGATGATTACCTTTGCTCCGTAAGAAACGGCTCTGGCAATTTCCAGAAGCTGACAGTGGGAAACCGACAGGTTGCTCACCTTTTCCTTCGGATCAATATGGATCCCCAGATCTTCAAACAGCTTCTGTGTATCCTGGAACATTTTCCGGTCATCCGCCCAGTGGACACCGGCCACTTTTCTGTAGGGAACCCTGCCCACCCATATATTTTCCATGACATTCCGGGTCATAATCGGATTCAGTTCCTGATGAATCATGGAAATTCCCTGCAGCATGGCCGATTTCGGTGTGGGCAGAGATACCACATTGCCATCAATCCGTATTTCTCCCTCATCCGGCTGGTACAGACCAAAGGCACATTTCATCAGCGTGGATTTTCCCGCTCCGTTCTCTCCCATCAACGCATGCACCGTACCTGCCCTCACCAGCAGCGAAGCATCATCCAGCGCTTTCACCCCCGGAAAACTCTTGCAGATGTGCTTCATCTCAAGGACATATTTGGTTGCTTCCATAGTAACCCTCCTTTGTATTTAAAAAAGAATCCCGGTACACAGGATTCTCCGCCTGCGGCGGGCCGCCGGGCGGCATATTTCCGCGCCGCCGCAGTGCGGTCTGTTTTTTGTTCTACAGGAAATTCATAGAAATTTCCTGTAGAATAAGAGAAATGGCTCCGGCGCCGCCAGGCAGTACCGGAGCCTTTCTTCTTTTATTTATGACGATAGAAACGAAAGCGCATGTTATCTATTGTTTAAAATGCCGTATCGTTGATATCATAGGTCGCCTGATCCACATTTTCGATCGTAACCGGTGAATAATCCAGCCATACTCTGTGTCCGTCCACAGACACACCTTCCAGACCTATCGTCTCTGTCGTCACTTCTTCCCCGTTATTGGTCAGATACATTACCTTATAGATCGCTTTTGCCAGTGTAACCGGGTTGTTCATAGCCGTTACCAGAAGTGTGCCGTCCTTGATTGCCTGGCATCCGTTTACGGTAGCATCCACACCGCAGACCGGAAGGTAGCTGTCCTCACCTGCAAAGAAGCCGCCTGCTTTCAGAGCTTCGATAGCGCCCAGCGCCATATCGTCGTTGCAGGCAATGACTGCATCGATGTCATCGCTGTAGTTGGCAAGCAGGGCCGCCACTTTTTCCTGCGCGGTAGCACGGCTGTAATCACAGATAATCTCGCCGCCGATGTTGTTCACTTCTATGCCTGCATCCTCCAGAGCCTGTACGGAATACTGAGAACGTACCGTAGTATCATAGTGTCCCTGGATTCCCAGCAGCATCACATAATCCAGCTTTCCGTTTCCGTTGCGGTCTGCTTCCGGATGTGCCTTCCAGTATTCTGCCAGCGCTTCACCCATAATCGTACCGGACTGGGTGGCAACAGAGGATACACTGTAGAGCTTGTCATTTTTTGCAAAATCTTCATCCGTAGGCGTATCCGTATTGGCAAAGATGCCATAGCAGCCCTCGTCCAGAATCTGATCGCAGATTTCGGAAATTGCTCCTGTGTTAATATTATTCAGTACCAGATAATCCACACCCTGTGTAAAGAAATTGTTCATATTACTGGTCTGTGTGCTTACATCATTGGTGCTGTCCGCATCTGTAATGGTAATGGTGCCGTCAGCCGCCCCAATGTTAATCAATGTCTGGCGTGCGTTGGAAATAAAGGTATCTGCAAAGTTATACCATACCACGCCTGCCACTGCTTCTCCCGCTGCGGCCCCATCCCCGTCTGCCGGAGCCTCCGCTTCCTGCTCTCCGCCTGCTGCCCCGTCTGCCTCCTGTGCGGGAGTCCCCGATGCTGCTTCCGGCGCTTTGGAACCACAGGCTGTCATCGTTACCATACAAACGCCCAGTAAAAGTGCCAATGCTTTCTTTTTCATATTTTGCTTTCCTCCTGTTTTTCTCTTTTGCACAATTTTTTTGTACTTTTCTTTCCTTTTTTATTGTATCATCCAAATATTCTCCCGGATATTCTAAATATTTGTTAT
>VSOB01000023.1:0-4783 GCA_009774625.1 Lachnospiraceae bacterium
GGCGCATATATTTCCAGGGAACTGGTGATTTTTATCTTTTCCATGATACCGCTTCTGGAGTTGAGGGGCGGGCTGGTGGCGGCATCGCTTTTAAAGGTGCCGATTACGACGGCAGTTCCGATCTGCATAATCGGAAATGTGATTCCGGTACCGTTTATTTTGCTGTTTATCCGTCAGATCTTTAAATGGCTGCGGAATGTACCGGTGATAGGTCCCATCATTCAGAAGCTGGAAAAGCGTGCGATGGGCAAAAGTGACAGTATTAAAAAATATGAATTTTGGGGCCTTGTGCTTTTTGTGGGCGTTCCCTTGCCGGGAACCGGCGCATGGACCGGCTCCCTGATTGCGGCATTGCTGGAAGTGGATTTCAAAAAGTCCATTCTGGCAGTCCTTCTCGGCATAGCAATGGCAACGATTATTATGTCGGTGGTGTCTTACGGACTGTTGGGCGCTGTCATCAGTTGAGCTGATTTACATGAGATGTTGCAGGCAGAGCCATATCTGCCGGTATAAGGGTACAGGAGATGGAAGCATATACAGAGTTTGCAGGAGTCTATGATATATTTATGGAAGATACTCCCTATGAGGCATGGAGCCGCAGGGTGTGCGCTGTGCTGGGGCAGTATGAGATTTCGGACGGTCTGGTGCTGGATCTGGGGTGCGGAACCGGAACGATGACAGAGCTGCTGGCCGGACGGGGATATGATATGATCGGCATTGACAATGCGCAGGAGATGTTAAGCTGTGCCATGAAGAAACGGGATGTTTCCGGTCATGATATTTTGTATCTTTGTCAGGATATGCGGGAATTTGAGCTGTACGGTACGGTGCGTGCCATTGTCAGTGTATGTGACAGCGTCAATTATATTCTGAAAGAGGAAGAGCTTTTACAGGTGTTTGTATTGGTCAACCGGTATCTTGACCCGGATGGTATCTTTTATTTTGATTTCAATACCATATATAAATACCGGGAAGTGATCGGCGATAGCACCATTGCGGAAAACCGGGAGCATTGCAGCTTTATATGGGAAAACTATTATCAGGAAGAAGGGCACATCAATGAATACGATGTGACAGTGTTTGCCGAGGAGGAGGACGGGCGGTTTCGCCGGTTTACGGAAACCCATTTCCAGAGAGGTTATAGTCTGGAGGAGATCAAAAACCTGCTGGAGGAGGCCGGTATGATCTTTCTGGAAGCCAGGGACGGGGATACGCAAGGGAGCGTTATCCCGGCCAGCGAACGGATCTGTGTCATAGCCAGAGAGAACGGAAAGAGTACGGAAAACGGAGGGCATCATGAGTGATTATATTGTAAAAGCAACGGCTGCCGGGGCACAGATCCGGGCGTTTGCGGCGACCACCAGAGAGCTGGTGGAGACAGCCCGGCAGAAACACGGTACCAGCCCGGTGGCAACTGCCGCACTGGGACGTCTGCTGACGGCAGGCAGTATGATGGGCAGTATGCTGAAACAGGAGAAAGATCTGGTGACACTGCAGATCGGCGGTGACGGCCCGATCGGTTCGCTGATGGTGACGGCAGACGGAAGGGCAAATGTAAAAGGCTATGCGGCCCATCCTGAGGTGATGCTGCCGCCGAATCCAGCAGGCAAGCTGGATGTGGGCGGTGCAGTGGGCCGGGGTACGCTCCGGGTCATCAAGGATATGGGATTAAAAGAGCCTTATGCAGGGCAGACGGCATTGCAGACAGGGGAGATCGCTGAGGATCTGACCTATTATTTTGCCGTTTCGGAGCAGGTACCATCCAGCGTGGGGCTGGGCGTTTTGATGAACCGGGACAATACGGTCCGGCAGGCGGGAGGTTTTCTGATTCAATTGATGCCTTTTGCCGATCAGGAAGTATTGGAACGACTGGAGCAGAATCTGCTGCATATTGCGTCTGTGACCTCCATGCTGGATGAAGGAGAGGCCCCGGAGGGGATTTTGCAGCGACTTCTGGGAAATCTGGATCTGGAGATTCAGGACAAGATGCCCACACAGTTTCATTGCGGCTGCAGTCACCGGCGGGTGGAGAAAGCGATCATCAGCATCGGCAGAAAGGAAATTTCCTCCATGATTGCCGAAAACAAACCGATTACGGTAAATTGTCATTTTTGCAACAGCGACTATACATTTTCTGTGGAACAATTGTCTGCTATTTTGGAAAAGGCGGTGCGGAAATGAAAGACGGATGGATTAAGGTAGCGGCGGTAACGCCGAAAATCAGAGTTGCGGATCCGCAATATAACAGGGAGCGAATCTGCAGAGGCATCAGTGAGGCATATGAGACAGGAGCGCGTATTCTGGTCTTTCCGGAGCTCTGTCTGACCGGCTATACCTGTGGAGACTTGTTTCTGCAGGACAGACTGCTGGCAGAGGCCAGGACACAGCTTTCGGAAATCATCCTGCGTACCAGAGGGGTGCACGCTCTTATTTTTATCGGGCTTCCGATTGAAAAGGAAGGAAAGCTGTACAACGTTGCGGCAGTGATCGCAGACGGCAGACTGCTGGCTCTGATCCCCAAACGGAATATTCCCGGATACGGGGAATTTTATGAGACGAGGCATTTTACGCCGGGCAATCGGCAGGCAGAAGACTTTTTCTGGGAAGAATCCATCGTTCCGTTTGGGACTGACATTTTGTTCCGGGCCGATGTGCCGGAAGGGCTGGTGATCGGGTGTGAGATTTGTGAAGATCTGTGGGCAGCAGATACGCCGGGCACTCATCATGCGCTGGCCGGCGCCAATGTGCTGGTGAATCTGTCGGCTTCCGATGAAACGATCGGCAAGGATGCCTACCGGGAAATGCTGGTACAGTCCGCCAGCGCCAGACTGGCGGCAGGTTATATTTACTGCAGTGCGGGAGAAGGGGAATCCACACAGGATCTGGTATTCGGCGGGCACAATATCATAGCGGAGAACGGCAATATTCTGGTGCAGAAAAAGCAGTTCGTCTGCAATACCCTTTACAGTGAATTGGACATCAGCCGCCTGCGTTTTGAACGGCGCAGGATGAATACCTGGCCGGCGGCCCGGACGGAAGGATATCAGGTGATTGAATTTCATCTGGAAGCCGAAGAAACCGAGCTGACCAGGAGCATTCCGGGGATGCCTTTTGTACCTGCTGACCGTATCGAGAGAACGGCCCGATGTGAGGAGATTCTGTCCATTCAGTCCTATGGGCTGAAAAAAAGACTGAAGCATACCGGCTGCGGGAAGGCGGTAATCGGAATCTCCGGCGGACTGGACTCCACACTGGCGCTTCTGGCAACAGCCCGGACCTTTGATCTGCTCTCACTGGACCGCAGAGGCATCATTGCCGTAACCATGCCCTGTTTTGGCACAACGGACAGGACTTATGACAATGCCTGCAAGCTGTCCGCCGCTCTGGGACTGACTCTGGAGGAAGTCAATATCCGCAATGCGGTGCATACACATTTCCGGGATATCGGACAGGATGAGGAAAATCATGATGTGACTTATGAGAACAGCCAGGCCAGGGAACGGACTCAGGTACTGATGGACATTGCCAACAGAGAAAACGGACTGGTCATCGGAACAGGAGATATGTCTGAGCTGGCGCTTGGCTGGGCTACCTACAACGGCGATCATATGTCCATGTATGGCGTCAACAGCGGCGTACCCAAAACCCTGGTGCGGCATCTGGTGCAGTACTGTTCGGATGTGTGCAAAGATGAAGCATTGAAAGAGGTATTGCTGGATATACTGAATACCCCGGTCAGCCCGGAACTTCTGCCTCCGGTGGACGGCAAGATCTCTCAAAAGACAGAAGATCTGGTAGGGCCGTATGAACTGCACGATTTCTTTTTGTACTGTATGCTGCGTTTTGGGTTTCCTCCGGCGAAGCTGTACCGGGTTGCCCGATATGCTTTTGCCGGAGCATACGAAGATACAGTGATACTGAAATGGATGAAAACCTTTTACCGCAGATTTTTTTCCCAGCAGTTCAAACGCTCCTGCCTGCCGGACGGACCCAAAGTGGGAAGCGTGGCGCTTTCGCCCAGAGGCGACCTGCGTATGCCGTCGGATGCCTGCATAACCGCCTGGCAGAAAGAGCTGGACGAGATTTCATAACATGTGTTATTCATGATAACAGAACGTCAGTGAGACATGCTTTCGATTATTCTTCCCCGCCTGACTGAGTGCCTGTGTTAGAGGCAGCCTTTTCCAGCGACTGAGAGATGGCGTTCAAAAGCAGCATGGAAGTGTATCTGTTATCATCGGAATATGTAATTCCTTCCAGAGACTGATTGGTTTCAATCTGCTGTGCCAATTCATCAAAGGATGGCTCAATCAAAGGATACATGGTTGCCACTGCTTCATCCAGCGTATTCAGCCGCAGAGAATTGATGTGATTTTCATCCACCACCACTTCAATATCCACCGTGCTGCCGCCCAACTGTATGGAAGTCGTATAAATACCGGGTATATAAGCATTTTCCGGCTCTACACTGCCCGTTTCCTGCTTTTTATCCGGAAGAAACATAATCACCAGCAGCACCACAAAGAGAACGCCCAGCACAACAAATATCCCGGTATACAGCAATTCCTTCAGATGAAGGACAACAATTTTGGTTCTGGAACTCATAACGATATCCCCGTTTCCATTTTATTTATACAATGTATTACCAAATCAACAAAATTATGCACGTTGACAATGAGCCGTGCAGAAATCCCCGGAAGAAAACAGACTGCTTGCAGACTGATTTTCGTCCGGGGATTTCTATAGGGCGAAGCCCGTGAGCGAAGGAGCGGAAGCTCCTGAG
>VSOB01000023.1:4883-45239 GCA_009774625.1 Lachnospiraceae bacterium
CGGAGCACGGCGGAGAAGGCGCGAAGAGAGCATGCAGACTGATTTTCGTCCGGGGATTTCTATAGGGCGAAGCCCGTGAGCGAAGGAGCGGAAGCTCCTGAGCGGAGCACGGCGGAGAAGGCGCGAAGAGAGCATGCAGACTGATTTTCGTCCGGGGATTTCTATAGGGCGAAGCCCGTAAGCGATGCCTGGACACCTGACGAGGTAGTAGCGAGTCTGGTGGGAAGGCAGGCGCGAAGAGAGCCTACAGACTGATTTTCGTCCGGCTCACTTTTTTACTGAAACGCAAAGAAAAAATGAAGATATTTTACAAGCCGGCAGAAATTTTATCTGGTATAATGGGCGTCAGCAAGGAGGAAAACCACATGAAAAAAGAAGTGCGGACTGTAGTCTACGATGACGAGATTCGTATCGAGGCGTACCGTTTTGAGGGGATCGTTCAGCTTTTTCCGAACCATTTCCATGAATACTATGTGATTGGGTTTATGGAGGACGGAAAGAGGGTTTTGTCCTGCAAAAACCAGGAATACACCATCACAAAAGGAGATGTTCTGTTGTTCAATCCGGGCGACAACCATGCCTGTGTCCAGAACGATGGCGGCACACTGGATTACAGGGGCTTTAACATCACCAGGGAGGTCATGCTGGATCTGGCGGCGGAAGTCACTGGCAGACGAAAATTGCCCGGTTTTTCCCGCAATGTGATTTCCGATGAAGAAATCTCTTGCTATCTGCGTCCGCTCCATGAGCTGGTGATGAAAGGTTCCAATGAATTTGGGAAAGAGGAAAATCTGCTGCTTCTGATTTCTTTGCTGATTCAGAAATACGGCCAGCCCTTTGAAAGCTGTATTCCGGAATGCCGGGACGAAATTGAAACAGCCTGTGCCTTTATGGAACAGCACTATGCCGAGCGGATTTATCTGGATCAGATCTGCCGTTGTGCCGGGCTGAGCAAATCCACCCTTCTCCGTGCCTTCACCCGCTCAAAGGGCGTCACGCCGTACAGCTACCTGGAAAACATTCGTATCGGTAAGGCCAAAAAGCTGCTGGAGCAGGGGGTTCCCCCTATTGAGGCGGCGCTGCAAACCGGCTTCTCCGATCAAAGTCATTTCACCAATTATTTCAACCGATTTATTGGACTGGCCCCTGGTATTTACCGGGACATATTTCTGGATAAGGATATGGAGGAAATGCCGCATGAAGAGTAACAATACAGTAGGACATATGGCCGCCCTGCTCACGATCATCATTTGGGGAACGACCTTTATTTCCACTAAAATCCTGCTGGTGGATTTTCAGCCGGTGGAGATACTGTTTTTCCGCTTTCTTGTGGGTCTGCTGGCCCTTTTTCTGGTCTGTCCCCATCGTTTGAAAGGAACAACCGGGCGCCAGGAATTAACCTTTGCTGCGGCGGGGCTGTGCGGAATATGCTTGTACTACTTGCTGGAGAATATTGCGCTTACCTGCACGATGGCCTCTAATGTGGGGGTTATCATATCCGTGGCTCCGTTCTTTACGGCGCTCCTTTCCCATCTGGTTCTGAAAGGGGAACGGCCGGAGGCCAATTTCTTTGCAGGCTTCGCAGCAGCGATGGCTGGAATTATCCTTATCAGTTTCAATGGCTCCATGCTGGAGCTGAATCCCATCGGAGATTTGCTGGCACTGCTGGCGGCACTGATTTGGGCTTGCTATTCCGTGCTGACAAAGAAAATCAGCAGTTATGGCTATCATACTATCCTTACCACCCGGCGGGTATTCTGCTATGGCATCCTGTTTATGATCCCAACACTGTTCCTGTTCGATTTCAGGCCGGGGTTGACACGGTTTGCAAATCCTGTGCATCTGCTTAACCTCATCTTTTTGGGGCTGGGTGCGTCAGCCCTGTGCTTTGTCACATGGAATTTTGCGGTAAAGGCGCTGGGAGCAGTCAGGACGAGCGTTTACATCTATATGGTTCCTGTTATTACCGTGGTAACTTCCGTGATAATCCTTCATGAGAAAATCACTGTTCTGGCTATTGTTGGCACGGTTCTGACATTGGCGGGACTGCTCTTGTCAGAGAGCAGACTATTTTTGAGAAAAGAGGAAAAAGAAAATGGATTGGAAAAATGAAAAGTGCGTTATGGTCATCGACGAGAGCCTGCCCCTGGGTATCATTGCAAACACGGCGGCAATTATGGGCATCACTCTGGGAAAGAAAATGCCGGAGGTGGTAGGGGCTGACGTTACCGATCAGAGCGGCAGCAGGCACCTTGGCATTATCGAATTTCCCGTGCCGATTTTACGGGGTTCGCCGGAGATCATCAAACAGATACGGGCGAAACTGTATCAGCCCGATTTTCAGGATGTGACGGTTGTGGATTTCTCCGATCTGGCCCAGGGGTGCAAGACCTATGACGAGTTTATTGAAAAGATGGGCCATGTTCCTGAAAGCACCCTCCGGTATCTTGGTGTGGCTGTCTGCGGTTCAAAGAAAAAGGTCAATAAGCTCACCGGAAGTATGCCTTTACTGCGATAAAAGAATACAGATATTGCCTTGCCCGGCGACGGCAAAAGAAAAGGACTTTGCAGTAAATGCAAAGTCCTGGGCCGGACGGTTACTTTGTTTTGGCATCACAGCACAGGCAGTATTGACAAAATCAGGAAGATGCTGGTATGATATCACATAGGGCAAAGACGTTCTTACATAAGGTAGGGATGTCTTTTTATTATACCATATAATAATGCAGACACTGCGACGGTTTGGAAATATGCCGCTGAAGCCGCCCGCCGCAGGCAGAGAATCATGTATGCAATGAAAACAGGATGTCATTAAATAAGCCGTATGCAACCGGGCAGAGAAAGGAAAAGCATATGAACAATTATACGCGTGAAGATATTATCAGAATGGTACAGGATGAGGACGTGGAGTTTATCCGACTGCAATTCACGGATATTTTGGGAAATTTTAAGAATGTGGCTGTGACGGTAAGCCAATTGGAAAAGGCGCTGAACAATCAATGTTCTTTTGATGCATCTGCAGTGGAGGGGCTGGCGAATGCAGCGGAAGCGGATCTGTATCTGCATCCGGATTATGATACTTTTGTGATTTTTCCCTGGAGACCCCAGCAGGGGAAGGTGGCAAGACTGATCTGTGATCTGTGCTATGCTGACGGGACACCTTTTCCGGCAGATCCCCGGTATATTCTGAAGCAGGCATTGGCAGAAGCACAGAAAATGGGACTTCGGTTTGAAGTAGGGCCGGAGTGTGAATTTTTTCTGTTCCACTGCGATGAAAATGGACTGCCTACCACTCTGACACATGAACAGGCAGGATATTTCGATATGAGTCCGCTGGATCTTGGGGAAAACGCCAGACGGGATATTGTGTTGACGCTGGAAGATATGGGGTTTGAAATTGAAGCCTCTCATCATGAATCGGCTCCCGCGCAGCATGAGATTGATTTCCGGTATGATGAGGCGCTGCGGACGGCTGATAATATTATGACTTTTAAGCTGGCAGTCAAGACGCTGGCGAAACGGCATGGCCTGCATGCTACCTTTATGCCCAAGCCTAAATATGGGGTGGACGGTTCCGGGATGCATCTTCATATGTCATTATTGCAGGACGGAAACAATATCTTTGCAGATGAGAGCGGTATCTTGGGTTTGAGCAAAGGTGCGCTTTATTTTATCGGCGGTCTGCTGAAGCATGCGAAAGGAATGACCGCAGTCACCAATCCGATTGTCAATTCCTATAAAAGGCTTGTGTCCGGTTATGAGGCGCCGGTGCACATCGGATGGGGAAGCCGGCATACCAGTCCGCTGATCCGGATCCGTCAGGGCAAAGGAGAAGGAAAGCGGATCGAGTTGCGCTCTCCGGATTCGGCAGCCAATCCGTACCTGGCGCTGGCGCTCTGTCTGCGGGCAGGGTTAGACGGTATGAAGCATCAGATTATGCCGCCGGAGTGTATGGATGGCAGATTGGCCGGAACACCCGGCGTGGAAGGCGGTGCAGGCGAGACGGAGGAGATACCGGGTACATTGATCGAAGCCATACATGAAATGGAGCAGGATACACTGATCAGAGAGACTCTGGGGGCATATGCCTGCGAAAAATACCAGGAGCTGAAAAAAAACGAGTGGAATGCCTACAAAGCGCAGGTCAGTGCATGGGAGTTGGAACAGTATTTGAACCGGTATTAATACAGAGGAAACAATCTGTCGGGATCAGAGGCGAAAGAGAGGTGGGCCCGTTGACAGGCATAATCATAGCTTTTTCTAAAATAGAAGATGCCAGAAAACTGAAAAATGTACTGGTGCGCAGCGGGCACTCGGTGATAGCGGTCTGCTCTACCGGAGCGCAGGCAATCAGTCATGCGGACGGACTGCGTGACGGCATTGTCCTGTGTGGTTTCCGACTGCCGGATATGATGTATTCAGAGCTTGCAGACAATCTTCCGGAGGGATTTGAACTGCTTTTGATGGCGTCGGGGCATGTGCTGGAAGAATGTGCGGGCAGCGGCTGTCTGTCTGTAGCCATGCCGCTGAAGGTATATGAGCTGATCGACACAGTAGATATGATGGTGCAGACCATAGAGAGGCGGCGCAGAAAACGAAAATCCGCGCCCCAAAAGAGGAGCGGCGGGGAACAGGCGCTGATTGGGGAGGCCAAAGGGCTATTGATGGAACGGAATCATATGACAGAGGAAGAGGCCCATCGGTATATACAGAAATCCAGTATGGATACCGGCACCAATATGGCGGAGACTGCGGAAATGATATTGTCAATGATGCGGTAAAACCGGCAGGATTTGCATACAAACCGGCATTTTTTACTCTTTTGAGAAAAACGGCCGCGGGGTATGATATATAATATGTAGTATACTATAGTATTTGGTGAAGTCGGGAACAG
Organism: Lachnospiraceae bacterium; assembly: GCA_009774625.1. Classification (GTDB taxonomy): domain Bacteria; phylum Bacillota; class Clostridia; order Lachnospirales; family Lachnospiraceae; genus VSOB01. Next base: position 9,778 of record VSOB01000023.1, read on the forward strand.
ACTGAAAATAAGAAAGGGATGCCAATGAAATTTACGAAAATGCATGGCTGCGGCAATGACTATATTTACATTGACGGAGAAAAGGAGCATGTGCCGCAGGAGAAAAAACCGGAGCTGGTAAGGAGACTGAGTGACCGGCATTTCGGAATCGGCGGGGATGGTGTGATTTTTATCCATCGCAGTAAGGAAGCGGATTTTGAGATGGAAATGTTCAATGCGGACGGAAGCAGGGGGGAAATGTGCGGAAACGGCATTCGCTGTGTGGCAAAGTTTGTATATGATAAGCACCTGACGGATAAGACAGCGCTGGATATTGTCAGCGCCGGATGGGTGAAGCATATCCTGCTCCGGACCGAAGAGGGCAAAGCGGTGTCTGCCAGAGTGGATATGGGGCAGCCGGAGCTGACGGCACAGAAGATTCCGGTGGTGGTGGCAGGGGAGCAGGTGATTAACGAGGAAATCCTGGTACAGGGTAACGTCTGGCGGATGACCTGCGTTTCGATGGGCAATCCTCATGCCGTTGTATTTGCGGACAACGTAAAGGATCTGCCTCTTACAGTGACAGGGCCTTATTTTGAGCAGCACGAGAGATTTCCCCAGCGGATCAATACGGAATTTGTCCGCGTGATAGACAGAAAAACGATAGAGATGCGTGTCTGGGAACGGGGCGCAGGAGAGACACTTGCCTGTGGTACAGGATGCTGCGCTGCAGTGACGGCCTGTGTCCTGAACAATCTGACGGACAGAGAAGTAACGGTACAGGTAATGGGAGGTGTTATATTGATTGAGTGGGACGAGGCTACCAATCATATTTATATGACCGGGCCTGCTGTTACTGTATTTGAAGGAGAAATTGACGCCGGGATTTAAAGATGATACACTGTTTCGTAAAAGATACAGCGAGAGGAGACTATTATGGCTAAAGTAAACGATAATTATTTGAAGCTGCCGGGCAGCTACTTGTTTTCCACCATTGGAAAAAAAGTCAATGCTTTTGCGGCAGCGAATCCGGATAAAAAGATCATCCGTCTGGGAATCGGAGATGTGACACAGCCTTTGGCGCCCGCTATTATTTCCGCGCTGCACAGTGCGGTGGATGAAATGGCGGACGCGGCTACTTTCAGGGGATATGCGCCGGATTTGGGATATGAATTTCTGCGCAACGCCATTGCGGAAAACGATTATCAGGCGAGAGGGTGCGAGATCGGGGCCGATGAGATTTTTGTATCTGACGGCGCCAAATGTGATTCCGGCAATATTCAGGAAATTTTCAGTACGGACAATAAGATTGCCGTATGCGATCCGGTTTATCCGGTGTATGTAGATACCAATGTGATGGCAGGCAGGACAGGCACTTATCATGCCGAAACAGAAACCTGGAGCGATGTGATCTACATGCCCTGTACGGCGGAGACGGATTTTGCACCGGAGCTGCCCAGAGAGACACCTGATCTGATCTATCTGTGTTTTCCCAACAATCCCACCGGTTCCACGATTACCAAAAGCCGTCTCCAGGAGTGGGTGGACTATGCCAACCGGGTGGGCGCCGTGATTATTTATGATGCGGCTTATGAAGCATATATTTCTCAGGAGGATGTTCCCCACAGCATTTATGAATGCCAGGGTGCAAGAACCTGCGCCATAGAATTGCATTCTTTTTCCAAAAATGCCGGCTTTACCGGAGTACGGCTGGGATATACGGTTGTGCCGAAGGATCTGAAAGTGGGAAATGTGGCCTTGCATGGACTTTGGGCAAGACGCCACGGCACTAAGTACAATGGTGCGCCTTATATCGTACAGCGGGCCGGAGAAGCGGTATATTCCAAAGAAGGAAAGGCTCAGTTACAAAAGCAGGTCGCTTACTATATGAACAATGCAAAATATATTCTGGAGGGACTGAAAGCGGCGGGCTATACGGTTTCCGGCGGTGTGAACGCTCCCTACATCTGGCTGAAGGCTCCGAAGGGTATGACGAGCTGGGAATTTTTTGATTACCTTCTGGAACAGGCCAATGTGGTAGGAACACCCGGTTCCGGTTTTGGTCCCAGTGGAGAAGGCTATTTCCGGCTGACCGCGTTTGGCAGCTATGAAAATACAGTAGAAGCGATCGACAGAATACGGAATCTATCCGGCTGCTGATCTTTTCCATAACTCAGGGATGATTTTCGTTCAGGTATCTGTTTTCGGACTGCCTGAACGAAAACCACTGCTTTGGTTTAATGATCGCAGGGCATGCCGTTTCCTGATCCACCCAGTTTTGTCAGTTGGAGCTTGAGAAAAGGCTATACCGTGTACTCTCTGTGCATCAGATCCAGATAAAAGTTTGTACAGACCACTTTTGTATAGGGCGCCACCCAGAACATGGCAACCCCGCAGGAAAGAAAACCCAACAGATAATAGGGAATCAGAGTGACTCCCATATAAAAGAGGCGTGCTTTGTTCCCTTTCATAATCCGCCGGCTTGTTGACATAATCTGCCGTGTGGAATAGCCGGGAAAATCCAGCATAATATAATATACCTGTGAATACAGCAGGGTAATATAGGTATAAAGAATACCGCCTATCACGATTGTGATGCAGCTTAACAAAAACAGAGTGGAAGTTCCTTTTACTCTGTAAAATACAGAGCACAAAAGACAGGGAAACAGGACAAGAAGCTGCATTGTCAGAATAAAGAAACGGACAGCGAGCGCTTTGTCAGTGTGGGAACGGAAGCCGTAAAAAATATCTGTGAGACGATAAGGACGATCACAGGCAAGATGCAGGAAAAAACGGGTCAGCCCCAGCATAAAAATACCGGAAAGAAGATCCAGAATAAATGTGATCAGAAAGGCGATCACCTGGCCTGACAGTGTCTCCTGATCTATCAGGAGAGAGCAGAGCATCGAAGCTGCCATGATAATAGCATTGGCAGAAACGGTGGCGCCGATGGCAATGCCGTATTTCCCCAAAAGCTGTCCTCTGGAAATTGATTTTAACTGGGCGATGGATAGTTTCTGATTCATAAAGCCGTCTCCATTTCTTACTTTTATCCGGCAATATTGACGTGCATGCCGGAATAGACAGCGGAATCCGCTGTTTTCTTCCCTTTTTGATAGGGATTATCTTCATTAAAATACTTGATCTGTGTATTGGTTTCCCCACCGGAAACATAAGTGCGGCCGCATTCCGGGCAGACATTGGTCCGGATGGATACAGAAGCGGAAATAACCTTTCCGTTTTCCATGGATGCCTTTTTAAAGGCGTTGTTTACATGCTCCTGCTCATGGGCCCTGACCCGGCTGCCGGACGCGTTGGGGGAAATATGGGCGGCGGATTTAAAGGAAACCATTTCGTCGGAGCCGTCCTGATATTTCCGGTTTTTACAGGTTTCACATTCCGCAGGAGAAGATTTGCGTCCGGGAGATTTGGCCGCAGATGCGCCGAAACCCATTGCCGAACCTGTCGTATCCTGATTGTTTCCGATTCCGTTGATTGTCATAAGATCACCTCATTATAAAACTTTGTTTTGATTATTGCGCTCAATAATAAAACTCATAAAAATCGTCAAAGGATTCGCCATAATATTCTTCGTAAGTCTGGTTAAATTCTTCCATAAATGTTTCCGATGTAAAAAGGCAAATGCAAACTACAACAGTCAGCAGAAAGACAGCGCTGATGCTGCATATGGAAGTGGCCATTCCGGTCTTTGCATGAGAAGAAAACTGTTTGCCGCTGCCTCTGGAAAGCATAGCCAGCACGATGCTGACACCTCCCAATATAAAGGGCAGAATGGGAAACAGCAGTATAAAAATAAGAGACAAGGCACTGAGAATACCCGTAATCATCGCAGCAGTTGCCATCGTATTATCGAACTGCCCTGTGGACCGGACATATATGGGCATATCAGCAGGGTATTGTCCTTTGGGGAAACCGTTGTGCGGACTGTTCTGAAAATATCCGTTCATTCCGCTCTGCGGGTTATTCTGAAAATTACCGTTTACGCCGTTTTGCGGGCCATTCCGAAAACTGCCGTTTGCGCTGAAACCGTCCTGAGAGTAGCCGTTTATGCTGTTTTGTAGATTATTCTGAAAACTGCCCGGCATGCTGCTTCGTGTATTGTCAGGGGCATTGTCGGCAGGATCGGTCCCGGTCTGGTCCGGCAGTTGGTCCTGAGTCTGACTCTGCGGGTTATTTTGAAAGTCCATGTGTATACTCCCTTGGTTTATAAGTAAATGATATTGCGATCTATAGATATAGTAACACTTCCTGCGGGATATTTCAAATATATTAGCATTTTTTTGTCTGTCCGGTCAGGGAAGCGGGAAATGAAAATCTCCGGCTGCTTTTGCTTGCAATCCGCCGCCGCTTTCCAGTATAATGGGAAAGTATGTAAAGGAGTTATCGTTATGGATATTATAGTAAAATTGAAAGAGGAACTGAAGGTAGAAAAGTGGCAGGTGGAAGCGGCGGTTGCTCTGATCGATGAGGGCAATACGATTCCCTTTATTTCCAGATATCGGAAGGAGGCCACCGGCGCCCTGAATGATGAGGTACTGCGCAGCCTTCATGAGAGGCTTTCTTATCTGCGGAATCTGGAAGAGAAAAAAACACAGGTACTGGGCAGCATTGAGGAGCAGGGGAAGCTGACGGATGAACTGCGGGATAAAATCGCGGCAGCAGAAACCCTGGTGGCTGTGGAGGACTTGTATCGTCCATATCGTCCCAAACGAAAGACCAGAGCCAGCGTGGCTAAAGAAAGAGGACTTTTGCCGCTGGCGGAACTGCTTTTGGAACAGACTCTGACGGAGCCTGTGCTGGAGACGGCAGCGGCCTATGTGGATGAGGAAAAGGGGATAAAGACACCCCAGGAGGCACTGCAGGGTGCAGAAGATATTATTGCCGAAAGCATTTCCGATGATGCACAGTACCGGGCTTATATCCGGAAAGTGACATTTGACGAAGGAAAACTGACCAGCAGTGCCAGAGATGAAAAGGCGGAAAGCGTTTATGAAATGTATTATGAATATGCCGAGCCGGTGAACGGAGCGGCAGGCCACAGAATACTTGCGCTGAACCGGGGAGAGAATGAGAAGTTTCTGAATGTGAAAGTGGAAGCGCCGGTGGAGCGGATTCTGCGGTATCTGGAAAAACAGGTGATTACCAGAGAAAATGCAGTGACGGCTCCTGTTTTGAAGGAGACCATTGCCGACAGCTATGACCGTCTGATTGCGCCTGCCATTGAACGGGACATCCGCAATGAGCTGACAGAAAAGGCGGAAAACGGTGCGATTACAGTATTCGGTAAAAATCTGGAGCAGCTTCTTTTACAGCCGCCGATTGCAGGCAAGACGGTTCTGGGCTGGGATCCTGCGTTCCGTACCGGCTGTAAGCTGGCAGTGGTGGATGCTACGGGAAAGGTTCTGGATACGAAGGTGATCTACCCTACTGCACCGCAGAACAAGGTGGATCAGGCTAAGGCAGAGCTGAAAAAGCTGATTGACAGATATCAGGTGGATTTGATTTCAGTCGGGAACGGGACGGCTTCCCGTGAGTCCGAACAGGTAATCGTGGAGCTGTTAAAGGAGCTGGAAAGACCGGTACAGTATGTGATCGTCAATGAGGCAGGGGCTTCCGTGTATTCGGCCAGCAAGCTGGCCACCGAGGAATTTCCGGAATTTGATGTGGGACAGCGAAGCGCCGCTTCCATAGCAAGACGCCTGCAGGACCCGTTGGCGGAGCTGGTAAAAATCGATCCAAAATCCATCGGCGTGGGGCAGTATCAGCATGATATGAACCAGAAGAAGCTGGGAGAAGCCCTGGGCGGTGTGGTAGAGGACTGTGTGAACCGGGTGGGTGTGGATCTGAACACGGCATCTGCTCCCTTATTGTCCTACATATCTGGTATTTCCAGGACGATAGCCAGAAACATTGTGGAGTATCGGGAGACAAACGGCAGATTTACCAATCGCAGACAGCTTTTGAAGGTAGCCAAGCTGGGACCGAAGGCCTTTGAGCAATGCGCAGGGTTTCTGCGGATACTGGGCGGAGACAATCCATTGGATGCCACCAGTGTCCATCCTGAATCCTATGAGGCGGCAGAAAAGCTGTTGGACAAACTGGGGCTTACCATGGCGGATGTAAGAGAAGCACAGAAAAAAGCGGCTGCGGAAAAGGGCAAAACAGGGCCGGTAAAGAAGGAAGCGGAGAAAAAGCCGAAAAAGAATCAGTTTGTCATTCGTAATACCAACACTGCTATGGGAAAGGCTCTGGCGGCGGCTATGGGCGGTGTCACACTGGAAGGCGGCGGCCAGGAAGAGAAAAAAAGTGCCGGCGGTCACAGCCGTATGGGCGATCTGGAGCGGCGTGCGGGGGATAAAAAGAAGCTGGCGGCTGAGTTGGGCATTGGGGAATTGACCCTGACCGATATACTGAAAGAGTTGGAAAAGCCTGCCAGGGACCCCAGAGACGATATGCCTGCCCCCATTCTGCGCAGTGATGTGCTGGATATAAAGGATCTGAAACCTGGAATGATCCTGAAAGGAACAGTCCGCAATGTAATCGACTTTGGTGTGTTTGTGGACATCGGAGTCCATCAGGACGGGTTGGTCCATATTTCAGAGATTACGGACCGTTTTATCAAACATCCGTTGGAAGCTGTCCGGGTGGGCGATATTGTGGAAGTACAGGTGCTTTCGGTGGATGTGCCGAAAAAGCGCATTGGACTGACGATGAAGATCAGGGGAGATAAGAACGGCAGCCGATAAAATCGGGAAAAGAAGCAGGATGAAAACAGGAATCACCAATACACAGAGCGCAGAAAGCTGCTGAAGGCCCACTGCGCTCTGTGTGTTTTGCATTCGGCATATCTTATATCAAAACTGGTTGTTGCAGAAAGACGGATGTGGTATAGTAATGAGAAATACAGGAAAGAAGAGGAATGCAGCATGGAAAAGACGTTACTGCAGTCTGTTATGGAAAATGCAGTATTTTTAGCACAGTTTATTGTGATTGTAATGATATTGGTATTTGTTTCGTATCTGATGGAAAAGGCATCGGTGAAAAGGACGGGGAGTAGGGAACGGATTTTAAGTACCAGAAAAGTGGCTGTCTGCGGTATGTTTGCGGCAATCGCAGCGGTGCTGATGGTATTGGAAATGCCGGTGCCTTTTGCACCGCCTTTTTATGCTCTGGATCTCAGTGAATTGCCGGCCTTGGTGGGTACATTTGCGTTTGGCCCGGTGGCAGGGGTACTGATCGAATTTTGTAAAGTGATTTTAAAGATTCTGTTCAAACCCAGTACGACGGCATTCGTGGGAGAGCTGGCCAATTTTGTGATCGGGTGCAGCTATCTTTTGCCCGCATCTGCGGTTTATCTCTTACATAAAAGCCGGAAAAATGCGGTGATTGCCATGCTGGTGGGGACGATTTGTATGACAGTGTTCGGGACAGCCTTCAATGCGGTTTATCTTCTGCCCAAGTTTGCGCAGATGTTTCATATGCCGATGGAAGCGATCATTGCGATGGGAACGGAGATCAATCCGTCGATCCGCAGTGTGACCAGTCTTGTGGTTTTGGCTGTGGCGCCGCTGAATCTTTTAAAAGGCGGACTGGTGTCGGTGATTACCCTGCTGATCTATAAGAAAATCAGTCCTATTATGAAAGAAGGCATGAAGAAGCAGGGAAGATAAGAGGGAAAACAGCCTGCCGGAAAGGATGGGTATGCGAATCAGAAAAGCGCGGGAAGAGGATATCCGGGCATTGCTGGATATCTATAATGAGGAAGTACTGGACGGGATTGCCACTCTGGATCTGCGGCCCAGGACTTACGAGGAATGGCAGCAGTGGTTTGCCATGCACAACACAGGAAATCATCCACTGTATGTGGCGGAAACAGAGGGAGGCAGCAAGCGGGGGACGGAGGTAAGTGCGGGAGAGATCGCAGGCTACGCCAGTCTCTCCACGTATCGGGAGAAGGAAGCCTACTGTAGTACGGTGGAACTGTCTGTCTATATCGGGAAGAAATACAGAAGGCAGGGAGTTGCCACAGCATTGATGGAACGGATACTGGAAGAGGCCCGCGGGGATGAACGGACCCATACAGTGGTTTCCGTGATCACTGCCGGGAATGAGGCCAGCGTATGTCTGCACGAAAAATTTGGGTTTACCTATTGCGGAACCATCCGGGAAGCAGGGATGAAATTCGGCAGGTATCTGGATATTGAAAATTACAGTCTGCCGGTTTCCTGAAATAATAGAGTCAGAACGAAAACAGGAGGGATAAGGATGGAAACAGTAACACTTGGAATGACTGGCATGACAGTGAACAAAAACGGTTTCGGAGCGCTGCCGGTTCAGCGTATTTCCACAGAGTCTGCGGTGCGGCTGCTTCGAAAGGCATATGACGCAGGCATCACTTTTTTTGATACGGCCAGGTTTTATACGGACAGTGAGGAAAAGGTGGGAAAAGCCTTCGCAGGGATGCGGACACAGGTATATCTTGCCACCAAGACCGGTGCAGTCACAGCGGAGGGATTCTGGGCGGATCTGGAGACTTCCCTGCACAATCTGCAGACAGAGTATGTGGATCTGTATCAGTTTCATAACCCGGCTTTTTGTCCTGTGCCGGGAGACGGCAGCGGTCTGTATGAGGCTATGCTGGAGGCAAAGGAAAAAGGAATGGTACGGCATATCGGCATCACCAATCACCGTCTGTCTGTGGCAAAGGAGGCGATCGCTTCCGGCCTGTATGAAACACTGCAGTTTCCGTTCTGTTATCTGAGCGGGGAAAAGGAGCGTTCCCTGGTAAACGCCTGCAAAGAGAAAAATATGGGCTTTATTGCCATGAAGGCATTGTCCGGCGGGCTGATTACCGATTCGGCGGCTGCATACGCATTTCTGGCTCAGTATGACAACGTACTGCCGATCTGGGGCATACAGCGGGAGCAGGAACTGGATGAGTTTATTTCCTATATTCATAATCCGCCGGCTATGACAGAGGAGATCAGCGGACTGATAGAGCAGGACAGGCAGGAGCTGAGCGGAGAGTTCTGCCGGGGCTGCGGGTATTGTATGCCCTGTCCGGCCGGTATCGAAATCAACAATTGCGCTAGAATGTCACTGCTGCTGCGCCGCTCACCGTCACAGCTCCAGTTGACACAGGAAGTGCAGGAAAAAATGAAAAAGATAGAAGCCTGCCTGCACTGCAATCAGTGCAGGAGCAAGTGCCCCTATGAGCTGGATACACCGGCGCTTCTGGAGAAAAACTATGAGGACTATAAGCGGGTGCTGGCAGGTGAGATCAATGTGGAAACGGTATGATTAACTGCGGCGGTTCATCCAGAGGATGGACAGAAGCACCAGCAGGATGCCCAGCAGATGGATGACTCCCAGCTCTTCTTTGTATACAAAGATGCCGATCAGAGCGGATACCACTGTTTCCATAGAAGCGAATACGGGTACCCTGCCGGTTTCCCGGATTTTGCTGACTCCGTGGTAATACAGAAGATATCCCAGTGAGGTGGGAAGGAGCGCATATAAGAATCCTGTTACTGCGAGTCCCGGAGAAATCGGTGCAGGGGTCTTTTGGAAGAGCAGGGAAAGAAACAGGAACAGGGAAGCAAACAGGTAGCTGTAGGCGCTTATGACAAAGGAGTTTGCGCCGTCAGCGGCCAGCCTGCCGATAATGGCTGTCAGGGAATAGCAGAAGCCGGCGGCAATGCCGCACAGAATGCCGGTCAGGGAAAGGTGCAGGGCATTGGCGCTGCCGCCGGTTACTGTCAGGATGCAGCCGACGACGTTGAGCAGTATGGCAAAGAGCTTTGCTCTGGTCACTGTCTCGGAAAACAGGAGGACAGAGAGCAGGAAGGTAAAGACAGGGGCGATGTTAAGCAGTACTGCACTGACAGACACTCCGGTCAGTGTAACGGCAAGACTGTAACATATATTATAGATCCCGTGACAGATCAGACCCAGCAGGGCACAGGAAAACAGCGTTTTTCTGCCGATCAGGAAAGCACGCAGGCCGAAACGGCAGACGGTGAGCAGGGTCAGGATCAGAACGGCAAAAAACATCCGCAGAAAGCTGATCTGAGCCGATGTGGCGCCGCAGGATTCCATTTCTTTGACAAAGACCCCGATGGTACCCCACAGGGTTCCTGCCAGAAAAACGAGAAACAAACCAAAAGATTCAGAATTGTCGGTATATCGCATGACAGAAGGCTCCTTTTAGGTATGGCGGTGGCCATACAGTGTACTGCCTTATTTTATCTCTTCGGCAGAGCAGGAGCAAGTGCATTTTAAAAAGCCGGGGGATGGGAAACCGAAAGGAGGACATAGTATGAAAACAGAAAAGGACAGACAAGAGCTGCCTTCCGGTCACGGAGCGGCTGCATTGTTTTTAATAGTTGCCGCAGGGTTTGCGGGGGCTGTACTTTACGGCGCTTTGAAATGGAAGGGGAAAAGGGCCGCCGCCATTTCCATTATCGGGGGTGCGGATGGCCCCACTTCTATCTTTCTGGCCGGGAAAGTGGGAGATTTATATTCCGTTGGGGCAGGCGCGGCAGGTGTTGTTCTGCTGCTGATTCTGGGTATCTGGTTTTTCATACGCAGAAAGGGAAAGAAAGAGGGAAAGAAATGAAGCAGAACCGATTGCTGCAGGCTATGTTTGCGCATGACAGAGGGGATCCGAAAAGGATACAGCATATGCTGAAGGTGTACCAGTTTGCAAAACTGATCGGAGAGGAAGAAGGGCTGGAAGCCGGAGAGCAGTTGATACTGGAAACGGCGGCGATCGTACATGACATCGGCATCAGGCCGGCGGAGGAACGGTACGGGAGCTGCAGCGGAAAACTGCAGGAGCAGGAAGGCCCGCCGGAAGCACAGAGGCTGCTGACGGAACTGGGCTATGATAAGGATGTGGTGCAGCGGGTGTCCTGGCTGGTGGGACACCATCATACTTATACGGATGTAAAGGGGAAGGATTATCAGATTTTGCTGGAAGCGGATTTTCTGGTGAATCTGTTTGAGGACGGCTGCGGCAGGGAAATGATACGGCATACATATCGCAGCATTTTCCGGACAGAAGCCGGAAAACGGATTTTCAGGATCATGTTTGGCGAACCTGACCGAATGGAGGAATGACGGGGCAGCGATACAACGAAGAAGGAAGTATGTATCTGTATTTTTTTCTATAGAATATGATGATAGAAAAAGCGCCTCATGCATCCTGAAAAGGGTGTATGGGGCGCTGTATTTTTATCGCCGGTTTACAAGTTGTCAAAAGCAGTTGTTTCCTGTTTGAGCTGATTTACGATTTCCTGATTGGTATCCATACGTCCGGTAATATCTTCCATATCGCTTACCAGACTCTGTGTGCTGTGAGCCACTCCTGCAATGCCGGAAGCGCTGTTGTCAATGGCATGGGTAATCATACCGATGGCATCGGCAATTTCTGCCATGGAATTTTGCAGGCGGACGGTTTTTTGATTAAATTCATCCATCGCCTGTTCGATATAAACAGCATCCTGTTTGTACTGCATGCCTGCATCCACGAATGTCTGGAACTCGGTCAGGATGGTTTCATTCATATAGTTTACCATATTCTGGGCATGCTCGGAAAGGTTGTATACCGCACTGATCACCGCCTCGTTAATTTCCTGGATCCGGTTTGCCGTCTCCCGGCTGGAATCGGCCAGTTGGCGCACTTCGGTTGCCACAACCGCAAATCCTTTTCCGGCGGCTCCGGCTCTTGCGGCTTCCAGAGAGGCATTCAGGGCGATCAGAGTAGTCTGGTCGGAGATACCCAGTATATCATCAGTCAGGCTGTTGATCTGATCCACACTTTTGCTCTGTTGGATGGCTTCTTCCAGGATGGTCAGTATCTCGGCGGTCTTATTGCCGGTGGTTTCCATGCTGAGCCGGGCGGAGTGCTCCATCCGCTCGGCCCGTGTACGCATGGCGGTGGAATAGGTGGTAATAGCGCCGCATTCATCGGTCATATCGTTGACATCCTCCTGAATATCGGCGGCGCTGTTGTTGATATGGGAGGCATGCTCTGTCACACCCTGCATGGCAGCGGTCAGCTCCTGGGCCAGAGCCGACAGATCCAGGGCGCTTTCACTGGAAGTGCGGGTCCGTTTCAATACCTCGCCTACCAGATGATCGATGCGGCCGGAGCTTTTCTGAATCGCATTGATGATGTTTCTGAGCGGTTTTACCACATGCCGCAGGATAACGGAAACGGCAGTCAGTACCAGAAGAATGCAGATCAGAGTAGAGGCGGCGCCGATCAGCATAGAGCCGATGTAGACGGAGGAAAGCTGTGCCCTGGCCTGCGCAGTCTGTTCATTGATAGAGGCATACAGCGTATTGATGTCCGCCTCTATTGCCTCTCCGCAGGCTGCTACATCACCGTTGGCGAAAGCATAGGCGTCCTGGGTTTTGCTCGCAGCGCTGGCACATACAAGAAATACCAGCGCATGTTTAAAACTGTCGTAATCGGCCAGCAGTGTTTCATAAGTGGCCATATCCTCAGGCGTTACATAGTCCTGATAGTCTGCAAGCATCTGGTCCAGTCTGGCTTCTTCCTCTTTGATCTGTGTGACCAGAGCGATCATAGTACGGTAATCTGTGGCAACAATGTGAGAGAGCGCCATTTTATGGAGATCCATAGTGGACTGGCGGATCCCGGCCAGTCTGGTCTGCCCGTTCATATAGTTGTCGGCAATGTTTGCCGCATTGGCGTTTACATTTCTGATATTGGCAACAGCCAGAATATTGGAAATAAGAGCGACAATGCCCAATAGTGCAATGGGCAGAATCAAACTGTATTTTAAACTTAAGCTGTGATTTTTCTTCATTTCGGTGTCCTTTCAGGCGTGGTATTTACGGGGCCATGATGCCTTCCGCCATTGTGTCAAGCAGTTCCTGCAGTCCGATATGGTCAGGATTGCCCTCTGCTATCGTTCCTGCAAATTCTGACACCGGATCCCAGTAATTACCGCCGATTCTCTGCAGACAGGAATATTCCGACTGGGCAAGGAGGGCGGCAATGGCCGGAGAATCCTGGACGGCGGCCGACCGGGAGGCTTTGAGATTGGAAGGTCCCTGTCCGCGCAGCGTAAAGCGAAGCTGCTGATTGGATTCATTGCTGATCCATTCCGCCAGAAGAGCGGCCCAGGCAGGATGCTCCGAATAGGCGTTAACACCGATCAGCTTATAGCCGGAGAAGGAGGCCATCTGAATCTGTCTGTCCGCACAGGTATAAGTGGGCAGCTTGGCAGCCGCATACTGATTTCCCCAGGCTTTTTCCACGGCAACGGCGTTCCAGACACCGCTGACACCGGCGATGACAGAGCCGGTTTGGACACCGCGCAGAAAGCCGCCGTCATCTGTATTCAAAAAACCGGGACTTGCAGCGATCTCCAGCATGGCCTGTGCCACCTCTCTACCGCTGGCAACATTTCCCGTCTGATTCCAGGTACAGTAGTTGGTGATGCCATCCTCATTCAGTCCCACTTCCAGTCCGGTGTTGCCGAAAAAAGAATAGACATACCAGCCTGAGGACCAGTCCATTGCAAACTTTTTCTGATGCGCGGCGGCCGCCTCCAGAATCTTGTCCAGAGATGCGGCGTCTGATTCGGTTATGTATTGTTTATTATAGTATAGAAAATAGCCGTTGTCCGCTGTCAGAGGATAGGCATACAGCGTATCATCCACAGAAGCCGCTTCCACGGCTCCTTCCAGATTGTCGGCCCGGATCTGCTGCGGATGCACGATGGGCTCCAGTGCGCCGGCAGCCACCAGCGTATTTAACTGGTCGTCGGCGAAGGCAAATACATCCGCACCTGCTTCCAGATCGCTCATCAAAGCGTCCTTGCATCCGGACTCACTCTGTACTGCCAGGGTAATCTGAAACCGGGCCTGACCCTGATATTCGTTTAAAAATCCGTCGATGATCTGTTCCAGCAGAGCCTGATCTTCCTCGGCGCCCCAGACCATCAGAGCCACTTCTCCTGAGTCTGCGGCCAGTTGTTCTTCCAGAGACAATTCTTTGCTGACTTGGGCGGCCGCCTCTGTTTCCCCAGTATCTTTTCCGGGGCCTGCGCAGCCCATCATAAGTACTGCCGACAATATGGCGGCAGTGATTCCGATTCCTGTCTTTGTTTTCATAAAAACCCCCGATATCTGTGCCCGCAGGAACTGGCGGCTGCCATATTCACCGCGGGCTTTCACAAAAATATATTTCTGTTATTTTATCATTTTGCGGAGATTTTTTCAATCTCTGTATGCAGGGTGATGACGGTATGAAAGCTGTGATCTTCCTGGCCGTAATAGGTCTGCATATGGCCCTGGTATTTCCTGACGATCCGCCGGATGCTTTTCAGCCCGAAGCCGTGCCGGGTGCTGTCAGGCTTATGTGAGATCAGTCTGCCGTGAGGGGTGAAAGGATCTGTTTCACAGGAGTTGGCCATCGTGACTACGACAAGAGCCGTATCCGGTCTGGCGGTTACGTTTAAGCGGATATAAGCCTCTGCCTGTCCGCAGGCAGCGGCAAAAGCGTTGTCCAGCAGATTGCAGAAGAGGGAAGTCAGTTCGTCCTCCTTCAGAAAATCCGCTGTACCGCTGCGGACATCCGTCTGGAATGTGATCCCATGTTCCAGACAGCGCTGGTGACAGCAGCATAGAATGGCATTTAAAAGCTCATTGTCACAGACTTGCACAGAGTCCTGCAGTGCAAATCCCTGCAGCAGTCTTTCAATGTAGGCAGTGATTTTATCCGGTTCTTTGTGCTTGTTGAGAATGGCGATGGACTGAAGATGCCCTTTGATGTCATGGAGCAGGATGTTCTGATTTTCCTTTTGCTCCAGCAGCACCCGGTAATACGCGGCACAGGCCTTTTCTTTCTGCAGTCTGTGCTGCATTTGCACAAAGACTTCGTTTCTATTCTGCACATGAAGATACAGCAGCCAGATCAACAGGTTGCCGGACAGCATCAGCAGCATGCGGCTGTCTGCGCCAGGAACGACGGATTCCGGAAAAAGAAAACGGGAGCGGGTAAATACAGCCGCCAGCCGGAAAAAGATCCCCATTGCGGACAGCTCACAAAGTCCCATAATCATCGTGGCAATGGCGGCATGAAAAGCAGCGCAGGACAGCCGGATGTCATACATACAAAACAGCAGCATGAAATTGACTGATAAAAGGGCCAGGGTATCCAGCCGAATCCATTGCAAAAAGGAAAAAAAGAAGAGCAATCCATAGGACAGAACAAATACAGTATTTTCCGCCCATGCAGAAAGTCTGGAAACAAACAGTTTTTTGCAGTAATATCTGAAAATACTTGCTTCTGTCAGATAAATCATACAATAAAATATACTGGCTGCCATTTGTCATTTCTCCGTTATTCAGGCCCTGCTTTCAAGAAATAACAGATATGCGTCATGAAACGCACTGTATTTCCTGCGTGCAAGGTAGGCTTCAAAGGGCTGCAGACTGAGATGGATCAGAAAGTGGTTGAAATCTGTCACATATTCCAGATTGACAATGTAGCTCCTGTGGGTACGGAAAAAACAGCTTTGATCAAGAAGCTGTTCACAGCGCTGTATATTGTAGACAGATTCATACATTGCCGAAACAGTATGGATACAGACCTTTCGATTCTGAGTCTGTACACAGACGATATCGGAGGCAGGGACAGAAAAAACACCCTGTCTGGTTTCGATCGGGATCCTGGTATATGAGGAAGTATAAAGAGCCAGGGCGTCTTTCAGATTGCGGAACAGACGCTGTCTGTCCAGAGGCTTTGTCAGATAGCGGAACACATGGAAACGCATGGCGTCATCCAGGTATTCCAGATAAGAAGTAATGATGAAGATAATGCAGTTTTGGTTTCTGCGCTTGATCAGTTCACCGGTACGGATTCCGCTGATCCCCTGCATTTTCACATCCAGAAAGACGATGTCCTGCTCTCCGGGATCGGCAAGCAGTTCCTCGCCGCTGTGAAAAGACTGGATTTCGGGCATTTTTAAATCATGCGCATGGAAATATTCCTGTAAATATCCGGTTAACTGTACTGTAATTGCCGTATCATCGTCGCAGATTACAATACGCATAACGGCAATCCCTCCTTTTGACTGATAATTCATTTAGGATGTTTTCTACACTTTGTCCACGTATGTATTATAGCAGAACAATGTCAAAAAAGAAGAGATTTCTATGACAGTTTCCGTACCGAAACCTGACATTTTTCTGCTGCTTTTGTTTTAAGGTGTGGGCCCGATTTCTTTGCTTTGACCATACAAACCGAAAATTGTCATTTCGTGCAGGGGCTATGGAAAAACCGAAAAACCTTCGGTATGATAGAAAAAAGGAAGAAACCGGGGTGGGGAAAAGTGAAAGTACGAAACAGTCTGAAACAGCTATTGCGGACAAAGGTCAGGACGTTTCTGTTTCTGATTCTCTTTTCGGCGTGTGTCCTGCTGGTTTCGGCGGGCGGTAATCTGCTGTTTGTAAGCATGCGGAATACCGGGCGGATGGAAGGTCTGTTCCGGACGATAGGCACTGTGGAACAAAAGCCGGACGGTGTGGAAAAGAAGGCAGTCTGGGATGCGGAAAAGGAAACCTATGTATATGAGAATATGCAGGTGTATGACGGCTGGCGGACGCTTTCCGATCTGGAGATAGAGGGTGTGGAGTATCTGAGCGGGCCGGAGCGGCGTCCCTATTATACTGCGTATGTGCCGGATTTTCAGATACTGGATGACAATGCAGGCTGGTCAAATGCAGTCATTGTGGAGGCTTCGCCGCTGGAGGACTGTGTACCCTCCGGCCCGGTCAGAATGGAATTAAAAAGAGTTCTGTTCAGCTATTACAGTTTTAATGTACCGCAGTTTTATTACTGTGACCATTTTCATAAAAATCCGGAAATGCTGTATGCGGATAAGACCTATGTGATGAGTCTGGAGCAATGGCTCTGGCATGGCTGGACCATAGAAGAAACCCGTTATGAGCATTTGCCTGCAGGAGGGCTTTTTACCACACAGACCACAAAGGACGGTACGCCCCTTTTAAGCGGTCAGGAAAATATATGGATACAGGAGGTTACGGAAGGCTTCTGGCAGTCAGAGGACGGAAAGCGCTGGATAGAGCTTGCCAAAGCCAGAGAAATGGCCTGTTGGTCCGTACCCGTTACACCCACCGGGGATCTGTATCTGATGATGCCGTTTTATCAGGGAGACGCCTATATCATGGAAGGAAGGGAATTTACACAGGAGGAGTATGATCAGGGCAGGCCGGTCTGCCTGATTTCCCGCCGGTTTGCCGTCAGGAATGGCCTGAAAGTGGGAGATGTGATGCATTTGCCGCTGCGTTCTGCCAATTATGCGGATTCGGCCAGCATCGGCATGGAAAATGAACTGATGGAATGGCATGACAATATCAGTATGGAGATCGGGCTTCTGCGGGCGGACGGAAAAGCGTACCCCACATTCTGGGAATGCGATTATACGATCTGCGGGATTTATGATCTGATGCCCGGTACATTTCAGGATCCGGGGTATACCCTGCATGACAATGAAATCATAGTGCCGGCAGGTTCCGTCAGGGCCGGCGATGAAGAAAATATTATGTGCTGGGGGCCGATGAGAGGTTATACGACTTCGTTTCAGATACCCAACGGAAGCATTCATACATTTATGGAAGCATGGAATCAAAAAGGGATTTCCAATGTGGACATTGTCTTTTATGACAAAGGATATTCCAGGCTGGAAAGCGGGCTGGAGACTATGAAGCGGACAGCGCTTGGGCTGCTGACAGCCGGAGGGGCGGCTGCAGTGTTTCTTCTTTTGTATTTCTGTCATATGCTGATCGCCAGACAGAGAAAGCGGATTGCCATAGAACGCTCACTTGGCATGACAAAGTGGGAATGCAGTGTGTCGCTTTTGTCCGGCATTTTACTGATCGCCCTGCTGGGAAGCCTGGCAGGAAGCATCGGGAGCATTTTCATAACAGATGCGGCAGCGGAGCGGATGATGAATATTGCCAGATATGACAGAACTTATAGCGATGATCGGCTTGGGAGCACAGAAGAAGAGGAAGCGGAAATGGAAGGGGTATTATCATATGAGGAAAACGTCTGTGTGTCCCTGGTGTGCGGCGGGAGCATGTTTCTGATGGCAGGTGCGGCGGCTCTGCAGGAGCTTGGAAGGAGTATGAGATACGAACCACTGGAGCTGCTTGGCGGTGATGAATAGGGCATACAGGTTCGTCTGCCTGTGGCAGATGGGAGATCATATATGGGAAACAATGAGAAAAAAGAGTACAGAAAACAGACAGGACAGGGAGGGCCGTTTATCCATGTGATGCAGACTTCCCGGCAGAAATATTTATATGATGTGAATACCAATGAAGTTTTCGGCATTTCCGATGAGCTGTACGAGTATTTCAAAGAGGGAAGGCCGCTGGATGAAAGCGGAAGGGAAAGTCTGCACAGACTGAAAGAGCAGGGCTATCTGAAGGAAAACCGGACCCGTATCGTGGAACATCCTCTGACGGAACTGCTGGAATATTATCTGAACTATAAAATGTCCCATCTGGTTTTGCAGGTAACACAGTCCTGTAACCTGCGCTGTGAATATTGCGTCTATTCAGGGGCTTACCATAACAGGGGCCATTCGGAACAGAGGATGCCATTTGAAATGGCAAAGAAGGGAATCGAATATCTGATCGCCCATTCCAGAGATTCGGGCCGGATCGGCATCAGCTTTTACGGGGGAGAACCTCTGCTGGCATTTGATCTGATACAGGATTGTGTGGAATACAGTAAGCGGGAAGCGGAAGGAAGGCGCGTCGATTTTCATTTTACTACCAATGGGACGCTGCTGACAGAGGAAAAACTGCCTTTTCTTGTTGAAAATCAATTCAGCATCCTCATCAGTCTGGATGGTCCGGAACCAATCCATGACAGGCACAGAAAGTTTGCCGGCAGCAGTAAAGGCTCCCATCAGACTGTGATACAGAACATCAAAAGGATCCGGGCGCTGTATCCGGAGTTTTACCGCAGCAATATCCGCTTCAACACGGTGCTGGACCCGCAGAACAGCTTTGCGGATGTGGAGCAGTATATGACCGGTGAAGAGCTGTTCCGGGAAAACCGGCTCCTCTGCAATATCATCAGTGATATGTATGTGAAGCGCCAATCGGTATATGGAGAAGTATTTCCGGCTGAATATGAATACGGGATCTGCAGTCATTATCTGGCCATGCTGGAAGGATGCGAGGAGGATCACCGGTTCAGGATGCTGCAGAACTATGCAGGACAGATCAAACGGATCGCGGAAATGAGCCAGGTGGGACGGCAGGAATGCCTGTCGGAAAGAGGGCACAGAGGGGGACCCTGTCTGCCGGGAGTGAGAAAGCTCTTTTTAAGTGCAGACGGATTTTTCTATCCCTGTGAACAGGTAAGCGAATCTTCAAAGGCATCCTTACTGGGCAGCCTGGAAAGCGGCCTGGATCTGGAAAAAGCCGGGGCGCTTTTGAATCTGGAGCGGTATACTCCGGAAATGTGCAGGGATTGCTGGGCATACAGGTATTGCAACATCTGTATTGCAAGAGCAGATGACGGGGAACGGATCTCCGCTTCCTATATCGGGCGTTCCTGTGCATTTATGAGAGAATCAGTGGAAAACGATTTACTGGATTATTGTACCCTACGGGATCTGGGGTATGATTTTGGATAGATAAGGAACAGGCGGAGGCACTATGGAACAGCTTATGATATATCCGTATCACAGAGGCTGTGAGGCCCTGGTACGACATCAGGATATGCTGCAGGACTGGAAGCTGGCAGGACTGGCTTCCCCGAAAGGCTGGGGACTGGGAAATGATACGGTAGTTTCCGGAACAAAAGAGTATACGGTGGAAACAGATTATGAAACCGTACTAAAGCGCTGTGACGGAGTCTGGTTTGTGGAGGACGGGAGTTTGAAGCTGCCTCCTGCGCTTCTGGAAAAACGTCTGCAGCAAGCGATCGCCGGAGGCAAACGAATCATTTACACCAGACTGGCAGATACAGAGGCATATGAAAACGCTGTCCGGATGATTCCGGAGACTTTGCGTATCCTGCCGGTGGATACCGGGATATCTGATCCGTTTGGCATGTCGGCTGCGTATTGCATGGACATCCATACACCGGTAGTGGCTGTGATGGGACTGGAAGAAAATACAGAAAAGCTGGAAGTACAGTTGGCGCTGCGGAAGGCGTTTCAAAAAAGGGGTTACCGGGTGTTGTCTGTAAGCTCCGGCACGGGGACAGAACTGTTGGGCATGTATTCTTTTCCGGACTTTATGTTGAAGCCGGGAATAGGAGAAGCGGAAAAAATTATCAGGTACAATCACAGGATTGCGGCGCTGGAGAAACAGGAGGAACCGGAGCTGATTATCGCAGGGATACCCGGCGGGGCGCTGCCCTTTAACCGATACAATCACAATGGATACGGCATGCTGCAGTATGAAATATTGGAAGCGCTGCCTGTGGATTATCTGGTGCTGTGCCTGCCCTGGCAGCCGGACCTGCATAAACGGCTGCAGGAAATCGGCATGGATATCAAGAACAAGTATCAGATCACTCCCGGTGCTTATCATCTGGCAGCCATAACACAGGATACGGTGGATCTGGTATCTGAGAAACAGCGGGAATTTCTCACACTGGACCGACATTTTATCAGAACGAAAATAAAAGAAGAAAACGATCCTCATCTGCTGGATGTCACCGAAGAAAAGAGCTGTGACAGTCTGACAGAGGACATTATCAACTGCCTGTCTGAACAGGAATAGAGTTTGCTTGCTAAGCTCATATATTTGCTGCGGCCGAAGCGGTATGTGAGAGCAAAATACAGAATTAAAGGAGGTGCTCGTATGAAGAAAAAGCTGGTAAAGAAAAACAAAGGCACAAACAGTAAGGCACAGGTATACTGCAAGGGATGCGCAGGATGCGGAAGCGTTCCGGCCAATGATTATATGAATATTTACAAATTGCATTAATCAAAATGGCAAACAAAAGAGGGTGGTGTGGCCTGCCATCCTTTTTTTGCTGCACAGAACAGGGCAAAAGTCCTTGTTCGTGTAAATTGACGGATACCAATACGGAAAGGGATATTATGCTGTATTTTTATGTGCATACAGGGAGCAGAAATGCGGTGCGTCAGCGGTACAAAGCCGTACTGAGTATGCTGGTGGGCCTGGCGGTGGTGCTTCTTTTGAATATTTACACAGGATATATCGGCAGTATGCAGCGGCAGCTACAGGATCTGCCGGAAGCGGTGCCTGTCACTGCCACAGTCAGCAATCTGAACGGGAGCCTGGATGCTGGGCTGGCCATTCCGGAGAAAACGGTGGAACGGATTCAGAATTGTCCTTATGTAAAAGATGCGGTGTTTACCGTGCAGCTTTATCTGGGATTCGGTACGTTTACCACCCTGAATTATGAGGGAAAACTGAACCAGTTTGCCGCAGGGACCAACGCTGTTCAGGGGATCAGAGGGCTGAAAGAAGAGGAGATCACATGGATGGACGGGACAGTCAGGGATTTTTTTGATTCTGACAGAAGAGAATGTGTGGTAGACAAAATGGCGCTTACAGACAATGGGCTGCAGGTGGGAGATACGGTGACGCTGACCATATTTTATTATCGATATGGGGACTATCATGAAATTTTCTTTGAACCGTTGACGATTCAGGAGTATCGGATCACTGGCTGCATGGATATGGAGGAGTACCGGGGAAATGTGCCTGTGCCGTCTGTTCTGGTGCCTTTTCGGACTGTGCAGAAGGAGTTTCGGGAAGCGGGACTGCCGTTTACGGCGGATTCGGCATCTTTTACGGTAAAGGATCCCTTTTTGTTGGATGCATTCAAACAGGATATGAAGGATGCAGGATTATTGCCTGTGGCAGCTACGGCAGAGTATCGATATGACGGCAATGCGCTTACGGTGAGGGACAGCACGTTTATCCAGGTATCAGAACATTTGCAGGAAAGCCTGGAGCTGATGCAGGCGGGACTGCCGCTGGTGCTAACAGTCGTGGCAGTGATCGGCTATATTACCGCCTATCTGCTCATCCAGAGCCGGCGGGGAGAATATGCGGTGATGCGTTCACTGGGACTGGGAAAAGGGCAGTGCTTCGGGGTAATGTTTCTGGAAACGGCTATGATACAGCTCTGCGCCTGCATTGTGGGAAGCATCATTGCATTTGCCGGTATGGGGGCACAGCCGGAGGCGGCAGGCCGGGCGGCAGCTATATTTTTGTCCTGCTATCTGTCGGGTACAGTGATTTCGATCTGGCATATGGGCTGGCTGAGTGTGATGGCGGCGCTGTCCAGACAGGATTAGGAGGCGGGAGGTATCATATGGAAATACTGAGACTGGAGGATGTGAGTTATTCCTATCAGACAAAATACCAGACAATAGAAGCGGTAAAGCATGTATCCTGTACCTTTGAGCAGGCGCTTATGTATGCTATCGTAGGAGAATCCGGCAGCGGAAAGAGTACCCTGCTGTCTCTGATGGCAGGGCTGGATCTGCCCACCGGCGGAGATATTCTGGTAGAGGGGAAGAGCCTGAAAACGTTGTCCAGAGACAGATACCGACGGGACACTGCATCAGTGGTGTATCAGTCATTTCATCTGTTTCCTCTGCTGACTGCCCAGGAAAATGTGATGTTTCCGATGGAAATGAAGGGGATCAGGACCGGAGAAGCAGCAGAACGCGCCTGCAGGATGCTGGCCCGCGTGGGACTGCCGGATAAGATCAGAAAGCAGTTTCCCAAGATGATGAGCGGGGGAGAGCAGCAGAGAGTGGCCATTGCCAGAGCGTTGGCTGCCGACGGGAAAATATTGCTGGCGGATGAACCTACGGGCAATCTGGATTCTGAAAATGAAGCACATATTGTGGAGATTTTAAAGGAGCTGGCCCATAAGGAAGGGTATCTGGTAATTGTGATTACCCACAATCCGGAAGTGGCCAAAGCGGCAGATCATGTTTTACAGATGAAAGACGGACGACTGGTGAGGGAAGGGCATTGACTCAAAATATACTCCCTTCCGGATAACAGGTTTTTATGATTTTACCTGTCTGCCCGGAAGGGAGTATCTTAAAATTATTTTAATTTACATAGAATCCAACGGCATCAGTAGGTCATTGCCTTTTCTTCCCCATTCATAACGCGAAGCGCACCCTGTACCAGCGCCAGCAGTTCGTCCTCGCCGGGATATACAGTGGTGGGGGCGATCCACCCGGCTTTCTGCCTGAGCGCATCCACAACATATTTGTCATAGGCAATACCGCCGGTGATGATGATCTGGTCTACTTTACCTTCCAGTACACAGGCCATGGATCCCATATCCTTTGCCACCTGCAAAATAAAGGCGTCACGGATGAGCACAGCTTTTTCGTCTCCTTCTTCGGCCATTTTGTCCACATTGCGCATATCGTTGGTACCCAGATATGCATTGAAGCCGCCGTTTCCGACTACTTTTTTGTATACCTCTGCCTGTGTGTAGTCTCCGGAGAAGCACATTTTGATCAATGCGCCGCTGGGTACGCCGCCTGCCCGTTCCGGAGAGAAAGCGCCGTCGCCGTCCAGTGCATTAAAGACGTCGATGACCTGACCGTTTTTATGTGCACCTACGGAAACACCGCCGCCCATATGGACTACGATCAGATTCAGCGAATCGTAGGCTTTGCCTGTTTCTTTGGCATAGCGTTTTGCCACGGCCTTCTGGTTCAGAGCATGGAAGATGCTGACTCTGGGCAGCTCCGGTACACCGGAATAACGTGCTTCGGGCATCAGTTCATCTACCACCACCGGGTCTACAATATAGGAAGGCACGCCGATGGAATCTGCGATTTCACGGGCAAGGATACCGCCCAGATTGGAGGCATGCTGTCCCTGTACGCCGGCTTTCAGATCTGCCAGCAGTGCATCGGTAACCGGGTAAGTACCACCGGAAATCGGCTTTAACATACCGCCCCGTCCTACGACTACCTGTAAGGAGTGGATGTCGAAGTTTTTCTCTTTTAACAGATTGACTATGATATCTTTGCGGAAATCCTTCTGGTCCACGATGGATGCATAGCTTGCGATCTCTTCTGTGGAGTGACGGAGGGTTTCTTCAAATAACAGGGTTTCGTCCTCGAATACACCGATTTTGGTGGAGGTGGAACCGGGATTGATGATTAAGCTCTTGATTGCCATATCTTTACCTCATTTCTGTGTAATCTGCGTGATATGTGAATTTGTTTATGGGTTGTTTTTCATATATTCTGCCACAACAGCGCCAAGCGCCAGAGAGTTTACCTTGACTTCAAAGGTGTCGGAGCGGGAAGTCAGGATGACGGGAGCCTTTGTGCCGGTGAGCAGATTGCCGTTTACCAGATCCGCAGTATGTACCATTGCTTTGTATACAAGGTTGCCTGCATGAATATCAGGGAATAAGAGAACATCGGCATCTCCCTGGATAGCACGGTCTGTAGCGCCTTTGTGCTTTGCGGCTTCCGCATCAATTGCCAGGTCCAGAGAAAGGGGACCGTCGATAACGCATCCGGTGATTTTGCCATCTTTGTTCATCTGTGTCAGTTCTGCGGCCTCTACCGTAGCCGGCATTTTGGGATTTACCACTTCTACTGCGGCAAGAGGTGCCACTTTGGGAGTTTCGATACCGCATGCTTTTGTGATCTGCAGGGTATTGTTGATGATGTTGATTTTATCTTCCAGAGTGGGATAAGGAATGAAAGCCACATCCGTTAAGAACAAAAGATGGTCAATGCCCTTGACATCAAATACGCATACATGAGACAGTGCACTGCCGGTACGCAGACCTACTTCTTTGTTCAGCACACTTTTTAAAAAATCCTTTGTGCTGATCAGTCCCTTCATATACATATCAGCCACACCGTCATGCACCAGTTTGACAGCAGTCAGGGATGCTTCGATGTCGTCCCTGACATCCACGATTTCAAAATCGGAAATATCCACTTTGATTTCCGCGGCAACCGCTTCGATCTTTTCCTTGTCCCCTACCAGGATTGCATCAGCGATTTTACGGTCTTTTGCAGCTCTGACCGCTTCCAGGACAGCAGAATCCTGAGCAACTGCAACAGATACCTTTTTCATTTCGAAAGCTGATACCTTAGATACCAATTCGTCAAATGTTTTGCTCATTTGTCACACCTCTTATAAAATTAAATTTTTTGTTCCCCCATAAGCTGAAGCTGAATGCCGGATACTGAATATTGAATACGGTAATGCGCAGCCATAAATAATAGGAAGAAATATTCGTTAAAATAATAACACTTATGCGGGGAAAGGTCAAGCCGCAGTTCCGGGCATTTCCACGGACCACGGACCCTGACGATAAAACAGGACAGACAACACCGATGCGGCGCACCATCCGATCGGCCATGCACACCAGATTCCGGCTGCGCCAAGCACTGTTTTCGAAAGGCAAAAGGCAAGCAGCACACGCAGGATCAAATCTGTAAAGGTTGCCGTCATAAACTTCTTCATCATACCTGCACCTCTTAAAATACCGTCTGCCACTAATTTTGCAGAGATTACAAAATAAAATGGTGACAGGATTTTCAAATAAGTGATGCCCGTCTGCATGGCAAGGTTTGTCGGGGTATCCATAAAGAGTCTCAACACAATATTTCCGCCCAGAAAATAGATAAGGAATAATGGCAGACTTAACCTCCATACTAATTTTATGCCGACACGAAATCCCTGTTTGACACGCAGCAGCTTTTGGGCGCCAAGATTTTGTGCCGTATAATTGGAGATTCCGTTTCCAAGAGTAGTAAACGAAGTAATTACCAGATTGTTCAATTTTACGGCAGCACTATAACCAGCCATAACCGGTGCGCCAAATCCGTTGATTATACTTTGAATACTGATATTCCCCAGGGAAATAAAACTTTGCTGCAACGTGCTTGGAATGGCAATCACTACAATCTGTCTGAAAAGCAGCCAGTTAAATACAGGGGCTTTTTCTTTTCCTGCAATCTTGCCAAGCCTGCAAAATACTACGATCATTGCAAGGACACAGCTTATTCCCTGACAAAGGAAGGTTGCCCATGCCACCCCGCTCACTCCCATACCGAAGGTTTTTACAAACCAGATATCTGCTGCTATATTAGACAGAGAGGATGCCGCTAAAAAGTAAAACGGTGTTCTGGAGTCTCCCAAAGCAGAGAAGATACCGGTAGCAATATTGTAGAAAAACACAAAGGGCAATCCCCATGCATAAATATCCAGATAAAGTTTGGAATCGGCAAACACTTCTTTTGGTGTCCTGATTACCCTGAGTAGTATATCTGAACCTGCTGTTCCGATCAGCATCAGCAACAGGCATACTACGCCACTGAAAATACAGGCGGTATAAACTGCTGTTTTCATATTTTTATAATCCCTGGCGCCGAACAGCTTTGATACCACAACAGAACATCCCATATTACAGCCAAATGCAAACGCAATAAAAATTAATGTGATTTCATAGCTGTTTCCGACTGCCGCCAACGCATTTTCACCTGCAAATTTTCCTGCCACCAGACTGTCTGCGATATTATATAACTGCTGAAAAATAATGCTTCCGAATAAAGGGATACAAAATTTCCGCAGCACAGTTTGCGGCTCCCCCACAGTCAAATCCTGATTCATGTTACGGTTCCTCCATTTCTTTCAGACTGCCTGTAATCATTTTCATACAGGTGCGCTTCCGGGTGATTCATCATAGATTGCTTTTTAACATCGGCTGTATTATAATCCATTAGAAGATATGTGTAAAATATCACTTTTGTATTTGAGATATATGTATTTGATATATGAGGTGTCTCAGTGAATATCAGTTATGACCATTACAGAGTCTTTTATTATGTTGCAAAATATAAAAGTTTTACCGGAGCTGCCAACGCGCTTCTTAACAGCCAGTCCAACCTCACCCGGATGATGAAAAAACTGGAACATGAACTGGAATGCACTCTATTTGTCAGGCAGAGGCACGGTATTGCGTTGACTCCGGAAGGGGAAAAGCTGTATGCCCATATTTCCATCGCTTTTGAACATATCTTATTTGGGGAAGAAGAAATTGCCAGGGATAAAAGTCTGCAATCAGGGATCATTACGATCGCTGCAAGTGAAATTGCACTGCATTGTGTATTACTTCCCGTATTGAAAAATTTCCGTAAAGCATATCCGGGCATCCGGCTGCGGATATCCAACCAGTCAACTCCGCAGGCAATTGATGTATTACAGAAGGGACTTGCAGATTTTGCGATTGTTACCGAACCCTTCAAACTTCCCGGAGGGCTATGTTCTGATATTTTGCGAAGCATTCAGGAAGTACCTGTCTGCAGCAAGGCATTCCCGCTTTCTGCCGGCACACCTCTGACGGGTGAACAGATCAAAAAATATCCCCTGATCGGTCTTGGGGGACAAACCAGTTCGTTTTCCTTTTTTTCTGATTATTTCGGTAAACTGGGCTTGTACTTTGCACCGGATGTAGAAGCGGCAACCGCCGACCAGATTTTGCCTATGATAAAATCTGATTTGGGTATCGGCTTTGTTCCCATAGATTTTTTAAAAGATGAAAATATTGAAAATCTGGTGATCCTTAACATGAAGCCGCCCATTCCTGCCAGAACTATATGCATTCTGAAACATAAGGGGACTCCTTTAAGCATTGCAGCTTCTGAATTAGAAAGGCGGCTTCAAAATAAGCGACAGGGAGAAGGCGGGCATATAAATCCGTATTCATAATTTATGAACATATGTGTTATCCTGTGAAAGAGGTGCAAAAGGTTGAATTATTCAAATAAATCTGTTAGAATATACCACGTCAGCAAAGAGGCGGACATCGGTGTAAATATTGTCTGGTTTTTGCAGGCGGATGTTTTGGAACGGAATGTAAGGAAAGAAAAATAACAGGAGCCGGACCAGTATGAATATAGTACAGAAAATATTTGGAACACACAGTGCGCGTGAGCTGAAGCGAATCATGCCGCTGGTGGAGGAGATTGAGGCCCTTCGGCCGAAGATGCAGGCCCTTACCGATGAGGAGCTGCGGGGAAAGACGCAGGAGTTTAAGAAACGTCTGGGTGAGGGCGCCACATTGGACGATCTGCTTCCGGAAGCCTATGCGGCTGTCAGAGAAGCGGCAAAACGTGTCCTGAATATGGAGCATTTCCAGGTACAGTTGATCGGCGGCATAATTCTGCATCAGGGACGTATTGCAGAGATGAAAACCGGTGAAGGTAAAACCCTGGTATCCACCCTTCCCGCTTATCTGAACGCGCTGAGCGGAAGAGGGGTACATGTTGTCACGGTCAATGACTATCTGGCAAAGCGCGATGCGGAGTGGATGGGACAGGTTCATGAATTTCTGGGTCTGAAAGTGGGCGTGGTGCTGAACTCTATGAAGCCGGAGGAGCGGCGGGAGGCCTATGGATGTGACATCACTTATGTGACCAACAATGAGCTGGGCTTTGATTATCTGCGCGACAATATGGTCATTTACAAAGAGCAGTTGGTACTGCGGGAGCTGCATTACGCCATCATAGATGAGGTGGACTCGGTTCTGATTGACGAAGCCCGTACACCGCTGATTATTTCCGGTCAGAGCGGCAAATCCACAAAGCTTTATGAAGCCTGTGATATTCTGGCAAGACAGATGACCAGAGGCGCAGACGTGGAGGATTTGTCCAAAATCGATGCCATTATGGGAATCGAACAGGAAGAGAGCGGCGACTTCATTGTCAATGAAAAAGACAAGGTTGTCAATCTGACCGCAGAGGGTGTTTCCAAAGTAGAGAAGTTTTTCAGCATAGAAAACCTGGCCGATCCGGATAATCTGGAAATACAGCACAATATGATACTGGCGCTGCGTGCCCATAATCTGATGTTCCGGGATCAGGACTATGTGGTAAAGGACGATCAGGTTCTGATCGTAGATGAATTTACCGGGCGCATCATGCCGGGCAGACGGTATTCGGACGGTCTGCATCAGGCTATTGAGGCAAAAGAGCATGTGAAGGTAAAGCGGGAAAGCAAGACTCTGGCGACCATTACCTTTCAGAACTTTTTCAACAAATTTGAAAAAAAGAGCGGTATGACCGGTACGGCGCTGACCGAAGAGAAAGAATTCCGGGACATCTATGGTATGGATGTCATTGAGATTCCCACCAATAAGCCGGTGCAGCGTGTGGATCAACAGGATGCGGTCTATAAAACGAGAAAAGAAAAGCTGCATGCCATTGTGGAGGCGGTTAAGGAGGCGCATGCTGCCGGACAGCCGGTACTGGTAGGCACCATTACCATCGAAGCATCGGAAGAACTGAGCCGTCTGCTGAAAAAGGAAGGCATAGAACATAAGGTACTGAACGCCAAGTTCCATGAGCTGGAGGCGGAGATCGTTGCGGATGCGGGGATCCACGGCGCAGTGACCATTGCCACCAATATGGCAGGCCGTGGTACGGATATCAAACTGGACGAGGAATCCAGGGCTGCGGGCGGCCTGAAGATCATCGGTACGGAGCGTCATGAGTCCAGACGTATCGACAATCAGCTCCGGGGCCGGAGCGGACGTCAGGGAGATCCGGGCGAGTCCAAATTTTATATTTCACTGGAAGACGATCTGATGCGGCTGTTTGGTTCCGAACGTCTGATTAAGATGTTCAATGCACTGGGCATTCCTGAAAATCAGGAGATCGAGCATAAGACATTGACAAACGCCATAGAGACAGCGCAGAAAAAGATCGAGAGCAACAACTTCGGCATTCGTAAAAATCTGTTGGAATATGATCAGGTCATGAACGAACAGAGGGAAATCATCTATGCAGAGCGACATCGTGTACTGAACGGTGAAAGCATGCGGGATGTGATCTATAAGATGATTACGGATATTGTGGAAAATACAGTGGATTTGTGTATCGGAGATGATACGGATCCGGATGACTGGGATATGACAGAATTAAATACGCTGCTTCTCCCGGTGATTCCGCTGCGGGTGATTAACAGAGGCCGCATCGAAACGCTGAAAAAAAACAGCTTAAAGCATCAGCTTAAGGAAGAAGCCGTAAAGCTGTATGAGAGCAAAGAAGCTGAATTTCCTGAGATGGAGGCGATCCGTGAGCTGGAACGGGTCGTATTGTTAAAAGTGATTGACAGACGCTGGATGGACCATATCGACGATATGGATCAGCTCCGTCAGGGCATCGGCCTGCAGGCCTATGGACAGAGGGATCCGCTGGTGGAATATAAGCTGAGCGGTTATGAGATGTTTGACAGTATGACAGACAGTATCCGGGAGGATACGGTGAAGCTGCTGTTCCATGTGCGGGTAGAGCAGAAAGTGGAAAGAGAGCAGGTTGCGAAAGTAACAGGTACCAATAAAGACGATTCCGTACAGAAGGGACCGGTGAAGCGGGAGGCCGTCAAGGTGTATCCCAATGATCCGTGCCCATGCGGAAGCGGGAAAAAATATAAACAGTGCTGCGGCAGAAAGTAGGTGACGTTAATTGGTAGAACTGGATCAGATGAAATCAGAATTACAGGCATATGAAACACCATTGGCGGAAGTGAGGGATTCACTTTAACCTGGCTGACAAGGGAAAGCGAATCGAAGAGTTGGAGCGGGAAATGGAAGCGCCCGGTTTCTGGGACGATCCTGACTACTCCAATCAGAAAATGAAAGAACTGAAACATTTAAAGGATATCGTGGAGGTCTGTGATGCTCTGTCCTCTCAGTATGAGGATATTGAAACGCTGATTGAGATGGGGTATGAAATGGAGGATGCGGATATTGTATCCGAAACCAGACAGGAGCTGGACAGTTTCCTTGCCAGATTTGAGGAAATCCGTATCAGCACACTGCTGTCCGGGGAATATGATAAAAACAACGCCATTTTGAAGCTGAATGCGGGTGCAGGCGGCACAGAGAGCTGCGACTGGGCCGGTATGCTCTACCGGATGTATACAAGATGGGCGGAAAAAAAGGGGTATGGCATAGAAGTGCTGGACTATCTGGACGGAGAAGAAGCGGGGATCAAGTCCGTAACGTTCCAGATCAACGGTGAAAATGCCTATGGCTATCTGAAATCCGAGAAAGGCGTGCATCGTCTGGTCAGGATTTCACCGTTCAATGCGCAGGGAAAACGGCAGACCTCGTTTGTTTCGCTGGATGTGATGCCGG
Organism: Lachnospiraceae bacterium; assembly: GCA_009774625.1. Lineage (GTDB taxonomy): Bacteria > Bacillota > Clostridia > Lachnospirales > Lachnospiraceae > VSOB01. Next base: position 40,997 of record VSOB01000023.1, read on the forward strand.
ATATTGAGGAAGATCTGGACATCGAGATCAATGACGATGAGCTGCGTATCGACACCTATCGAAGCAGCGGCGCAGGCGGCCAGCACATCAACAAGACTTCATCGGCTATCCGTATCACCCACCTGCCCACAGGGATCGTGGTACAGTGCCAGAATGAGCGGAGCCAGCATATGAATAAAGATAAGGCCATGCAAATGCTGAAGGCCAAGCTGTACCTGCTGAAACAAGAGGAAAATGCTCAGAAGCTGTCCGGTATCCGGGGTGAAGTAAAAGAGATCGGATGGGGGAATCAAATCCGTTCATATGTAATGCAGCCGTATACGATGGTAAAAGATCACCGGACATCGGCGGAAAGCTCTAATGTGGATGCAGTGATGGATGGTGCGCTGGATTTATTTATCAACGCATACCTGAAATGGATTCATGCAGGCGGCGGGACAGAGAACGGAGAATAAGCCGAAACAGGTTAAAAATTTTATATTTACAGGTATATGCTGTTATTGTATAATCAGGACACCAAACAACAAAAAGTTTGGTGTCTGTTTTCTTTTTTATCTATCAGGAAGCTATTTCCTGTCACACACATTTTCATTCACACAATTTTCCCGGGGAAAGACCAGACAATCGGAAGCTGAATCAGCAAAATCCAACATGATCAGAACAGGAGGATTCTATGAAGTATCAAGGCAGAATTGCAGTTTTTTTGTCCGCTGCAGTTTTGACAGTTTCTTTTGTGCACCCTTTTTCCGGGAAAATGTCTTTTGCAAAAGAGACAGGCACAGAGCTGTCGGAAAAGACAGAACTGCAGACACTGGATGAAACAGAAGCATTTGAAGAAAGCGGCCGGAAAGAGGTTCGGGAGGAGGAATATACCGGGACTGCCAGAATAAAAGAAGCAGCGCCTGAACAGGAAGAAACTGCGAAAGACAAGGCAAAGCAGGAACCGTTGAAAGAAGCAGAAGGCCTGACGGAAGGGGGACAGGCCAAAGAAACAGAAGCGGGAAAAAAGACAGGACAGAAAGAAGCGTCAGAAGTGGCAGAGACAGAAGAAACGGAAGATGAGACAGCTCCGCAGCCGGAAGCAGAAAACGAAACCGAACCTGGGCAGGAAACAGGAACCGAACCTGAGCAGGAAACAGAAACCGAAATCGAGCCTGAGCAGGAAACCGAGACCGAGCCTGCGCCGGAAGCAGAAAACGAAACCGAGCCTGAGCAGGAAATAGAAACCGAGGCTGGGCGGGAAGGGGAGACGGAACGTAAAGCCGAGTGTGAGCAGGAAGCAGAGACAGAAAACGGGGAAACAGAGATACATCTTTCCCTGCCTGTGGCAGTAAGGGCGGCTGTGAATACTTCTTCGCTCATCAGAAGCAGTCTGGGCATTTCCGATTCGGCTCCCAGAGCGGGGCAGGTCAATCGTTATGAATATACCGGCAGTACGGTGGAATGGACAGTTCCCGTATCGGGGACGTATGAGATTGTATGTCAGGGTGCGGAAGGAGGCACGGCAAACGGCGCCGCCGGACGGAAAAATCAATACGGAGACGGGGCAGAAGCCATACAGCTCTATGCTCCGGCGAAAGGTGACAGTATTTTATCCCAGGTATATCTGCAGAAGGGGATGCGCCTGCAGATCCGGGCCGGCGGCATGGGCGGCAATGGCCAGGCAGACGATATGTATGACGGCGCAGGGGGCACAGGCGGCTATCCTGACGGACGGGCCGGAATATATACAGACCATTGGGGCGGCTGCGTCAATGAGTATGACGGTCCGGCCCACTGCGCATGGGCAGGGACAGGAGGCAGCGGCGGCAGCAGCAGCGTGGAAATTGACGGCAGTAGGATCATATCGGCACAGGGCGGAGACGGCGGCTATACGCTTATGAGTACCTGCGGACGGCCCAATAAAAAGACAGAGGCCAGTGCAGGCGGCGGCAGTACGGCTATTTGGGACACTGACCGGATCAAATGGGACAGAGAAAAGACACTGCGGACAGAAAACAACATCAATGCAGGCAGCGGCAGAGTCATCATTACATTGTGCAGAGCTTCCGTATCCTTTGTACTGCAGGCAGAGCCGGAAGGACCTGTCAATCAGGATGTTGTGCTGTCGGCAAAGCTGGAAAGTCCGGGAGAAGGACTGCCGGAACTGTGCATTGCCTGGGAAAAGGACGGAGAGGGAAATGATATCTGGACGGATACATTTTTCCATACAGTTACACAGAACGGTACTTATACCTGCCGCATCCGGGATATCTACGGAACGATGACAGAAGAGTCGGTGCAGATTACCAATATTGACAAACTCCGTCCCCAGGTATCGCTGGAACCGGATACCACACAGTGGACGGCATCCGGGTTTATCCTTCGTGTGCTGGGAGACGATGCAGAGGCAACGCAGCAGTATGCCAAATCCGGACTGGACAGCGTACCTTATCTCTGGGGCAGACTGGATACGGCAGGGGATGTAAAGTGGGATACAAAAGAGCCGGATGAGAACGGCAATCCCCAGGAAGAAAAAAATGAGCCGCATGAAACAGACAGCATGACAGAACTCTGGAAACAGAATCATACCTGTTCCGTATCGGAAAACGGAACCTATCTGTGCAAAGTCAGAGACCGGGCGGGCAATGTGACAGAGCTTCGTTACAATGTAAAAAACATTGACCATACACCGCCCAGAGTAACCTGCCAAAAGCCTGAGAAATGGTATGGCGGAAGCATGCAGGTCGTACTGGAGGCAGAGGATCTGCAGCCTGACGGCACACAGGGATGTGGACTGGCAGAAGAAGCCTTTTCCACAGACGGCATCACCTTTGGCAGCTCTCCTGTTGTGGTGATTGAAAAAGAAGGGCCCAGTCATATCTGGGTAAAAGACCGTTTGGGCAATGTAAGAAAGGAGACATTTACATTTATGTATGACATCCGGGAACCGGAGAAAAAGACGGAGCAGACACAGAACAATGAGAAAAGCAAAGGCGGAGGAGGCAAACAGCAGGTACAACTTCCCGCACTCCTTCTGCCTGAACCGGAAGCGGTGGAAACGGCCACAGAGACACCTGCTTACAAGGGAACCGGTTTGCTCCCGGAACCCGTCAGACAGAAGACGGAAGAAGACAGCACAAAGAAACAGATCATCCGGCTGTTGGAACAGCCTCTGGAGCCTGTAGAAACAGAAACAGAGACAACACCCCGCTTTGACCGTAAGAAAAAGAAACTTTCCGAAAAACAGGAACAGAACGAAGAACTGCCCGTCCCGGAAACCCTGGGACAGAAACCTCCGGAAAAACCGGATATCAACTGGAAAAAAGCGGCACTCTATTCAGCCTGGACGGCAGTGGTGCTGTGCGGACTGGTATGGCTCCTTTTCTGCCTTATATTTGAACATGCCAGAGTCTACAAAAAAGACGAGAACGGAACCTATCGGAAAATCGGAAGATGCGCTATCCTCCGCAGAAAAGAATACAAACAGATCAACCTGCTCCACCTGATGAAAAAAGGAGAGGACCGGGATTACAAAGTACGCTTTGCCCGCGGATTTGTAATGTTCCACCGCAAAGAAAAGATCATGATACGCACCTGGTACGGAGTAGAGCTCCGGAACATAGAAAAAGAAATTGAAATAGCATCTTGCAATTCCGAAAATCCTGTGCTAATATAACAGGCAAAGAAAAATGCGATGAAGGAGACTCTTGTTACGGAAAACGACAGGAATGCAGCGTCACCGACTGAGAGCGCCGCTTGTGGGAAATAACAAAGGGAACACTCCGGAGCAGATGCCCTGAACCGATTACAGTAGGGGCATACGTAGCACGCGTTAAGTGCCAAGAGAGGATAAGACGGATCAACATTTTGATAGAAATGTCGCCTTATCAAAGCGGGTGGTACCGCGGGTCAACAGATATCCCGTCCCGGAATACAGCAACACTGTATTCCGGGATATTTTTTTTGCGTACAGTGAGCCGGGCGGAAATACAACGTATTTCCACGCCTGCCAGGGGATATGGAAAATAAGTTTACTTATTTTTCCATATCTTATGGCAGAGAGATGGAAATGCGGCTGCATTTCCATCCGGCGAACGTCGCGGAAGCGAGGAAAACGGCAAGCCGTTTTTCGAGCTGCAAAGCCCCATCGGCCCAAAGCGAACGCGGGAGGCGGAGCCGCCGGCAGAGCATACCCCGCACCCCCACCCACGCCCCGGAAAAGAGAGGAGACTATTATGAAAACAGAACACATCTACAGAAC
>VSOB01000024.1 GCA_009774625.1 Lachnospiraceae bacterium
CACCCGGCTTTCTATACCCTGGCTGCCCATCTGTTGTTTCTCCAAATGAATAACCGGCTAAATTACTATTTATCTCATCAACCTCCCCCTGCAATACCTTTCCCTGGCGGGCATCCAGCACGCTTCCTTCCTCTGTAGTGGTGCAGTTATTGGCCACGGTGGAAAAGGCGCCGTCTTTTAAGTCCGTCAGCCATTTTGCGATTTTCCCCATCAGGGTTCCCAGTTTTTCGCCGCTGACAAGGCCGCTTCTCGTTTCTGCCGGTGTAAATACAGGCGCCTGCCCGGCAGGATTGGAAACTGCCGTTTGGGTTTCCTGCAGAGCAGTGTCTATCTTATCCATATTTTCATTCAAGACATCCACATCGTAGAAGTCATCCTGATCCGGTTTGTGTAAATTGTAATGTTCTGTTATTTTCATTTAAATTCCCTCCAATACGATTTCTTTGATCTGCAAATGGGTAAATTTTTTCAACTGTCTGTGTGTGGCTCTTTTCAGCGCACTGTTTATATTGTACATAAGCTCTATGTCCAGTACAATCTGCGCCGGCACGATACGGTCTGCCAGGGCTATTACTTCCGCTTTCAGTTCCCGTGCAACAAGCGCCACACGTATTTTCATGGTCAGCCCGTTTTCACTTGTCAGTTCCTTTGTATAGCGGTTTTCCCCGCACAATGCCAGGAGCTGGCGTTCCAGCGTTCTGTCTGTATAGGGAAGGTCCTCATTGAGCCTTCCCTTAATCCGGAAATTTCTCAGTTCCAGACTGTCTGTGTCTTTGGGTGAAATTTCCAGAATCCGCTCCCAGACTTCTGCTCCTGTTTCTGTTTCCGTATCAAGGAATGCCTCTTTCATCAGCATATCACAGGCTTCCCACAGAGCTTCCACACAAGGCTGCTCCGCCTGCATGATCTGCTTCATCTCCTCATAGTCCTGCATCAGTCCGGGCAGGTATGCGATCAATTCTCTATCCATGTATCTCACCCCTCACCGCGATTTCATCCTGTTCCAGAATCAGGTTCTGCTCCGCTCCGTTCAGTGTCGTACCGGCAATGTCCAGCACTCCCGTAAGATCCAAAATGGCGCTTTCTATTTTAGCAATCCGCACTACCAATGGCGTTTCCCCGGATGCTTCCCATCCCTTTGCCAGTTCCAGCAGATACGCATCCACTGCTTTTTCCATATGAGACTGTAACGCTTCAAAGGAAAAACCCTCCTCATAGGTAATATCCGCAGCGATATGAACCGGTACCTCTCTTACGGATTCTATATGTACGATATGTCCGATGGGAGCCAGGCCATCCCCCGCCATATCCTGTGCCGGATCGATTTCCTGCTGTACCATCCCTGCCAGGGTATCGCTGGCGCCTCTGAAATCAGAGGCAATGATCACGCATCTGACATGGTTACCTGCCGTTTCCCCCGCCGCATTCTGTGCCCGGTATATTTTACAGCCGCCGATACCGTCTATGGATTTGATCTTCTCCGCATAATCTGCCCGGTTTCCTCCGAAAGCCTTTGTCTGAAAGGAACCCCGCCAGCGTCTGCGGAAGCTCTCCGTATCCTCTTCCTCTTCTCCCGGAATCAGCAGCTCTGTCAGCTCTGCACTGGTAAGCCCTTCCATATAAGTAACCGGGATCATCTTACCGGCTAACCGGTTGCCCATACTGCCAGCCGTTTCACATTGCAGTCTGTAAGTATGGGTATCTGCATCCATACAATCCATGACCTGATAATACTGTGTCCCGACACGGAAACGGCTTCCAGTCTCCACATCGGTATTGAACTGTCCCTTCCATACAGCACAGGTGGCCGTTTTCGGCCGAATCCCTCTGGTGTCCTGCGCAATCCGGATCAGATAGTCCCGTTCTGCCGTATCCCCGAACATCTGGGCCAGCATCCAGTCCAGATTTGCATAAATCTGTGCCGCTTCCGCACTGTTGGGCGCCATCGCATCATAAATCACAGACCCTTCTCTTTTGTCAAAGCCTGCCCCCACCAGCTCCAGCTTTTTCAGCAGCAGCTTTTCATAGGTTTTATCCTCAAACATTTATATTCTTACCTCCTTTTCCGCCGTCAGGCTCCCCATCGAAGTCCTGACCTGAAACAATGCTTTCAGGACCCCTTTTTCCGGCTGTTCAAACGTAAATCCATCCACACTGATGATCCGGTCATCCTGCAGCAGCGCTTCCCTGATCTGTCGTTCCATTTCCGACATACAGTAACCCACCGGCTTCCCAAACAGCGCTTTCAGCTCAATCCCATAGCCGCGGGAATAAATCGGACAGTCATACCGTTCCGTATTCAATATTTTATAAACAGCCTGCTGCATGGCTGCTATCCCATCGCACGTTGTTATCATTCTGTTCTCTTCCGCATCCATCCGGTAAGTCAGCGAAGGCTGCTCTTCCAGCACAAATGTACCGAGTGCATTGTTCTGCTGTGGAATCATACCGCTCCCTCCAATCTGTCCAATATAATATAAAGCTGTCCCCCCTGCTGCCGCAGCATCAGCACATGATCCCCCTTCACAAGCCCGTTGTGCACCAGGACATTTCTGACACCGGAACAGGTATGCGCGTGCTCTGCAAAAGCCGCTTCCCCGTCACCGCCCTCTACTTTATCTGTAGTGTGCTGCATGGTCATATCTACCTGATGGTTTTTCACATTGTGAGTCAGCAGCAAAAAGGATTCCGGCAGGACCGTTTTCTGATCCAGCCGCACGGAAAGAGGCCCCACTGTTTCCACCGTCCCGAACACAATTCCCGCAGGCTCTGTCTCCGACATGGCCTGCAGCGCAGCCTGTTTTACAATTTCCGTTAAATTAGCCAACAAACTCTCCTCCTTTCAATGTCAGGTTCATCGTGTGAAGCCCCTCTGCGAAGGTATGCTCTGCCTGTTCGCATACCATAAAATGATCCAGTTTCAGTTCTCCAAAGGAAAGACGTATCATCGGCGCTGTTCCGGCCCGTATCCGGACATCTCCGAATGCATCCCGGATACGCAGACTCTTTGTTTTCGTATTATAAAACTGCAGCATTGCGTCTGCTTTGGCCTGTCCGTCCTCCTTCCCCTGGATGTTTTCACAATACTGTAAAAGCCCCCAGGCATTGATGTGTTCCGTATCCATCGTCATATAGACATCTGTCTTTCCTGTCTCCCGGTTTTCCCGTTTCAGCTTGATTCGGTTATAGGTACTTGAATCAATGGAAGAGTCATATTCAAAATTTTGTCCTGTCTCTTCATCAATCAGCAGCGGTACTTTCATTGACCCAATGTTTTTCAGGCAGATCCTGCCAAAATCATCGTACAGCACATACAGTTTACGTGTATTGAGCATCGTACTGTCCAAAGCATTCTGAACCACATCAAACAGAGTCTTGTCCATCTCTGATTTCTGGGCAATCACATATTCCGTGTCTTCCACTTCTCCTGTCCGCAGGAGAAAATCGCTGCATACCATCTGCAACACCTGAGATGCTGTTTTTTCCCTGTATACATAGGAATCTTTGTTTTTAAAATAACGAAGCTGATCATAGCAAGTCACTTTCATCAATCCGTCTTTGTCAAAAGAACGCTTAAAAATATAGCCATAAAAGACCTTTGCTCCATCCACACAAAACTGCACTGCATTCCCTTCCTGAATATTCAGCGCAGAATCCATAACCACCTGAAAAGTCAGCTTTCCCGGAGCGCCTTTCCGCTCCGTAGTCCACTGAATGCCTGCTTCCACTGCAGGCGCATATATCATTTCCCCATTCTGTATCAAAATCTCACATTTCATATCTGCCTCCCTGATCTTTGCTTCCGCTCCTGTCATCATGGAATCACAAGTACCTGTCCCGGATAAATCAGATTCGGATTGCGGATGCTGCCCGCATTGGCATCATATATCTTTTTATAGTCGCTTCCATTGCCATAAAAATGCCGGGCAATCTTCCACAGGCTGTCACCTTTCTGTACTGTATAGGAGCTGCCCTGCGCCTGGGGTGCAGAGTCTTGCTGGCGCTCTCCTTTGGAAAGCATGATTCTCTGATCAATGGTTAAAAGTACTGTTTTTGTACCATACTCCCGATACTCCTTTAACTTCAGTGATGCTGTTACATCTCCTCCGTTTTCCGCATCCTCTTTTAACTTCAGTTCTTCCAGGATCATCCTGAGATTGATCCCTCCTGAATTTTTGCCGGAAGGCAGTCTGCGGACCAGAATAAACCGAAAGGGTTTCCCGGATTCCATCAAAGTCCTGAGCAGAACGCTGTATGAAGCTCCATCCTGAAACCCTTCCGGATAGCGGGCAAAGGGATACTTCCGGTTAGGCAGAAGCGCTTCAAAAGAAATTTCCGCGGATTTGGAGGATTTCGGTATGGTTATTTCACCGTCATTGATCAGATCAATGCTTTTTTCTCTTCCCTTATACCCGATTTCCAGCTTGCCCGGTGTAACCGGAAGCAACATCCCGTTGATATAAAAATCATACATCCCTGTGCACCCCCTCTGCTGACACTGCCATCTGTTCCGCAATAGTATCTGCCAGATACTGCGGAATCCGATCCAGATCCCCCATATTGTTTACCGTATTTGTCACACCGCCCATATCTACGGTAATGGTGGAAAACACGGTACGGTCAATCACTTCCCGTTCCGCAATATCCCGCATATACCGCAGATCCTCTTCTGAAACCTCCAGAGAATCGGCAGCCCTTCCTGTATTGACGGCAGTGGCTGCGGTATTGCAGGCGGTTTCCTCAGGAAAGGCATCTGGATTGCCGTCCCAGGCAACAGGCTCCTGCTTCCAATCCACGGAACGCCCGTCATCCGCATCCTCCCGGGCATTTTCACTGCGCATAGCTGCGATTTCCATTTCACGCAGCCTGTGATCTTCCTGGGCTTTCGCTCTCATTTCTTCCAGTTTGGCATCCCTTGCTGCTACATTTTCCTTCATTTCCTGTGCTGCTTTCAGCATATCTGCATTCCGCTTACTCCGTTTGACCGCCTCCTCTGCCGCGGCATCCGTCCCAAACCGGGCTGTGTAAGTAATCAGAGGAATGGAAGTACCAGCCACTTCATTGACTTTGGAAATAAAAGTATTGATCCCCTCAATCACTCCATTGATCATATTCTGGATGATCATAAGGGCGCCCACCTTCATCAGCCCAAGTGTATTGCAAATGGCTGTTTTGGCCACCGTAAATGACAGCTTCAGAAAATCCAGCGTATTTTGCAGGGAATATACGCCTTCCATAAACTTAATCTGAAACTGGCTCCATTTCGTTTTCAGAATATCCATACAGATCGCCCAGGCAACTTTCACACCGCCCACACTATGGACCCAGGATATCAGCATACCGATCAAAACTGCCACCGCCATTACAATGATACCAATCACATTCTGACGCATACTGTTATTGAGCAGATCCTGTGCCACTTTCCAGATGCCCGTTGCTATAGTGACTCCTTTTACCACCAGCAGAAAAGCCCCCAGCCCTGCGGAAGCGCCCAGCAGCACCGGCCCGATCAGGCTCCAGTTATCCACCACAAAGGCCGCTCCTTCTATCATACTGTCCAGAACAGGACCCACAAACTCTGCCACCTGTCCCATCCCGGCAATAATGCCATCCATCACTGTCTGAAACTGTTCTGTGGACAAAATATTGCCAATCGACGTCAGCAGCGGTAAAAAAGCCTGCAATGCACCGTTTTTCAGGCGTGTAAACGCATCCGTCCATGTGGCGGGCATGGCTGCGAACTGAGTATCTATTTCTGAGGTAGCTCCCAGCATGGCATTTTTTACCATTTCCGATGTCAGTGCGCCTGCTGCCGCCATCTGGCTTAACTGCTCTGTACTGATCCCAAGAGAATCTGCCATCATCTGCAAAAGTCCCGGTGTTTCTCCGAATATCCCCTGCAATTCCTCTCCGCTCAGCGTCCCGTCTCCCAATGCTTTTGCCAGTGCCTGGGAGGATGCCGTGATCTGATCCTGACTCATGCCTGCAATCTGAAAGGCTTTGTTCAGATTTTCCGCAAAGGCAATGGTTTCCCCATTGTCCGTAAACGCACTGCCGCCTTCCGAACCGAACCGGGCCACCGACTCCATTGTCCCCAGATAAGGACTTCCCAAACGCTGTGCAGACGCATAAATCTGATCCCGCAGCTCCTGGGTGGACTGCATCCCGTCATTGATCTCATCCAGCCCGGCCACCGCCTCTGCTGCCGCATCAGAAAAATCAAATACTTTGCTGTAATTTTCCTTTGCAAAAGATGCCGCCATACTGCCTGCTTTGCTCACTAACTGACCGGCTGCCGAAGATGCCTTTTCCAATATGCTTTTTGTTTTTTCGGCCGACGACGCACTTGTTTCATTTGCTTCCTGTATTTCCTGATTCACCAGGGCCGCCGAAGTCTGTACCTGCCGCAGCTCCAGACTCATCTCCTGAAACCGTGTCGTTTCAGCCGCCTCCTGTGCAGCCGCCTGCATACGCTCATAAGAACGTATGCAGACACGCATGGAACTGTTCATACTTCCGAAGGCTACACCTGCGACAGCACTGGTACCAGCCGCCGCTATCGCCGTCACTCTATTTTCTGCCATAATTTTTTCTCACTTCCTTTTCTTCATCTTTGCGGACTCCCGCTTCTCCTGCTCAATCCGCTTATCGATCGCTGCCATAATAAATGCGCGCTCCATGCGGTCCAGTTCCATATACTGCCCCGGAAGTATGTGGAATTTGTGGAGGCAATAGTACGCATAATTTGCGTCCGCATCGCCTCCGTCAATCAGTTTTTTGCCACTTCCACCAATTCCCCATCCGACTGTCCGTAACCGCTGATTTCCAGCGCTTTCTGTACATAAGCCTGATATTCCGCGTCAATTTTCAGCAGCTTTACAATCAACTGTTCCGGCTCAAACACACCGTAGGAATCCTGCAGCTCCTTATCATGCAGATTGGGAAAAACCGTACATCCGGCTGCAAACATCCGGTTAAACCGTTCATTGTCCACAACCACCTTTTTCCCTACACCCACAATATTGGTACAGGCCTTTCTGATCCGGCCAACCTCTTCGGAATCCAGCATTCTCATTTCCCATTCCATCGGTTTGCCGTCCTCGTCCCTGTACAGCCTGCTGGCCGCAAATCTGACATTTTTGACTTCCTGCTGATTCTGTTTTAAAAATGCGCTTAACCCGCTCATATTCTTTCTGCTCCTTTCTTACTGCATGCCATCCAGCACGCGGAACGCCTTTGCAATATCAAATCTTTCTGCCGTAAATTCCATTTCCTGTTCCAGAAATTCTCCGTCCGCATCAAAGGACGCTACTGTCGCGCCGTTGATGTTGCAGTCGTTAATGGTTACACTGCGGGCGCCTGCAGAAGAAGAGGGATCCTCATTGGTAATCACCATATCAAAATACATATCCTCTCCCTTATCCTGATAGCCGGCCAGCATTTCGGTAAACAGATCCGTATTGTGATAAATCGTACAGGAACCCGTTATTTTTCCTCCGTTGGCCTTGTTGCCCTTGGTGGTTCTGCCAAGAATCGGTACCTCCTGCTTGTCCTTTTCATACTTTACCTCTACATTTTTGGCCTGCATCAAAAGATACCGTTCGTTGCCGATGGTTACATAACAGGACGCCAGTTTTGCACTGATAGCGTCTTTTGCGTTCATTGTTGCCATAATTTTTTCCTCCTTTTAAATACCTTATCGAACTGTTACTGTCATATACAGTTTGCTCATCGCACAGACCGGTGTTACCATGCAGCTCACTGTCACGGATTTCTTATCTGTCCCTTCTGCCACGCTCACATCAGCGCCGGAAAAGTTTTCCAGTGCACCAATGCGTTCCAGCTCTCTGCAGTAAACTGCAATATCATTCCACAGCCCGGTCCTTCCAGCCTCATTATTCTGAGCCTTTCCCAGATATCTGGCGCAGAATGTGACAGCAATGTCATTTCCGATCTGATCCAGTGTACGCACCACCTGGTTTTCCGAAAAATCACTGGTCTTTTCATCCGAGAAAGATACCAGGGAATTGATATCCGACAGGACTCTGGTCTCTGTTCCCACACTGTGCAGCACAAAATATCCCTGGCCGGTCAACTGTTCCAGCTCTGACTGTTTCAGCCGGGTATCCACCGTATATTCCCCGTCATAACGCACGTTGGTTAATGTCCGGTTCACTGCGCATCCTGCCTGTGCACCTGTGACCCACCATACCAGCTCAGGCCCGGCTGCCCCGGTCTCTTTCACTGTATTTTTCACATTGATAATGCCTTCATAATCTGCCGCCCAGTCATGGAGCACAGTCTGAAACTTCATTCCCATTTCATCCCGCATGCGTCTGGTAAATGCAGCAAACATCCCCTTTACCCCGCTGTCACCGGACAGGCATCCCAGTGTATGGAAGGAACAGTTCTCCAGTCTGTCAAGGAATCCCTGATACGCCTCCGCATCCGCTTTACTGCCGTTAGTGCCTCCGGTCATTGCCAGTCCGGCCGTTTCCGTCAATCCGGCATCCTTATGAAATACCACAAACTCATTGTCGATAAGCTCTGCCGGCGAAGATACGGTCTGTCTGTCAATCCTTGCTTCACCCAGCATGGTAATCACATCAAACTTCTCCCCGTCTTCCTCATTGGCCTGAATAATGGTAATCAGATCGTTTCCTCTGATCCCGCCGTATCTGGCAGTGCCATATGTATTGGACGCCTTTTCACCGCCGTTGAGACGATACAGAAGCGCCGTCCTGGCTCCTTTAAACAATTCCCTGATTCCCTTTACGGGTTCTTCATAGTAAGCATATCCGAACAGGGATCTTGCTTCCTTTTCAAACTCAGCCGCCTCTACTGTTACCATTGTTTTTTCCGGACCCCAGTCCATCTCTGCTGCCACTGCTGCAATTCCCCGTTCAGACAGTGCTGCCGACGCACGGCCTGCCGAAATAAAATTGATGTATGCTCCCGGCAGCCTCTTATTCTGTACTGTAAATGTTCCTCCACCTAACATATCATTCACCTTTCCTTTCCTGTGTTTTGTCTGTGATTCTGATTTCCGCATGCTCCATAGCCGCATCCGGCTCCTTTTCAAGGAGCACATCATACCGGGCAAAGAAGTATGCCCTGCCTTCCTGTACCCCGCCCCATGAGGCGTTGCTCCATACGGCATTGCCGTCTGCCATAATGCATTCCAGTGTGTCATACATGCGTTCCAGAATCCGGGCACATTTTTCTGTGTCTCCTTCTCCCGGAATGTACCGGACCTCAAAGTTCTGCATCTGTGTGCAGCGGCCGCAGGTTCCTTTCACCCGTTCCACCCGGACTGGAACAATCCGAAAACATGGCCCGTCCGGCCCGCCGGTTCCGTCCGTGTCTATTCTGTATGCTTCGCCAAAGGCTTCCTGCAGTGCAAAAGCTATTGCCTGAATGGTTTTCTCCAGCATCCTTTCACCTCCTTTCCTTCCCCGCTTCTGCCCATCTACACCATAACCCATATGGGATGTGTCATTCTATGTCATCTTGAAATTCTTCAAAGCAGCCGTATGGATCCGGTGAATATGCTTCCAGCTATATCCCATTTCCTCACAAATGTCCTCCCATTTCTGAAGTTTGATATAGCGGTGCAGCAGTACCGCCTTTTCCTCATCCTGAGAAAGCCGCTCAATCTTATCTGTGATCTCCCTGCACTTGCGCAGACACAGATATCTGGACTTCATATACCGTCGCTCCTCTTCATCCAGCAGCGCCGCATAGCCGGACAGATCTTTGACGGAAAAAACATGGGGCATCCCATCCAGACATACATGAGGGCTCACCTGCCTGGAACGCATCTCCGCAATCCGCAGTTCAATCCGTTCCAGCTTCCGCACTGCCCGTTCATATCCCTTTAAATATTCTTTTGTTTCCTCTATTGTTTCTGTCTGCTTTTCCTTTGTCATCATATCCTCCTTTTCTCCTCCCTCTCATTTTTTGTATTTTATAGTTGAGATATTCTCAACTTTTTCTCATCATAGCATCCTGATTTCAGACTGTCAATGAAATTTTAAGTTTTTCTCAATTACCAAAAAGTTTCTTGATAAATTCTCAACTTTCAGGTATACTATAAGCAACGGAGAACACAGCACAGGAGGACGCCTATGGCACCTATGGAAAAAGCCCAGCTAAAAGACCGGCTGAAATATGCACTCGCCCGGCGCGGTATGCGGCAGACAGATCTGGCAAATCACTGCGGATTTGATAAAGGCCAGCTCAGTTCATGGCTCTCGGGCAAGTACAGGCCCAGGCAGCATAACATAGAAAAACTGGCCCAGGCCCTGTCTGTCAATGAGGCGTGGCTGATGGGGTATGACGCACCTATGGAACGCCTTGCAGATAACAGCCGGGACAGTGTCTCTTCCTCTGCTTCCGGTCTTTTGGCAGAAAGCGTTCCCTGCCTGGGCGGCAATCAGCCCCTCCCTCCCATCATCAGCCGCTGTTACGGGCTGTTAAACACTGAAAACAGAGCCAAAGCTGATAAATATATTAAAAATTTGTACGAATTACAGTCCATACAGACAGAAAACGAGCAGCTTCTGAACGCTGCCCATGAACGGACCGATGTTTCTGTCACTGAAGAAATGAAACGGCAGGACAACGAACTGATGGACAGTGATGAATTTTAGAAAAAGGAGATTTGCCTGATGACTTATGAAGATTTGCTGAAAGAAGCCGATTCTCATGAGCTGATAACCAAGGAAAAGCCATTGTGCGCATATGACGGACGAATTAAGGGAAAACGGATTGCAATCCGAAAGGATCTGTCCGAGTCCGCAAAGAAATGTGTACTGGCAGAAGAATTGGGACATTATTATACCACGGCCGGCAATATTCTGGATCAGAATGACGATCTTTCCCGGAAGCAGGAACTCCGTGCAAGAATATGGGCATATGACAAGATGATTGGGCTGACCGGCATTATCAACGCTTACCGCCACGGCTGCCGTACTCTGTATGATGTAGCCGAATATCTGGAAGTGACAGAATCCTTTCTGTCAGAAGCCCTGGGGCAGTACAAACGCAAATATGGCACCCATGTAACTCTGGATCATTATGTCATTCTTTTTGAGCCTTCTCTGGGGGTACTGGAAATCAAAAGCCCCTGATGCAAAGCCGGGAAGGAAAAGATTTCCGTTTTGGTTTTTATAAAAAATCAAAAAAACAATTGACAAAATACCCCATATGGAGTATTCTAATATAGGTCTTGCTGCCGTGGCTCAGTCGGTAGAGCGTCGCATTGGTAGTGCGGAGGTCACGGGTCCGATTCCCGTCGGCAGCTGATGAAAAAAAGCGTATGTTGGTTCAACCAGCATACGCCTTTTTTTGATTTCATAGGAAAGTAAAGAAAAATGTTGTCATATTTTATTCCTGTTTCCTGATTGCCCGGCGCAGCTTGCTCTTGATTCTCTGCAGCGCATTGTCTGTGGATTTCCCGTCCCTGCCAAGCACCCTTGCAATCTGTATATAGCCCATTCCGGTCAGATACAGGTCCAGCACCTGCTTTTCAAAGCCGCTCAGTTCTTTTTCAATGGTCTTTTCCAACAGCTCCATATTTTCTCTGTCGATCCATTTTTCTTCCGGACTCTTCTCCGACAGAGAGCTGAGCACATTGACCAGCTCGGTTTCCTCTCCGCCGTTTTCTCCCTTCTGAGATACGTCGCTGTACAGAGAAATATAAGAATTCAGCGGAGAATGCTTTTTTCGCCGGGAAGCCTGTACTGCCGTATACATCTGGCGCGATACGCACAGATCGGCAAAAGTCAGAAAACTGGCATCTCTCCCCATATCATAATCCCGCAGCGCCTTAAACAGCCCGATCATCCCCTCCTGAATCAGATCTTCACTGTCCGCCCCCAGAATATACATGGACTTCGCTTTGCTGCGTACCAGATTTTTATATTTGTCCATCAAAAAATCCGTGATACCCGTTTCCCCGTCCCGCAGCCGTACAATCAGTTCTTCGTCGCTGCTTCCGGTATAATCCTTCTCCATCTCCCCTCATCCTTTTCCCATTCTCTGGCGCACGATTTCATAGGCCAGTACCCCGGCTGCCACTGAAGCATTCAGGGAATCAATGCTCCCCCTCATGGGAATCGACGCAGTCAGATCGCATTTTTCCCGGATCAGCCGTCCCACGCCCTCTCCTTCGCTGCCGATTACCAGTCCGATGGGGCCTTTCAGATCCAGATCATACATGACCGTCCCCGCCATATCCGCACAGACAAACCAAAGACCCTCTTTCTTCAATTCCTCAATGGTTCTTCCCAGATTGGTCACTTTGGCCACCGGCGTATCATTCAAAGCGCCCGCAGAAGTCCGGGCCACCGTGGCTGTCAGTCCCACTGCCCTGTTTTTGGGAATGATCACACCGTGTGCACCTGCCAGATTGGCAGTCCGGATAATGGCTCCCAGATTGTGTGGGTCCTCAATATTATCCAGCAATATTAAAAACGGCGGCTCTCCCTTATTCTGCGCCGCCCTGAGCATCTCCTCCACTTCCACATAGGCATAGGCTGCCACATAAGCGATTACCCCCTGATGCTTCCCGGTCTGGGAAATCTGATCCAGCCGTTCCCTGGTCATGTATTTGATATAAGTCCCATGCTTTTGGGCCTCCCGCCGGATGGTCATAACCGGCCCGTCATGGCAGCCGTCCAGAAGGTACAGCTTGTCTATCGGACGTTTGGACCGATAGGCTTCGATCACCGCATTCCGTCCTTCTATCACAGATGTTTCCTGTTTCATAAACCATTCCTTTCCCCGGCCGCTGCCAGCAGCCCGGTTCTCTCCAGTCCCAGTCTGACCAGTTCCAGTATCCGCTCCAGCCTGTCCGAAAGATACAGATAACCGATCAGGGCTTCCAGTCCCGTGGCTTTTCGATACTCCTCAATGGATGCGTTTTTTGCCGCCGTATGGGATTTGGCGTTTCTGCCCCGCCGGTATACAGCCTCTTCCTCCTGGGTCAGTACATCCTGCAGGGCTTCTATCACAGATGCCTGCGCCCCTGCATTCACATATCTGACCGCGCCCCGGTGCAGCAGATTGGCGGCTCTGTTTCCCTGCTCCACTACAACAGTACGGATAATCAGGTCATATACCGCGTCTCCCATATAAGCAAGTGCAAGAGGAGAGTAGCTGCGGACATCCGGCTGCCTGCAGCCAAATGTATCTCTGACCTGTTCCAGTATACTTACACCCGCTTCCATTTTACGCCTTCCCGCGTATCTTCCAGTGCGATCCCTTTTTCCAGCAGCTCGCTGCGGATAGCATCCGCTCTTACAAAATCCTTTGCTTTTCTGGCTTCCTGCCGCTGGGCAATCATAGCTTCGATGTCTGCATCCAGAAGCGTTTCCTGTTTCTCTGTCACCAGGCCCAGAATATCCGAAAGCATCCTGATCTCCGCCAGCAAAGCGGACAAAAAAGCCCGGGAGCTTTCTGAGGACGCGTGGGTATTGGCAAACCTTACCAGATCAAAGACTGCGGAAATGGCATCGGCCGTATTGAAATCATCCTCCATCGCCTCTTCAAACCCAGCCCGAAATCCGTCGGCCTCCCGCAGCAATGCCTCTTCCCCATCCAAAAGCTGTTCCTGTTCTGCGTGCTCTGACAGAAATTTCAGGTTCTCCGCACAGGTCACGATTCTTTCCAGTCCGTTTCCCGCTGCCTCCATCAGTTCCTGACTGAAGTTCAGCGGACTCCGGTAATGAGCGGACAGCATAAAAAACCGCAATACCTGCAGATCATACTGCTCCGCAATATCCCTGACGGTAAAGAAATTACCCAGGGACTTGGACATTTTCTTATGATCAATGTTCAAAAAGCCATTGTGCATCCAATATCTGGCAAAAGTCTTTCCGTTGGCTGCCTCCGACTGGGCAATTTCATTTTCATGGTGAGGGAAAATCAGATCTTCTCCCCCTGCATGGATGTCGATTTCCTCTCCCAGATATTTCCGGCTCATCACAGAGCATTCGATATGCCATCCCGGACGTCCCTGGCACCAGTCTGACTCCCAGTAAGGCTCGCCTTCCTTTTTCGGCTTCCAGAGCACAAAATCCAGTGCGTCCTCCTTCTGATCCTCTCCGGATACCAGCAGGGAACGGCCTCCGCTGCGCAGATCATCCAGATTTTTATGAGAAAGTTTGCCATACCCGTCAAAACTCCGGGTGCGGAAATAAACCGTACCGTCCGCCGCCACATAAGCATGGTTTTTATCCAGCAGTGTCTGAATCATTTCCAGCATTCCGGCAATCTCCTCTGTAGCCAGAGGGTGTGATGTGGCAGGACGGACATGCATGGCCTCCATATCTTTTTTGCATTCCTCGATATAACGTCTGGAAATCACAGAGGCATCCACCCCCTCTTCCATCGCCTTTTTGATGATCTTATCATCCACATCTGTAAAATTGGATACAAAATTCACTTCGTATCCCTTATATTCCATATAGCGGCGCACTGTATCAAATACAATCATAGGACGGGCATTGCCGATATGAATCAGATTGTACACGGTGGGCCCGCACACATACATCCGTACTTTACCCGGCTCAATGGGTACAAACTCCTCTTTTTTACCTGAAAGCGTATTATAAATTTTCATGGTTGCCTCTCCTCTCAGCCGATTTTTCTCTGTCGGCCTCTCTTTTCAGCAATTTGAACTGCTTCTCCAGCTCCAGCAGCCGATTGGTCAGAACGCTGTTGGACTCTTGCAGATTCTGAATGTCCTCCCTGACCGGGTCCGGCAGATCCGTATGGTTCATTTCTTCTCTGGGAAATGCTGTATTGTGCCGTTTTACCACCCGGCCCGGTACACCCACCACAGTGGAATTGGGCGGCACCGCCTTGAGTACCACGCTGCCCGCACCGATCTTGGAATTGGCTCCTATGGTAAAAGAACCCAGTATCTTGGCTCCGGCGCTGATCATCACATTGTCCTCAATGGTGGGATGCCGTTTGCCATGCTCCTTGCCTGTACCGCCCAGAGTCACTCCCTGATACAGGGTCACATTATTCCCGATAATGGTAGTTTCTCCAATGATCACACCGTTTCCGTGGTCAATAAAAAAGCCTTCCCCGATCTCTGCGCCCGGATGGATCTCGATCCCCGTTTTGCGCACACCCCTCTGGGAAATCCACCTTGCCAGGAAATAATGACCGTTTTTGTATAATTTATGGGCAAGCCGATAGTGCAGCATCACCTTAAAACTGGGATATAAAAATACCTCCATCCAGGAATGGATGGCCGGATCCCGCTCCCTGATAATACGGATTTCGTCCCGAACCCGTCTGATAAGTCCCATACCGAATCTCTCCCCGCTTTTCCTCCGTTGTGCACAGGCTCCTGCCTCCTGCGGCATAAACGGCGTCACATGTCTGATATAAGCTATGCAAAACAGCGGCATTTTGACAAAGCATTTCCTGTGATCTATACAATTTCATTGATACAGACCTGCCGCAGCGGTATGATCTGAGACAATCTTTTGTATACCGGTACATGATACCCGCCTTCCGTATCTTTTTTAAGATCCACAAACAGATCAGACATATTCTCTGTATGCTCTGTCTGTTTATTTTCCCAAAAACAGTCCCGGCAGTCCTTTCTGCCGAACACAAATTCTGTCAATGCGCTGATATCCGTACAGACCTCTGCTTCATCCTCTGCTGCCAACATAGCTATTGTACTTTCTTTTTTCCCCACTGTCCAGAGAAAAGTTCCGTTCTGCTCCCGGAGCAGAGGGTCGAAAAGCCGAAAACAAACTGTGATCAAATCCGGATCTGCCTGTCCGGAAAGACGCAGCAGGCAGAGCATGGATGCCACATTGGTAATCCTGGCCATGATAATCGGCTGCCTGACAGAGGAAATCCGGAGCGTTTCCCGCTTTGCAAAGCCGTCCGCCACCATTCCCTCCTGAATCTCTTCTTTCCCATTCTCCCTGGCAGACAGATAAAATCCTGCAATCTCTCCCTGTTCTTTCCAAAGGTAAATGTCTCCGTTTTGCGCCTGACTTTCCTTTTTCTGTCTCCTGTAGTATGCCTCATCCCGTCTCAGAAATAACTGATACCTCTGCTCCAGCAGCCCCTCTGCAAAAGCAGCCAGAGCTGCAGCCTCTTCTTCCTGCATAATCTGCGCCGGCAGATTGCTTTGCTGCTCTATGGAAAACGTGGGCCTGTCATAAATATACCGGAACTGATAAGGCGTATAAATAGCCGGATCTGCCGGCATCAGAAACGCAAACGGCACCGCTTCCTGACAAAGATCCGAAAGCGCCGTCCTAAGCAGCCGGTCCATATAGCCCCGGTGCCGGTACTCCTGCCTGGTTCCCACTCCCACAATATAACACAGCGGAATATCCCGGAACCGGCTCCCTTCTTTATCCGGCGCAAGAACCTGTCCCATATACGGAGTCAGAAACAGCATGGCACAGAGCCTGTTATCACATTTCACTCCATATCCTTTATTTTCAGCCATTTTTTCCGCAAAATAGTAGTCCGTAAACCGCTCCGAATCTTCTGGAAATATTTCCGACCACATCTTTCTGGCCGACAACGCCTCGTCAGTGGTCAACTTTTCTACTGTTACCATGCCTGTCTTATCCTTTGTTTTCATCTGCATCCTCTGTCTGGTCACTGCTGTGATCACTGCCGCAGTTTCCGCTGTTTTCACACCCTCCACAGCAGCCGCATTCTCCTGATGCAGAAACCATCTCTGTCACCTCTGCGTCATAAAAATGGGAAGGACTTGTCAGAAGGCAGACCGCCTGCGACGCAATCCCCTCACCGCTGCCGGTAAAACCCAGCCCTTCTTCCGTGGTTGCCTTAACACTCACCTGCCCTGTCCCGATTCCAAGCGCCTGTGCGATATTCTGTCTCATCTTTTCAATATGAGGACCCATTTTGGGCGCCTGAGCAATAATCGTCGCATCGATATTTTCAACAAAAAAGCAATTCTCCTCCAGAAGCGCCCCAACCTCTTTCAGCAGTGCCATGCTGGATATTCCCTTGTAACGGGCGTCCGTATCCGGAAAATGTTTTCCGATGTCTCCCAGTGCGGCTGCCCCCAGCAGCGCATCCATAACGGCATGCAAAAGTACATCCGCATCCGAATGTCCCAGCAGCCCCTTTTCCCAGGGAATCTCCACACCTCCCATCATCAGTTTCCTTCCTTCTGTCAGTCTGTGCACATCATATCCTGTTCCGATCCGCATATCCGTACCCTTCCTCTCTCTGAAATATCAGATCTCAAAATTTCCATACTTTTTTTACCCTGTAGTCTGTATTATTCTGCATCCTGTAGCATACCGCATATTGCACGCGGCCGGCAAAATATCATACACTGTCTGTCACATACAGGATATAGCGTATAGTATACACGATATTTCCGGTTTTCCACAATGGCCTGAAGAAAAAAAGCGAGTGTTCCCAGAGCCGCAAAGGACTTATGAGAACACCCGCTTTATTGTCAGGGCGTTATTTCAGCTTTTCCAGATTGTCATACATTTTTCCTAAAATGATCTCTTTTTTCTCTGGTGTCAACTGTCCGTCCCCAATGGCCTCATCCAAAACGCCCGTAACGATTTCAATGTCCTTCTGATAACGTTCCGCGGTCAGCTCCTCGGTTCCGTTCTTATATTCCAGTTCCGGCGCCATTACAATAGTGGGATTGAACCCTGATGCCATCGAATAACCATCTTCTTCCCAAGTCTTTTCAAACATTGCTTTATAGATGACATATTCACCCCTGCCCTGATCTGCTTTCAGCTTTTCCAGCGCTTCTTCCATCGCTTTGCAGCCCGAGCCGGTCCCGTCATCCCCGTCCGCATATTTTTTTACATTTTCCAACACTTTTTCATACTCCTCTACCGTATAAACCTCAAAAATCCCTCCCAGAGTGGGATCTTCCACATAACTGGCAAAATCCCGCTCTCCGGTGTCTGCTGTCTTTGCATCCCACCCCGCAGACGGTGTTGTAACGGATACCGTGACTGCGTCAGAAAACGGTGTAGTCGTAGTCTCTGCCCTCACTGCTTCTGCAGGCAGGTCAGATGCTCCCTGTCCCGCAGACGGTGTCATCGCAAACACTGTAACCGCACCGGAAAGCAGCATAACGGATACCATAGCACCTGTTATTGTCATCTTTTTCCAATTCATAATATTTACAATCCTTTCTTTCATAAAATCCTGCATCAGATGGGAGGCCATCAGATTGTTCTCCGGCACTGCGGCCGCCCATTCCACCAGGACACGGGCATAGGCAGCACGTTTCTCTCCGCCTGCCTTTTGCAGCACTCTTTCATCACATGCCAGCTCAATATCTCTGTTGGCCAGAAAATACATAACCCAGACCACCGGATTAAACCAGTGGAGGGTCACAACAGCGGCCAGAAAAATCTTTCGGACACTGTCCCATCGTCTGATATGTGTCATTTCATGTTCCAATATATAGTACAGATTTTCCCTGTTTTCCAGATCTGTTATACCGGGCAGCAGTATGACCGGGCGAATGATCCCAAAAGTCAGCGGAGAAGAAATCCTGTCGGACATCCGTACTCTGACCGGCCGGGCCGGGGCTATGATTACCTGCTGCCAGGCAGCTTCCATACCGGCTACAGGCAGAGACATCCTGCAGATATTCACACAATGTCTGTACGCACTGATAAAATACAATGCCAGGCAGACTGCGCCTGCCATCCACAGAACAGGCAGCACATGATTCCGGGCCACCGCCGCCTGAGCAGAAACAGAAAGCCCTATCGGCGCATTCCATATACCGTCATGTGATGGTATTCCCAGCGTGACAGCATCCTCCATACCGGCCTGCGCCGGCCAAAACCGCCACTCCCGGCTCATCCTGCGGAACAGATCTCCCGCCGCTTTAAGCGCCTTCCCTGGTATCAGCAGCCTGCATCCTGCGATTCCCCAGAGCAGGCACAGAACCGTTCTGGGAAATCTCTTTCCCAGCAGATACCGTACCAGAATCACAAACAGAATCAGCACAGATGCGGACAAACTCATTTGCAGCAATTCCATATGTCTCACTCCATCTTATCAATCATCTCTTTCAGATTTGCAATTTCCTCTCTGGACATCTTTTTTCCGGAAAGCAGCGCCGAAAAGAGGAGGGGAAGAGAACCGCCAAACACCCGGTTTACAAATTCATCCGTATCCTTTTCGATTGCCTCTTCTCTGGAAATCCCTGCCCGGCATACAAATCCCGGTTCTATCCGTTCCATCCAGCCTTTCTGAACACATTTCTTAATGACCGTATAGGTGGTATTTTTATTCCAGCCGATTTTTTCATGTAAAATCAGGGCAATTTCCCTGGCCGGACAGTCTCCTTTTTCCCATACGACTTCCATCACTTTTCTTTCCGAATCAAATAATTTATCTTCCATCTTGTTCACGCGCCTTTCCGATACAGTTCTTTGTGTACTATTACAGTAGTCTGTCTGTTTTCAGACTACCACACCCCTGCATGATTGTCAACGTGCCTTAACAGAAATCACTGCAGCCTGCTTAAATTGTCATCCATTTTAGCCAGGATAATCTCTTTCTGCTCCCGGGTCAGCAGTCCTCTGGAAATAGCCTGATCCAGCGTATTGGTAACAGACGCAATTTCCTTTTGGTAAGCCTCTGCCGTCAGCTCCACTTTCGCATCTTCATATTCCTGCCAGGGATTCATTACAATCATGGGATTGAAGCCGCTGACTACCTGATATCCGTCCTCTTCATAAGTTTCATTAAACATACTTTTATATAGAACAAACTCCCCCTTTCCGTTGTCCGCTTTCAGCTTCTCCAAAGCTGTCTCCATATTGCTCACATCGCCGCCATCCGCATATTTTTTCACATTCTCAACTACCTCTTCATACTCTTCCGCCGTATAAAGCTGGAAAATACCGCCCAGTGTAGGGTCTGATAAAACCTCCTTCAAATCATCTTCTCCTTCTTCCGTTTCAGGCAGGTTCTCTTCCTCCAAATCTGTGGCCGTTTCCTCCGCCGCCGGCAGATCCGGCTGCCGGTTCTCCGCAGCCTCGCTTTCTGTGACTGTTTCTGTTTTTTCCGGCGTCTGGGCCGCATCTGCGCCGCATCCCGCACACATACCTGATATGACTGCAATCGTTATCATCACACCTGCAATTCTGTTTTTCTTTTTGTTCATACGATCTGTCATCCTTTCTTTTCTCAATATCACTTTTGTGCGCACCTTTATACTACTGTGATAGTCTATCTGCTTTCAGACTATCACAGTAGTGTAGAGTTGTCAATTATTATTTTCAAAGACCGCCCGTAGATCAGAATTCCTTTTGTTCTTTACCGATTTACAGATGACAGACCCCTGCAAGAGGTGTATAATGGGAAAAAACAGAAAGGGAGGCATACGTTTTGGAAAAAAATAACGGCATCAGGGGAATGGACACTTTACTGGAAAAGCTCCCCAGAGAATATCAGAACTGGTTTTGTTTTGGTCATATTCTGAAATTTGAATACAAAGAAATATTTGATTACGAAAACTGGGATACCAGATACAATGCCGAACTTATTCTATCGAACGACTCTGAAACTTATAAGATACGGCTGCTGCTGAAGCACATCAGCGGAGAAATCTCTATCCATGTAACAGAGGATATTGCCGGGCTTAACATCAGCAATCAGTCACAGGATGGCTATGAATCCTCCAGCCGGTTTCATGTATACGATTTTGAGAATCATGCAGTTTCCATCTATTGTGAAGAAATTGAAGCAGAGTTATTGCAACATTAAACGGCATTTTGGTCTGTGATACAAAAAACACCGGGGAATGACAATCTATCAATTATCATTCTCCGGCGTTGCCGTGAAATCCCCATCAGCAAAGACGGAAATTTTTCACTCCTGCAATTTCTCCATGTAAAATTCCGGAAAGTATATTCTGTACAGAAGCATCAGCCAAAGTGACCGCTTCTTTCAAATGTGGAAATGCCATGTCATCCACGATCAGACAGCGCAGGCTGTCACATAGCTCGTATGCTTTTTCTTGCATTATATCCATTTTACTCAAAATCGCAGGCATCACCGATAATCATATTTTTCTTTCTACATTTCCGCAGCGCGAGCGGTCCCGTAATCGGCGCCAATACTCCTGCAAGAATGATACCGAAAATCAAGATTCCCATTTTCCTGAACAGCACTCCCGAAACAGTTCCGACATAAAACATATCATTGAGTGTGGTTCCGGTAAAACTCTGTTTATACCACCAGAGAGAAAAAGGATAAAAATATGCACTTAGAATTGTTAAACTAATAATAACGATCGTATCTATGATTGTGGGTGTCCATGGTATAGTTAATGCATAAAGCAATGTATAAATGAACAATACAGCCGGAACGACAAGAACCAGATGAATCAATTTTCGTTTCCAGTAATCCGGATGCAGATATGAGTAAGGACCCTTCAATGCTCCGGCCGCGTTCTTAAAAACAGAATTCTTTGGTGGTTTGACATAATCATTCTTTGACATCTTTTTTCTCCCATCATAATATATTTTCTTTGGTATCCCACATTATTTATATGGCATCTATATCCTCTTGCGTAATCAACACCAAATTCGCATTCGGATCCCTTGAAACTCTAACTGCCATCTTTCGGATCAGCTTTTCATTCAGGTTACGCGCCCACCGGCCATTACTATTATCATCGGATTCTGAATGTTTTTTATATACCAAATCCGTATATGCCTTTTCGTCTATTTCATACTTTTGTTCATGCAGATCATCAAGTCCAATCCGGGTCAGTTCCTCTTGTGTATAGTCCTCAAATATGAAGGTGTTCGGAATACGGCTTTTCAGTCCTTCATTGCTTTCAAGAAATTGTTCCATACTATGGGTATAACCGGCAAAAATAAGAACAATATCCTGACGGTGATCTTCCATGAATTTCAGGATTTCATTGATTGCCTCAATTCCAAAATCTTGGGAATTATCATTTCCTGCCCATAAGGTATATGCTTCGTCAATAAACAATACGCCTCCCAGTGCCGACTCCAATACTTCCCGTGTCTTTACTGCCGTTTCCCCTATGTACCGGCCAACCAGATCCGAACGTGAAGTTTCCACAAATTTTTTAGAACCGATAATTCCCTTTTCATAGAGTATCTCACCTACAAGACGTGCAACGGTTGTTTTTCCAGTCCCGGGGTTTCCCAAAAACATACTGTGCAGCGAAAAAGCTGAATTTTTAAATCCTTGTTTTTCACGCTTTTTATTCATCTCGGCAACGGCAACAAATTCCTCCACATTCTGTTTTACGCTGGCAATCCCTACCATCTGGTTCAAACGCTCGAATGCGGACAATTCCCCGAAATACTCAATCTCTGAAATGTCACCTGTTTTCTTCAACCCATCTTGTTCATCTAAGATAAATTCCCAGTTTCCCGGATCATACGCTGCCTGTATCATCGCCTCCACATTTATTGTTGTATTCCGCTCCGCTCTGGTATTCGGCTGAGACAGCTTTCCAAAACATACGAAACCCGCTTCCAGCAAAGATTTGTTATTCAGGTAAAGATTAACCTTTCCGTTATCCCTTCCAACAATACCGATTCCTTCTGCCTTTACATGTGAACTGTCTAAAATACCAAGGCTATCCACCACATAAATATATCCAATGGAAACCTCCGATTTTTCAATGTACAGTGAATCATATGTTCCCGTCTCCAGTGTAAGATCAGCGTTTGTTGCATACAATGCACAGTCATATCCTGGCTGCTTTACAATCATATCAGCGGCGGTCAGCTTTGAATCCACCAATCTGACACAAGACCAGGAAGTTTTTTCAGTCTTATCCCCGCCTTCAAAAGTTGACGATAATATAGTTATCACACTATTTTCGTATGCATAGAGTGCGTTTGCCTCCGGATACCGAATCACAGAATTCTGAATATCCAGCCTTGAATTAGAAACCTGTATCCGTGCATCAATCGTGGAATTGGCTACTTCCAACGTCGAATTTTCCACACAAACTTTATAATTGCGGTCGTGCAGGTTTCCCGGGTCAACCACACTATTGGCAAAGGAAGCCTTCGCCCCGTTCCCTATATAGACAACAGGATAGTTCTGACCTTCTGTTGCATAAGAAGTAAGAATGACATTTTCTGCGGCCAGAACTGCACCGTCTTTTACCTGTATGTTATTGTTCTTATCTACCGCCTTGCGTACTTCCAGATTTTTTAAGGTAACAACGGCTCCATTCATTATAAATACCCCATCAATTATATTTGTCAAAGCTCCGTTATTATCCTGATGTCCTTCAATCGTAATACTCTTGGTAATTGTTATCGACTTATTGTTTTGCTCATAAAAAGGGCTGAACCCTTCCTCCAGTTCAATGGTATCTCCGTCACCAGCTGCCTCTACCGCCTGAATGAATCCCCATGTTTTTTTCAGGAATCCATTTTTCCCCACCAAATAACGAGCCATTTATTACCTCTTCCTCCTTAGCATATTTCATATTCCTCTTTCTATATTACATTCTAATTCCTCCCCCTAATCTTGTCAATCTGTTCATTGTTGTCTGCCGATAATAATATACATAACAATAAAAAATGTCGCGGGTATGATCGTATGTGCAGTTTATTTTTTGCTCATACTGCTTATCAGGAAAATAATCAATAAGAATGCATCATAAAAATGTTTTAAAGAATTTACTGACTTCCGGTTTGTGCGCTGAAAACTGAATCCAGGCCCAAAATGCCGTTGCATGGATAAAACCCAGGCAGCGGCATTTCCTTATCACTGTTTCATCCTGCTCAGTGGGAAACCCTGGCAGAAATACTCTTCTTCCTGTATCTGCAAAGCCTGTCTTACTCTTCCAAAGCCCGGATCAGATTGACCATCTCAATCGCACCGTTTGCGCATTCCGCGCCTTTATTGCCGGCTTTGGTTCCTGCCCGTTCAATGGCCTGTTCGATGTTTTCTGTCGTCAGTACACCGAACATAACCGGTATCCCGCTTTCCAGCGATACATGAGCGACCCCTTTGGACACTTCATTGCATACATAATCATAATGGGAGGTGGATCCTCTGATCACCGCCCCCAGACAAATGATCGCATCATATTTCCTGCTCTCCGCCATCTTTTTGGCAATCACCGGGATTTCAAACGCCCCCGGCACCCAGGCAGTCACAATATCCTCTTCCGCCGCCTCATGCCTGCGCAGCACATCCAGCGCCCCGCCTACCAGTTTAGAAGTGATAAATTCATTGAACCTTGCGGCTACAATGCCCACTTTCATACCTTTTGCCGTCATTTTACCTTCTACTGTTCTCATTCTTTTCTGCCTCCGTTTTTATATTGTCTCAGCTTCCGCTGACGTTACCATAATCCACCATGTGTCCCATCTTAAGCTGCTTGGTCCGCAGATAAAACCGGTTATAGCGCCCCGCTTCTATCTGAATCGGGACCCTCTCCTGTATCTCCATGCCATAGTCGGAAAGTTCGTAAATTTTATCCGGATTGTTGGTCAGAAGGCGCAGAGACTTCGCTCCCAGATCCCGCAGAATCTGTGCTCCGATATAATACTCCCTCTCATCTCCCGCAAATCCCAGCGCCAGATTGGCTTCCAGTGTATCCATTCCCTGATCCTGCAATGCATAGGCTTTCAGCTTATTCACAAGTCCGATGCCCCGGCCCTCCTGCCGCATATAGAGCAGGATACCCCGGCCTTCTGCTTCGATCTGATTCATGGCTGCTTCCAACTGCTGTCCGCAGTCACAGCGGGACGAACCAAAAGCATCGCCGGTCAGGCATTCCGAATGGACACGGCACAACAGCTCTTTTCCGTCTCCGATCTCTCCTTTTACAAGCGCCACATGATGTTCCCCGTTTAACCGGTTCACATAAGCATATGCCATAAACTCGCCGTATTTAGTGGGAAGTTTTGTCACTGCCTCCCTGCTTACCAGCTTTTCTTTCCGCTTCCGGTATTCCTGCAAAGCCCTGATTGTCACGCAGACCAGATTCTGTTCCTTTGCCAGTGAAAGCAGTTCCGGTGTCCGCATCATCATTCCGTCCTCCCGCATAATTTCACAACAGAGTCCGCACTGGGCAAGCCCCGCCAGACGCATCAGATCCACCGTGGCTTCCGTATGGCCCGGACGCTCCAAAACACCGTTTTTCCGTGCCCGCAGAGGAAACATATGGCCCGGCCGTCTGAAATCCTCCGGTTTTGCATCCTCCCGCACACAGTGCATGGCTGTCATACTTCTCTCCTGGGCGGAAATTCCTGTGGTAGTCCCCACATAGTCAATGGATACGGTAAAAGCCGTTTCGTGATTGTCCTGATTTTCTGCTGTCATTTGAGGAAACATCAGTTTATTGCAGAATGCTTCGCTCATGGGCATACAGATCAGCCCTTTTCCGTAGGTCGCCATAAAATTCACATTGGCGCAGTCTGCATATTCTGCCGCACAGATCAGATCTCCCTCATTTTCCCGGTCCTCATCATCCGTGACCAGAATGATATGTCCTTTTCGCAGCTCTTCCAACGCCTGCTCGATCGTTCCAAATCCTTCCATGATTCCCTCTCCTTCATTATCCCTGATTTTTGTTTATATGCCTTGTCTGCTACTGACAGTTGCTGTTTCAGCCATATTTACGGTTACAGGCCGGCTCGTTTGCCTGTCACCGGCTTTTTGATATAAACGCTTCTACAGAAATCCATGTTCCAGAAGAAAGGCTGTTGTCATCCCTTCCTCCTGTCGGTCAGATCTTTTCTGCAGCAGCTTTTCCACATACTTCCCGATACAGTCGGTTTCCAGATTAACCGTGTCTCCTTTCTTTTTTTCAGACAAAGTAGTCTGATTTCTCGTATGGGGAATCACTGATACCCGAAAGCTGCTCTTTCCCACATCCGCCACCGTCAGACTGATGCCGTCCACAGCCACAGAGCCTTTTTCCACTATGTACCGCAGAACTCCTGCATCTGCTGTGATTTCATACCAGACGGCGTTTTCATCCTGCTGTATCTGTTTTACCCTTCCCACCCCGTCAATATGGCCGGATACGATATGACCGCCCAGACGCCCGTTTGCCGCCAGAGCCCGCTCCAGATTGACCCGGTCCCCTGCGGTAAACCCGCCTGCTCCGCTTCTTCTGATGGTTTCATGCATCACATCCACAGTAAAACAGCCATCTCCCAGCCCGGTTACTGTCAGACAGATCCCATTGACGGCAATGCTGTCGCCAACCCTGACATCTGTCAGGATCGTTTCCGCCCCGATCGCCATACTGCCGGAAACCACGCCACGTTTTATCTGTCGTATTACCCCGATTTCTTCTATGATTCCGGTAAACATCGTTTCACTTCCTCTCCCTGTTCCACCCTGCTCTCTATCAGGACATCTTCTCCGTAAAAGCTGACATTTCGTATCCGCATCCTGACTGCCTGTGAGGGAAATTCCACGCCAGGGCCTCCGATGGGCGTCATGGCATCCGTACCGCCAAACAGTTTTGGAGCAATATAGCAGTGTATCTCCTGCACAATACCGGCCTCTAACGCTGAGGCATGCAGCCCGGAACCACCCTCCAGATATATGCTGTCAATCCCCTCTTCTCCAAGCAGCCTCACTGCCTGCCGCAGATCCACATGGCCCTCCTTTTCAGGCACCGTCAACACCCGGCAGCCGTGTGTCTCATAAATGGCCCGCTTTCCGGCATCTTTGCAACAGGTCAGAAACCAAGTGGGAATCTCTCCTGCCGTTGTCACCACCGCTGCTGTATCTCTGGTCCGCAGACGGGTGTCACAAATCAGCCGTATGGGAGATCTGCCGTCTGGAATCCGGCAGTTTAACATGGGATTGTCCGCCTCTACGGTCCCCCTGCCAGTCATAATGGCCATATGCCGGTTCCTGTCCTCATGAACCCGCACCCTGGCCGGATTTTCTGTAATCCACTTGGAATGCCCCGCCCAGGTCGCTGTTTTCCCGTCCATTGTCATTGCATATTTCATAGTTACATAGGGCGTTTTTGTCTGAATGTAATGGAAAAAAATCCGGTTTATCTCTTCACATTTTTTTCTTAGTACCCCCTCAGTCACCGATATCCCTGCTTCCCTGAGGATACGGCTTCCTTTTCCCGCCACCAGAGGATTGGGGTCCGGTGCCCCGATCACCACCCTGCCAATCTTATGCGCCAGAATCGCTTCCGTGCAGGGCGGCGTCTTCCCGTAATGGCAGCAGGGTTCCAATGTGACGTACAGAGTGCTGCCCTCTGCAGATTCCCTGCAGTTTTCCAGCGCCCTGCGCTCCGCATGAAGCCCGCCAAATGCTTCATGCCAGCCTTCCCCGATGATGGTGCCCCCTTTCACGATAACCGCCCCCACCAGAGGATTGGGATTCACCTTTCCCACACCCCTCTCTGCCAGCGCAAGCGCCCGTTCCATAAAAAATATATCTTCTGTCATATTTTGTCCCCCTGTGTATGAATCGGAAAGCACACGATGTCAGCTTTCTGTTGTCATGAATAAAAAAAACAGCCCTGTATCTATTCTTCAGAGCCGTTAAAAAAATTTCCCATAATCGAGCCGGGAAGCGCCATCTTCCCCTGCGCACAAAAAACTCTGAAATGTTGCCATTCCAGAGTCTGTTCACTGCACAGTAAAAACATTGCTGCACCGTTTTGTATCTTCTTCCATCCAGACTTTACTGTCGGCTTCGGAATTGCACCGAATCATGCCTTGCGGCTCGTGGGCTGTACCACCGGTTGGGAAATGAACCCGACCCTGAAGATATCTATTCAGTTGGTTTCCTTTTATACAAGAATATCAATATTGCTGCCTACAGCAGGATTTACAGAAAGCTCCATAGCTGCAGAATCTATCATAGACGCCATCTCCGCACCCTGTTCCTTTGCCATATCCAGCGACTTACTCAGCAGTGCTGTTCCTACATCTCCCAATGTTTTCGTCTGGGAAAGCGCCATTGACAATGCCGGAATATCCATACCCATCCCTCCTTCAGCTCCCGATCTTTCTTATTGAAAACAGCATAGCACAACCATCACTGTTTTTCAATCCCCTTTCCCCTCTTTCTCTTTTAAATTGTGCAGGTATCTGCGCAATACACATAAAAGAGAAACACTGATCACAGAAACGAAATCCTCCAGCGGCGTGGTAGTACCCACTATCATATGCCGTGCCACAAGGAAAATCAGAATTTCCATTACATTGTCCGCATTGGGGCGGCAGAGCATCTGTAAAAATTCAATCCCTATGACCAGCAGCAGAACCTGTTCCAGATAATGAATAAATAAGGAAGTATCCTGCATCAGATTCACAAACAGCCCTTTTTCACTGAAAAGGCCGATCGCAGACAGTAAAATACCGATCAATACCAGCCCGGCGGCACACAGTTCCAGGCATTCACATATCTTATGCACACCTTTTTTTATTTTTTCCATGAATGCCTCCCTTTCTTACATCTGAAATTTCCCGATAAATTCCTTTACCCGCTCATCCGGATTGCCGAATAGCTGCTCCGGCGTCCCCTGCTGGCGGATCACTCCGCCCTCCATAAAGATAATCCGGTCGGACAGTTCTCTGGCAAACTGCATCTCATGGGTTACTATAATCATTGTCATATGTGTATCTGCCAGCTCCCGGATCACCTTCAGCACTTCCCCGGTCAGCTCCGGATCCAGCGCAGAAGTCGGTTCATCAAAAAACAAAATCCTGGGCTGTAAGGCAAGCGCACGGGCAATGGACACTCTCTGCTGCTGCCCGCCGGAAAGCTGATAGGGATAAGCGTCCTTCTTATCCTCCAGCCCCAACTGTACCAGCAGTTTTTCAGCCCGTGCCAACGCTTCCGCTTTTGGCACATGCTCCACGCTCACCGGCGCATCCATAATATTTTTCAATACATTAAAATGAGGAAACAAATGAAAACTCTGAAATACCAATCCATAGTTTTTCCGGATCCGTTTCAGTTCACTCTTCGGCGCATAGACACACTTTCCGTTTTCTTCCCATGCGGCCCGCTCTCCCAGATAAGAAAGACTGCCCCCGTCAATATGTTCCAGCATGGTGGCACAGCGCAGCAGAGTGGACTTGCCTGAACCGGAAGGCCCGATAATGGACACCACTTCACCCTCTTCCACTGACAGGGAAATATCCTTCAGCACTTCCAGACGGTCAAACGTCTTTTTCACATGTTCCATTTCCAGATATTTCATATACCCTCCTCATCTGTAATAACTCATCTTCTTTTCCAGATATTCCATAAAAGCTGCCACGGCCAGATTAAAAATGTAGTAAAACACCCCGGCAGCCATCAGGGGCATAATGGTGGTATCCTTAGCAGCGATCTGCTTGGCAGCCGTAAACATCTCCACCACTGCCAATACAAAGGCAAGAGAAGTATCCTTTACCAGCGTAATCGTTTCATTGGTAATGGAAGGCAAAATCCGTTTGACAACCTGCGGCAGGATAATCCTGCAAAATGTCTGTATCCTGCCGTATCCCAGCACCTGCGCCGCCTCATACTGTCCCACCGGCATGGATTCGATACCCCCTCTGTAGATTTCCGCAAAATAAGCTGCATAATTCAGGGCAAACGCCAGAATCACCGCGGTAAAACGATAAGAGGCCGAAATTTTCATACCAAATACATAATAGGGTGAAAAATACACCACGATCAACTGCAGCATCAGCGGCGTTCCCCGCATCACCGATATGTATATCTTTGTAAGCATCCGCAGCGGAACATGCCTGGACATCCTCCCAAAAGAAATCACAAGCCCCAGCGGCAGGGAAAAAAGCAGTGTCAGGAAAAATATTTCCACAGTGACAATCATGCCTTCTCCCAACTGTGCAACCATCTGTGCAAACTCCATAGTACCCTCCTGAAAATGGGGATGAAGGCTTCCCTTTCATCCCCTGTTTTTCTTATCTGTCGTTATTTATCATTGCCAAGACAGATCATGGATGCATCAATTCCATACTGCTCTGCTTTCTGCGCCACCACACCTTCCGCATACAGCTCCAGCAGAGACTGCTCCACGATGTCCTTCAACTCGTCATTGCCCTTGTTAAAACCAATCCCATACTGTTCGGTGGAAAGCGGCTCTTTCAGCATCACATATCCGTCGCCTCTGGACGCAATCTGATAAGAAGCCACGCCGATATCAATGGCCAGCGCTTCGATGGCGCCTGCTTCCAGATCCATAAAAGCGGTATTATAATCTGCATACTCCACCAGATTTGCAAAAGATGCCGCCAGATCCAGATTTTCCTGGTTTTCCTCGTCCGTCAGTGCAGCCAGCGCAGAAGAATCCTTCTGTACTCCCACTGCCTTGCCTGCCAGATCAGCTTTGGTAGCGATCCCAGACTCTGCAGGCACCACAAACACCTGACTGTTGTCTATATAAGGTACGCTCCAGGTATAATCATCCTCTCTGCCATTCATAGTAAAGCCATTCCAAATACAGTCAATGGCGCCTGAGGACAGCTCCATGTCTTTGGCATCCCAGTCAATCGGCTGCGCCACAAATTCCCATCCGTTCTTTTCACATACCGCACGCGCCAGATCCAGGTCAAAGCCCACATATTCACCGGAATCATCCTTATAACCATAGGGCGGGAACTCCGCGTCAAAACCTACCGTAAAGGTTGTCCTTCCGCCGGCTGCTTCCTCTGCACCCGCCGCTTCTGCCTCACTGCCTGCCTCCGTTTCTCCTTCTGTCTGTACCATATCATCCGGCTGTGCCGCCTCTTCTGCCCCGCTGCCGGACTGACCGCATGCCGTCAGAAGAGATGCTGTCATGGTAAGCATACATGCTGCTGCAATCCATTTTTTCATAATATTTCCTCCTTCTCCTCTCCTTTGTTTCAAGGAACGATCACTTTTGTATACTACCACGATAAAGTGCCGATGTCAAGAAAGAATGCTGTCCCTTCAGGCCCGCTTTTCCATCTCCTCATACTGAGACACCAGCTCCATAATTTCCGGCATATAAATGGGAAACTCCTCCGCCAGTGTCTTGATCTCTCCCTGCGCCATCTGTGCAAGCTGTTCATTGTATTCCATCTGCTTACGCAGCTTCTGGCGGCGCAGGATCAGATTGTGTCGGATCTCCACCATCTCATTGCGGCTGCTGATCGCCTGGGCCTGACGCAGCCAGATCTCCGGATCTTTGATCTGATAGCGCCGCAGGATCTGAAGCAGCTCGCGTCGATGATAGTCCAGCTCTGCATGCAGCTCCCGGAATTTTTCCCGCTCCTCCACTTCCTTCTGATACAGTTCCCACATACGGACCAGTTCATCTGCAGACTCCACTTTATATTTCATATACAGATATTCCAGAAGATTGGTATTGTTAACATAGCGGATCTTGACCCGGTTCTGCAAAAGAATCAGCTTGTTGATGGAACGTTCCACCTGATTTTTCTCCTTCACTGCTTCCGTATATTTCATATATATCATGAAAACCGCCAGGGCCGTGGCTCCGGCCGTGAGAATATAGCCGATGCGGGTATCTATTTCCATCAGAAACTGCAGCAGCAGCAGGATACTCATACAAGTCAGGAAAGAAAAACTGGTAATGATCATCATACCTCTCAGGTTTACCATCAGATTCAGCAGGTCATGCCTTCTGTACTGAAATGCATGTCTTTCACCGGACAGCCTGCGCATATCCTGACGTATCTTCTCCTGATAGTCCTCTGCCTCTGTCAGCTTTTCTATGCCTTCTTCCACCTCTTCTTCTATTCGCTCCATCCGGTGAAATTCCAGATCCGACATCCGCTCCTGTTCCCGCTCATATACATGTTTTTCCCGCTCATATGCGGTTATTTTATCCGCGATCCCGGATATTTCCTGTTTTTCCGATGCCGGAAGCGCTTCGATCTCCTCTGTATCCGTCAGATGGGAAGTTACCACACTGTATTCTCTGGTCAGCTTTTCGATTTCCAGTTCGGCTTCCCGAATCTGTTCCAGACAGCTCCGCACATAACGCATCCTCTGTCCCTGATCCCGCAGATTGATGCTGTCACGGCTGAGTACGGGACTTTCCCGGAACTCCTCTGTCTCCTCTGTATATTCTTCCTGTTTCTTACCCTTCCATTTGGAAAACCACTTTTTTAACAATCCCATATCTTATTTCTCTCTTATCATATTCCGGCAGGCTTCTTTGATCTGTTCCGCCGCATCTTCCCAGATATGCCTGCTGTTTTCAGGATGCTCACTTAGCTCCGCCCGGATATCCGCAAGCTGTTTTGCCTGTTCGCTCTTATCCCAGGCTTCGGATGCCTGTTCCACCCGCCGTTCCAGTTCCATAGACGCCTCATAGCATTCCTCATGATTTGCTATGATAAAATCCACATACTCCTTTTCTTCCAGCAGCAGACGTTTTGCCGCCAGATACTGCACCAGGCTTTCTCCGTCCCCTGACAGAGTATATGCCTGATAAAACAGTTCCGCCGCCCATTCAAATAAAAACAGGCGGCTGCTGACATATCCCATGTTATGCAGCACTTTGGCCGAAAACTCTGTATCGTTTCCGCCGTCCGCCAGCAGCCTGCGGTACTGTTCCATTGCCAGTTCGTATTTTCCGTTGCCCGCCAGATAGTCTCCGATGGTTTTCCGCCTCTCATATTCACTGCGTTCATTGTCCGCATTCAAAAAACGGGAAAGACGCTGTATTTCCTCTTTTGGATAGTATCCCGTATAGTCCAGAACCGTGGTCAGAAAGCTGTCTGTCCCGGCCTTTTTTTTCAGCAGTGCATGCAATTGCTGCGCCAGCTCCGGCAGGTCACATTCCTCTCCCAGCCAGTCAGCCAGCTCCTTACAGGCAGTCTCTTCATCCATCAGAAAGGTATGCTCTCTGATACAGTAACAGAGTTCTTCCACTGAATAAATCTGAATGCCAGGTTTTTTTAATAAAAAAGGGATATTGGCCACCTTGCCCATACAAAGAATGACTCTGCCCATACCTACTTCCTTTCCGGTTTTCCATCTGCTCTTTCAGTCTGATAAACGAAGCTCCTCATGCCATATCCTGTGGGTGGCAGGATAAATCTCGCCAAACCCCAGATCTTCCAGTGTAATGGACACATCCTGCTCCGACTCCATAGAAAGCCGCATCTGGATCCTGGTGGCCCGTTCACTCCGCGGAGGCAGGTCATTCAATATGATCTCCACCTCCCTGCTTTCTTTTCCGGTAAGCGGAGTGATCTGGATGGAAAAAGAGTTGCCACTCTCCAGATAAAACTCACACTGTTTTTCCGCCTCATGCCAGCTCATACCGGCATCCAGCAACGCATAGTAGGACTCAACGCCGCCCCGCAGCACCCGCATTCCTAGATTGGCCTTCAATGTATCTTTGCCCAGATACACATGGGCTTTTCCCACCTCTCCGGGCATCCGTTTTTCTCTGGCGCCATAACAGGCGCCCTTACTGTACAGATTGTTACCCCGAAACACCCGCCTGCCTCTGCACAGATAGCGCAGAGATTCCTGATACCAGTCTCCCTCAAATCCCCTGCCCACCAGAAACGCAGAAGAGATCACTCTGCCCCGGCAGCTTTCTTCCAATATCCGCAGCAGTCCGACATCCTCCCTCTCCCAGTCAGGATATTCCTTCTCTGCGATCAGCGCCACAATCGGTGTGGTACGCCTGTTGCATTCCATACGGTAGGTTTTCAGCCCATCTCCCTCATATTCACACGCAAAAGCCTGTCCCATCCAAAGCTCCCTGGGCTGATGAATCATATATTGATAAAAACTTTCCGCATAGCTTTGCAGTAATATACATGTCATGGGAAGCTGCATCAGCAAGGCGGCCTGTTCCAATACCTGGGCGGTGCGCTGATCCAGTTCCTCCACAGTAATCGTCAGCACTTCTGCCTGTCCCGGTGTAAAGTCCGTCCCCAAAAGAGACAGGCTCTGCCTGATAAACAGCGCCAGCAGCGCCACCGGGTCAAAGGTTTCTTCTCCCACCTTCACTTCTCCGCCCTCCAGCGCCAGAGTCAGCAGACCCGAAACCAGCACACCGCCGTCCTCCGCCAGCTTCACCGCCTCCTGGCCACAGCTCCAGTGATTCACTCCCGGACGTCTGGCCACAGCCGTAGGGAAATCATACCGTTCTTCTCCTTCCGCTCCGGATACGGTTTCCGGCTCCCCCTCATCGGGATAACAGAAACTGATCTGGGATGTGGTATCACGCAAGTCAAAGCCTATGAGTATTTTATGCTTTTTTCCGGCCAAATAACCTTTCTCCAAAAACATGGCATCGTTTCCTTAATTCGTTATCATACCTGATTTCCGTCTGGTCCTTTTATCGTAATGTAAAAAACTGTTCTGCAGAAAAATCCGCCCGCAGATAGGTTTCCAGCATCTGCTCCGCCTTTCCGCCATCCGGATCAGAGCCAAGCGCCGCCGAAAGAAAACGGTTCATACCCGCGATCCTGCCCTGTTCCTGCTTTCCATCTTCCCAGCACAAAGAACCGCTCTGTACCAGTGTTTCCTGCTCTCCTCGTCTTTCTGTGATATAATACTCCACACTTTCTCCAAAGGACAGAAGAAAACTTCTGCTGTAGATACCCGGATAACAGCTTTCCAGTTCCTGCGTCAGATAGGAAACACTTTTTTCGCTGCCTTTCCGCATATAATGCAGCATCAGCGTTTCGTCTCCTTCGGTCTTATATTCCACAAATGCCCTTCCTTCATAGAAGCGCATTCCCGGATACAGCTCTGCAAACCGCATAAAGGAACCCAGCACAATCCCCCGTTTCATGACAAGGTCGTTCAAAAACCTGCGCACCATCCGGGCTTCTTCCTCGTCCAACTGTGCTGCAGAGGCAAAATGTCCCAACAGGGCAAGCTCACACATGACGTCACTGGCATCACCGTTTCTGCTTCTGCGCTTTAATTCTTTCCAAATAAAAGGCTCCGGTTCCCTCTCCTGTATCACATAACCGGAAGCAAAATGCGAAAGATACCCCTCTGTCAGCCGCTCATCTGCGCTTCCTTCCAGATAAGACTGAAATACCTCCGTCTCTTCTGCTATGTAATCATTGGTAAACAGCATCTGGAGCAGCATCCTCTCGCACAGCTCATAGCTGCCCGCATCAAATCTGCGGCAGGCACACCAGATATCCCGCAGCTCTTTGATGGTTCCCACAAAATATCTGCTCAGATAATGCAGAATGCTTTCTTCATATTTTCCCTTTTGAAAGGCAGACCAGGCCAGCGTCGTCAATACCTCTGCTTCCATATACTCCCGGTATGGCAGCAGTCTGCTGCAAAGACGGACAGCCGTCTTGGGCGTCAGTTTTTCTGTTCCGTATGCGCAGATCCAATCATATACATTGTCGTACATACCCCTTAAGAGCAGACATTTGATGACTTCACTTCTTTCCCTACCGTTCATGGCGCCAGGGTCCAGCTTGGGCAGGAAATGGTCCAGCTTTTCTGTCAGTTCCCCTCTTTCATAGTATTGCAGCAGCTTCATCCCCAGCTCGCTTCGATATGATTCTTCTATCTCACTGCTTTCCCACAGCCGTTCCGCATACCTGGCATTGCCCCGGTCCACCATTGTATAGCTCTTCCCATGCTCGCACTGATAGATCAACACCCCTGCTTCTTCCGTATACAGGCCCTCCTTATCGAGAAAAAGAAGCGGAAGCAGCTCCTGAGGATGAAACAGCTCCCTATCCTCATAAGCAACACTGCTTACAAAACGACTGCCGGAGGGGCCTTCAAAAATCAGGGAAAAATCTTTGTCGTAAACCGGTACATATGCCACGCCGCCACTGACCGGACATACGATTTCCCCTTTCAGCTTTCCATGAATGACAATCACAGAACGGATATCCGGGGTAAATATCCGTATTTCATGATAGAACAGAAAAGTGGCATATTGGTTGAGCATCCTGGCCCCCACGAAGCCCTCCTGCATCATCCTCCGGCAGATACAGGCGATATCCATATTCATATGTCCCTTTTCCAGCTGTTCTGCCAGAAACCGCTCCATTTCCGGCAGATAGGTACGATAAAGATCCGGATACTCCCTGGATTTCCGGATCACATAGGCATACAGCCAGGCCATCCGCTCACAGGGAAGCTCACTGCGATAGGAAAAATAGCGAAGCGCCGCCGCCGGTATTTCTTTTTCCGTTCCCATATCCACCGACATAAGATAATGCTCATACAATCTGGTCAGCCACAGCTCTTTTTCGATGCCTTTCCGATACCAGTGCGCATACTCCGGACCGATTTTATTCCCCTTAATCAGCAGCGCACAGATGGCATGCAGTGTTTCAGTATCCTCTTTTTTCCGATAACATACCAGCAATATGGCATACATCCTGTCAGAAAACTGTTTCAGCCGCTCTGCCAGATAATGAATCTGTCCGATGCATTCCTCTGTCAGATAATCATACTTTGCCATAAAACTCAGGGTCTGCATCACAAACGGTGTCAGTTTCATCAAAAACGCCGGATGCTTTCTTACGGTCTGCGCCGCCTCCAGATACCAGAGCGGACTGCGGCAGCCCTTTTCAAACTGCTGTTCCAGAAACAGCCATTTCCTGGAAAGGCTTCTGGCAAATTCTCCGTCCAGATATAAGAGCAGCCAGGCAACTCTCCAATTGGTCTGTTCATTGTAATAGACCCGGCGTATCTCCTCCGTTACCGCTCTGATATAGTTTTCATCCCGGCTGACAAGAGAAGTCAGGTACAGATAATAGCAGGAAATTTCCGGTTCTGTCTCCTCCGGCACGATCAGACGGCCCACCCGTTCCAAAAGCCGCTTTGCCTCGCCGCTTCGCTCTCTGGTCAGCAGGATATGCGCCCGGAACAGCTCCGGAACAGGATTCATACCATTCGCCGTATCCATCC
Organism: Lachnospiraceae bacterium; assembly: GCA_009774625.1. Lineage (GTDB taxonomy): Bacteria > Bacillota > Clostridia > Lachnospirales > Lachnospiraceae > VSOB01. Next base: position 36,895 of record VSOB01000024.1, read on the forward strand.
CTTCCACTATACGTTCCGTTTCCGTCAGCCATTCCTGCCGGGAAACCTTGCCCATACTGTACAGAAGATAATACCGGTAAAATTCCAGCAGCTTTTTCTTCCTGACCCGTTTTCCCTTTTCAGACGGCACCTCACCCCAGTTAACATACACAGGGACAGCCAGTGAAACATATTCATTCCAGAGACGGACCCGTCCATAATTACAGCCTCTGTGCAGTCTGTCCCGGAAGATCAGCAGCGGACAGGCGCACTGATTTCCCAGAAAATCGTCATCGGTCAGAACCGATTTTTCCGCGTCCAGAAATCCTCCTTCTGTTTCCACTGTAAGATTCGTATAACCCCAGCCGCTTCTTGTCAGCAAAATCACCTCTCTGGTAATTTCTTCCGTACAGGACAGCATCAACTCTTCCCGATCCGGCCGGTATGTCACCTGCTGCTTTTTCCGTATCCAGATCAGGAACTCCTCCACCTTCTGCTCCTTTACAGGCGGCAGACAAAACGCTCTGTATACATTCCGGTACTGTCCGTCATTGCCCGAAAGAATCTGCGCAAAATCAGAATCGTAAAATACCCGGACCGCTTCCTGCCAGCTCGTTCTGGCCAGATTCGCAAAGTGAAACAGATTCTTCATCTGTCCCATAGAAGTTTCGAATATTTGGGGAAGAATAAAAACCGTATAGGGCAGAATATATTCTCCCTGATTGGAGATCACCTTAAATTCTCCTCTGACAGTGTCCCCCTCATCCAATCCGACACTGTCAAACCGATACAAAATCTCTGCCGGATTTCCGGTAAACTCCGGCGTCAGGCAATGCATACGCGCCTCCCCCGTAAGTACCGCCCCCAGCAAAGGAAGCGTCTCTTTACCGGCAACGGTAAAACTGCCCTCCAGATGCTCCCCTGCCCTCAGAGAAAGCTCTATTTTCAGGCATGAAAAAGAAAGGGAACCTGTCCGGCGAAAGGATTTTCCCGCAAGTACTTTTGCAATTTTCTCTCTTTTGTCCATATGGTCCGCCACCGCCGCTTTTTCTTGATTTTTCTGTGTATCGGATTATAATAAGTGTGAATATCAGCAGGAAAAACAAATGTCTGCTTCGCCGCCGCTTGTTTTTCCCCTTACTTTTTCTCAACTCGTAAACCCGCGCTTCCGCGCTCTCTGTCCGATTTCATCGGACGTTTACTCGCTAATGCCGCAGGAAAAACAAATGTCTGCTTCGCCGCCGCTTGTTTTTCCTTTGCGGCTATTATATCACATGTCATCAGCTGTCAGGCTGTTGACCTACGCGCACATCAGTGCGCTTCCTATTATATCATGACTATTGTGTGCAATTCAAGAATGGAGAAAGAAATGGAAAAATCGAACACTGTTTTTCACGGAAGTGATCTGGAAAAAATAGAAATGTATTATGGTATCCGAAAGGAGGATATTGTAAGTTTCAGTGCAAATGTCAATCCGCTCGGATTGTCGGATGCTTTCCGCAACGCGCTTGCAGGACAATTGGATGTGATCACCTCGTATCCTGACAGGGACTATAAAAGTCTGAAAAAGGCCATAGCTGACTATTGTCAGTGTAATCAGGAACATGTCCTTGTGGGAAATGGTTCCACAGAACTGATTTCTCTTATCATCCGGCTGTGCCGGCCAGGAAGAGCGCTGGTGCTGGGCCCCACATATTCCGAATATGAACGGGAGCTTCTTCTGGCAGGCAAATCCTGCACGTATGTCGCCACCAGGGAAGAGGAGCAGTTTGTGCTGAAAGAAGAAGCATTGACCACATGTCTGTGCGAAGAAATCAGTCTGCTCATTCTCTGTAATCCCAACAACCCCACCTCCTCACTGATCACAAGAAAGCAGATGGAACGCATACTGGAGGTCTGCAAGCGTTTTGATATTCTGGTGATGGTGGATGAAACCTATATAGAATTTGTGCCGGATGCAGATACTGTTACCGCCGTTTCCCTGACCGGCTCCTATGACAATCTTGTCGTCCTGCGGGGTGTGTCCAAATTTTTTGCCGCTCCCGGTCTGCGTCTGGGCTATGCCGTGACCGGTAACGCCCCGCTTCTTTCCGCCGTTTCGGACAAACAAAACCCCTGGGCTGTCAGCAGTCTGGCGGATGCCGCCGGGCAGCTTCTTTTCTCTGACAAAGCGCATATCGAAAAAACCAGAAAGCTGATTGATGCCGAGCGGACGCGTATTTATCAGATGCTTTCCTCTATGGACGGTCTGCGGCCCTACAAACCACATGCCAATTTTATACTTGTCCGTATTGTAAAAGACGGCCTGACCTCTGTGGAATTATTTGATATGGTAATCCGCAGGGGGCTGATGATCCGCGACTGTTCCTCCTTTTTTGCCCCGGACTCCACCTATTTCCGCTTTTGCTTTATGCTGCCCAAAGACAACGACAGGCTGCTTTCCTGTATTCGGGAATTTCTGGCCTGACCGCTTTTCCTCCTTGCTGTCATGGAATATTTTATCATCTTTCATTTTCTCTCTTGACTTCTCGTCTCAATAGTGTATTATTGTATTAACAGAATAATACACTATTGCAAACTAAGCGAAAGGATGGATGTCTATGGGATGGAAACTGGACTCGGACAGACCTATTTACGCCCAGCTTCTGGAGCGGATTCAGATGCAGGTCGTATCCGGACATTACCCTGCCGGAAGCAAGCTGCCCAGTGTGAGAGAGCTTGCCGCCGAAGCCGGAGTCAACCCTAATACCATGCAGAAAGCATTTTCCGAGTTGGAACGAAGCGCACTGATCCAGACACAGAGGACCGCCGGACGCTTTGTGACTCAGGATACCGTATTGATCTGTCAGCTCAGACAGAAGCTGGCCAGAGAGCAATCGGAACTCTTCTTCCAGAAAATGCAGCAACTGGGATATTCACAAAAGGAAATTCTGTTATTTTTAAAAACGGAATTTGAGGAGGGATAAGATGAGTTATTTATTAGAAACCAACGCACTCTACAAATACTACGAGAGAAAAAAGACACCTGCGCTGAACGGGCTGACACTGTCGATCCCTCAGGGACGTATCATCGGCCTGCTGGGCCCTAACGGAAGCGGAAAAACCACTCTGATCAAGCTGATCAATGGTCTGCTGACCCCCACTTCCGGCTCTCTTACCATCAACGGCATGCCGCCCGGCATCGAAAGCAAAGCGGTAATCTCCTATCTGCCGGAACGCACCTGTCTCCAGAGTTCCATGCGGGTCCAGGAACTGGTGGCATTCTTTGCAGACTTTTATCAGGATTTTTCTGTGGAAAAAGCATACAGAATGCTGGATTCCCTGGAGATCCATCCTTTGGACAGGCTGAAAACCCTGTCCAAAGGCGCCAGAGAAAAGGTGCAGCTTATACTGGTCATGAGCAGAGATGCCCGGCTCTATATCCTGGATGAACCCATTGCCGGCGTGGACCCGGCCGCCAGAGACTACATCTTAAAGACCATTATTTCCAATTACCAGGAAAATGCCACGATTCTGCTTTCCACACATCTAATTTCGGATATTGAAAATATTCTGGATGATGTGATCCTGATCAAAGACGGCAGTATACTTTTATATGCGCCTGCCGAACAGGTTCGTGAACAAAAAGGTATGTCTCTGGACGCTTATTTCAAGGAGGTGTTCGCATGTTGAAGCATTTAATCAAATATGAGTGGAAGGCTGTCTGGAAAGTCCTTATTATCATCAATTCTTTTACTGTCGTTACCACAATCATCGGTATGCTGCTCCTGCGCACTCTGGACGGCAATATCCGTGGAGCATCACGCAGCGTTGCCATCCTTCTTTTCTCACTGTACTATATCACCATCATCGGTGTATCCCTTGCCATGACCATCTATGTGGGGATACGGTTTTACCATAATTTCTATACAGACGAAGGCTATCTGATGCATACCCTGCCGGTTACCAAACGCCAGCTTGTGATTTCCAAGCTGCTGGTTCACAGCCTGTGCGAATGGATCACCCAACTGTTGGTTATGATCAGCCTGGGACTCCTGCTGTTCCCTCTGCTGGTGGAGATACTGGAGATTCCGGGAGTTACCATGTCCTCCCTGATCAGCGAATGGATGGAGCTGATTCATGATGCTTCCATTTCCCTGCCTGTTTTTCTGGTGGTGACTCTGTTCTCGGCAGTCATTGGTACAATCAGCGGAACATTGGCCATCTACTGTGCCATCGTTCTGGGACAGACTTTTCACAGACACAGAATCATGGGAGCCATACTATGCTATATCGGAATCTACTGCCTGATTCAGTCTGTCACCAGTGTGCTGATGATGCCTCAGATCATTTATGTGCAAAGTGCAGATTTCAATCCTATGAGTTACTTTACAAACACCATAACCACCATCTCCATTGCCAGTCTGTTTCTTGGCATTGTATGGTATTGTATCATCCTCTATATGATGAACAAAAAATTAAATCTGGAATAGATGTCATTTGACCCCTTTGTACCTGCACCAATTTTCATACCTCTGCATACGATAACAAAAAATGCAGAGGTATTTTTATGCCCGAATATCCTGTCTGGAAAGCACAACAGGAACCGCAGGCTCCTTCCTCAGAAGGTACCCTGCGGATTTCCGTTGTTTCTTCTGTTGGTATGATTCCCATTCAGCATGCCACCGTTACCATCTCTTATACCGGAGATCCTCAGACACCCCTGATGACACTTAGCACCGACGAAAGCGGTCAGACACCGCCGGTTTCACTTCCGGCTCCCAATCTGGAATACAGTCTGGAACCGGAACAGCTCGTACAGCCTTATTCCGAATACAATATCGAAGTCACTGCGGAAGGTTATGAGCCTGTTCTTGTTTCCGGTACCGAGGTTCTGCCGGATGTCACCGCTATCCAGCCTATCAGTATGATCCCGCTGGAATCAAACGCACCGGAAGAGGATATCTTTATCCCGGAACATACACTGTTCGGAGAATATCCGCCGAAAATTCCAGAAGACGAAATCAAACCAATGGACGAATCCGGTGAAATCGTCCTGAGCCGTGTGGTAATCCCCGAATATGTCATTGTCCATGACGGCGTGCCCTCCGATCCCACCGCTCAGAATTACTATGTACGCTATAAAGATTACATCAAAAATGTGGCTTCCTGTGAAATTTATGCCACATGGCCGGAATCGGCCATCTATGCCAATATCCTTGTCATCATGTCTTTCACCCTGAACCGGGTATATACAGAATGGTACCGAAATCAGGGATATGATTTTACCATTACCTCGTCCACTGCCTATGATCAGAAATGGATTCATGGACGGAATATATTTGACAACATAGATGTGCTGGTAGACAATATATTTGCCAACTTCCTGTCCCGTCCCGGTGTCCGCCAGCCCATTTTCACCTCTTACTGCGACGGCAAACGGGTCACCTGTTCCGGACTCAAACAGTGGGGGTCCAAATATCTGGCGGACGAAGGCTATGCCCCCATTGAAATCATCCGTTATTATTATGGCAATGATATGTATATCAACACTGCGGATGTGATCTCTGGCATTCCGGCCTCCTGTGAGGTCCTTCTGTTAACACAACAACTAAAACTTCCAGTATATCTTCACCGGATATTCTTCTCGACGACTGTTCCTGCGGCCTACTTCAATATGATCGACAAATTTATCCATAATATCATAGCTCAGCTCGCTTACATCAGCATATTTTTTTATGATTTCTTTTTTGGACAATCTTTCCTTTGTCTGACGTTCCAGTTCCTCAATCATTTTCTGCCTTTCTGCAACCAGTCCATCATAACGTCTGATATCTTCGTGAAACCTTTTGGAAAATGTCCTGTATTCTTCTATTGTAATTTCTCCGTTTACTTTATCCAGGTACAATTCCTGCAAAGCATTTTCACACTTTTCTTTTTCCTGGCAATACTTACGTATTTCTTTTTTTGCAGCGTTCTGCCGCTCAGTCCCCTTATCTGGAAGTGAGATCAAAGTCTCGGCCTGTTCCGAATTTAAATAGTGCCAGACCATATCTTTATATGCTTCCAGGATTCTCTTCCTGAGAAAATCCTCCGAAATACAGCATCCTTCACAGATATTCTCCAGACACTGGTTCACCTTACACCTCAGATAACGCTTCCCGCGGGTATAATTCACCTTCAGTGCATATCCACAGCCCGCACATACAACTTTTCCTGCCAGTATGCTTATCTTTCCATCCCTGTGGGGTACAGATCTTTCCTGAAGCAGGATTTGCACTTTTTCCCACAAATCCTGCTCTATAATCGGCTCATGCGTCTTTTCAACAACAAACCACTGATCCTTTGGCTTGTAATATTTTTTCTTCATCTTATAAGAAATGGTTCCACTTTTTCCCTGAACCATATTTCCGATGTACATCTCATTCTTCAGGATGTTATTTACAGTATGATATCGCCACAAATGTGCAAATTTCCCTTTGCTTTCCCGCTCTTTGTCTCCATACTCCCCAGCCAGGAACTTATACTGAAACGGGTTGGGTATCCCTCTTTTATTCAGTTCCTTGGCTATTTGTGTTTTCCCATATCCAGCAGCAAACATTTCAAAAATATCGTGTACAACCGCCGCCGCCCTGGTATCTTTAATAATATGTCCTTTCCTCTCAGGATCCTTCTTATATCCATAAACCGCAGCAGAACCAATATGCAGCCCTTTCGAACGTTTGTCATTCAGAACACTCTTAATACTCTCTGACATATCTTCCAAATACCACTCATTGATCAGACCGTTGATCTGCCTCGCCTTTTTATTCCCTCTGAGTGCTGTATCCGCATTGTCCACCACACTGACAAAGCGGACATTCCATAACAGAAAGTATCCATGAATATATTTTTCCACGATTTCCAGTTCACGCGAAAATCTTGACTGGGACTTGCACAATACGATATTGATTCTTCCCTCTTCTGCATCACAAAGCATACGGTTAAACTCCGGCCTGTTTCGGTCTGAACCTGTATAATCATCATCGCTGTAAATTCTGTAAATCTCCCATCCCCTTTCCATCGCATATGTTATCAACATAGATTTTTGGTTTTGAATACTTTCGCTGTCATCTTCCTTGTTTTTTTTATGTTTGTCCTCTTCTGAAAGGCGGCAATAAATTCCCACTATTTCTTTCATATTTTCCTTTCCGAAACAAACTATATTCTACTTTATTATATTTTCCTGCCTTTATTTTGTAAATTACTTTGTAAATACTGGTTCCGTTCCCGATCACTTACCATTTGGGCGAATAATCTTGTAAACTGCTTTACCCGTTCTTCCTTACTGTCATTTTTTAATACATTAATCACTGCACCCATATCATGGATCCTCTTTTTTCTTAATATATATGTTTCTTCTGGTATTTTTCATGCATTGCAGATCAATCCGTATTTCCGTTCTTATCCTCTTTCAGCCGCTCTTCTATGTAGGACCA